>JBGQHV010000242.1:0-4288 GCA_041498155.1 Gemmatimonadota bacterium | reverse complement strand
GCCGCCGACCAGCCAACCGCCGAGTGGGCCGGGCGCGCGTACCGCGCGGGTCACGTTCATTACGACCAGCTCGGCGTACGTCAGCGCGGGAAAACTCGACGGTCTGGTCGAAGGGGGCCGGGTGGACGTCGTCCGCCACGGGCGGCCGGTCGCGGAGCTGAAGGTCGCGTTCCTGTCCACGCACCAATCCGCCTGTCAGATCGTGTCGATGGTCGATAGCGTGATTGTCGGCGACTCGGTTCGGTACATGCCGGTCGCCGGTGCGGCGCCGGCGGTGGCCCAGCGCGCGCGCGCCGTACCGGCGCCAGGCCAAGTCGCGCAGGGGTATGCGCGCCGCTCCTCCGCCGGGCGGTTGCGCGGACGCGTGGGCCTCTACTATCTGACGGTGATCCAGCGCGACACCCTCGGCGGGCAGTTCTCGCAACCCTCCGGCGATATCCGGGTGAACGGAACCGGTCTCGGGGGATCGCCGATCGGGGTCGCGATGGATCTGCGCAGCCGGCGCCTGGTGCAAGCCCTGCCGGGTAGCGGCACCAGCTCCGTGGATCAGACGCGCGTCTATCAGGCGGCGGTGTTCTGGCAGTCGCCGGGCTCGGGGTTCCGGTTCACCACGGGACGGCAGTATGCGCCGGGGATCTCCTCCGTCGGCCTGGTGGACGGGGCGGCCGCCGAGATCACCCAGGGGACGTGGGACTACGGGCTGTTCGGCGGCATGCAGCCGGAGCTCGTGAATCTGGGATTCGCCAGCGACATCTCGCAGGTGGGCGGCTTCGTGCGCCGCCACAACCACGTCGGGTCGCTCACGCACTGGTCGTTCACCGTAGGGGGCAGCGGCTCCTACCTGAACGGCCACACCAACCGGGAGTTCCTGTACCTCCAGACCAACTACCTCACGCGCCGCCTCTCCGTGTATGCGGTGCAGGAGGTGGATTACTACCGGCCGTGGCGCCGGGTCGGTGGCGAGAAGGCGATCTCGCCGACGAGCACGTTCGCGAACATCCAGCTCCAGCTGACCCCAGGCCTGAGCCTGACGACCGGCGTCGACAATCGTCGCAGCGTGCGCCTGTACCGCGACGTGGTCAACCCGGCGACGACGTTCGACGACACGTTCCGCCAGGGCGTGTGGGCGGGGTTCGCCATCCGGACGCCGCGGCACTTCCGCCTGTCGTTCGACGTGCGGGCGAATCACGATGCGACGACCGGCTCGGCCAACACCTATACGCTCGCGGTCGGGGCCGAGCGCCTCACGCCGCTGGGGGTCAGCGTGCGCACACGTAGTACCCGCTATACGACCCTGAGCCGGGACGGTTGGCTCAATTCGGTGTCGCTCGGGTTCGAGCCCTTCGGTCGCGGTAGCGTGGCCCTGACGTCGGGGTGGCGCAGCGAGCGCGATACCACCGCGGCGCCAACGCTCAACATCCGCTGGATGTCGGCGGATATGGATGTGAGCCTCGCCCGTTCGCTGTTCGCGATCGTGTCGGCGTATCGTGAGACCGGCGGGATCGAAGCGCACGATCTGCTGTACGCGGGGTTGAGCTTCCGTTTCTGATTAACGCTCCATCACGTTCTTCATGAAGGTCACGGCCGCGTTGCTGATCCACAACGCGCCAGGTGACGTATTTCGCATCAGGCCGGTCACCGTCTCACGAGGACAATTCGAGAGCACAGAACTTGCCCTCGCGGGGTGCGAAGCAATCGACTCTGCGAGGCCTCGTTGTCGGACATCGGAATCCTCGATCGGCAGTCTATCGAGCAGGCACCCCGGCGGGCATCCACCCGGTCGACACAGCCGGCGATGCGTGGCGCGCAGTGGGCCGTCATCGGCTTCGCCGCGTCGCTCGTGGCGATCTGTCTGGCCGGATGGCCGTACTACGTCCTCCCGGTCGGCGAACGGGTCCGCAGCCCGCTGCACCCGTGGCTCCGGCCGTCGGGGTACATCGGCCAGACCGCCGGGTTGCTCGCGGTCGCGATCTTCATCTTTCTCTGGCTGTATCCCCTCCGGAAACGGGTGCGCTGGCTGGCGTGGACCGGCTCGGTGGCGCGCTGGCTCGATCTCCACGTGCTCGCGGCACTGGTCCTGCCGCTGCTGGCCGCGATCCACTCGGCCTGGCGATTCCGCGGCCTGATCGGCCTCGGGTTTTGGTCGATGATGGTCGTGTGGGCGAGCGGCATCGTGGGTCGGTATCTGTACGCGCGCATCCCCCGCAGTAAGGCCGGTGTCGAGCTTACCCGTGAGGAGATCGCGGCCCGCCGCCGTGCCTTGCTCGACGAAATCGCGGCGCGCACGAGTCTCGATGTCGCGCTGATCGAGGGGACGCTGATGCCGGAGCGCGCGCCCACAGGGCGGCGTGGGATCTGGGGGACGCTGCGGCGTCTCGCCGCCGACGACCTCGCGCGCCGCTCGGCCGCCCGCCGCCTGCGGCGCCTGTGGGAGGAGCATGGGCACGGCCGGCAGGATCGAGAGGCGTTGAACCGCGTCGTGCGCCTGGCGCGGCGGGAAATGGCCCTGACACAGCAAACCCGCATGCTGGACGCGACGCACGACCTGTTCCGCTTCTGGCACGTGCTGCACCGCCCGGTGGCGATCGCCGCGCTGGCCGCGGTCCTGATTCACGTGGTCGTGGTGGTCGCCCTCGGCGCGACCTGGCTCTGGTGAAGTGGATCGGGGTGCTCGGCGCGGGGGTCTGCCTCGCCGTGGGTCTTCCCGCGGCGGGGCGGGGGCAGCAGGCGCCGGTCGCGAACCCGCACGGCCCCATCGCCCAGGCCTGCAACGTGTGTCACAGTCCCGAGGCGTGGGCGCCGGCGCGGATCAGCGCCGGATTCGATCACGCGAAGGCAGCCGGGTTCGCGCTCACCGGCGCCCACGCGACGGTCACATGCCGCGCCTGCCACGGCACGCTCGACTTTCGAGGCGCGCCCACCAGTTGCGTCTCGTGCCATCAGGACCCCCACCGGGGAGAGGTGGGCACCGATTGCGCGCGCTGCCACACCTCGCGGGGCTTCCTCGACCGCTCCGGGATGACGCGGGCGCACCAGCTCACGCGGTTCCCGCTGGAAGGGAGCCACCTGACCGCCGATTGTGAAGCGTGTCATGCCGCCCCGCAAGGCCGCATGACGTTCGTGGCGCTGACCACGGAGTGCTCGGCGTGCCACCTGAAGGACTACCAGACGACCCGCGACCCCGACCACACGGCCGGTGGCTTCTCGACCGACTGCGTGCAGTGCCACGCTCCCGTCACCTGGCTCCGTACGCGGTTCGATCACGCGGGAACGGGCTTCGCCCTGACTGGCGCGCACCTCCGGATCACCTGCTCACAGTGTCATGGTGTGGGACAGTTCCAGGCGTTGCCGTCGACGTGCGTGGCGTGCCACCAGGCGGACTACGATCGCACGACCAGCCCGAATCACCTGGCGGCCCAGTTTCCGACCGACTGCGCGTCGTGCCACTCGACCGCGCGGTGGACCGGCGGCACGTTCAACCACGACGGGCCGTTCTTCCCGATTTTCTCGGGCACCCACAAGGGCAAGTGGTCGTCGTGCTCCGACTGCCACGTGAACCCGAACGACTTCCAACAGTTCGATTGCGTGCACTGTCACCAGAATGCGCACCAGGGTAGGGGCTACGTCAGCCGGCAGTGCTACAGCTGCCACCCGGACGGAAGAGGTGGAGATTGAAGATCCGTGATCTCGCGCTTGCCGGCGCCACCCTGACGGCGTTCGCGCCTCACGCGGCCGGCCAACAGCGGGCACCGCGCGTCCGTTGGGCGCACATCACCTACTTGACGACCGCGACGGCGTACATCGACGCCGGGCGCGCCGACGGGTTGCGGGACACGAGCCGCGTATCGGTGGTCCGGGGCGACAGCACAGTCGCGATTCTGCCCATCACCTTTCTCGCGACCCACCGCGCGGCCTGCGATCTGGCCGGCGTCACGGGGGCGCTGAGCGTGGGCGACTCCGTGCGGTTCGCCGCGGCGGCGGACGCGGTCGATTCGGCTACGGCGGTTGCGGCCGTAGTGGCCGCCCCGCGCGCCGCCCCGCCACCCGCCGGATGGCGTCCCAACGGGGGGCTGCGCGGACGCGTCGGCCTCTACTATCTGCTGATCCGGCCCCGGGACGGGAGCGGCGCGCAATTCGCCCAGCCGTCCGGAGACGTTCGACTGAGCGGGAACGACCTGGGCGGGTCGGGTCTCGGCATCAGCGTGGACATGCGCAGCCGCCGCACGCTGCAGACGCGGGCCGACGGGTTGGGGAGCGACGCGCGGCAACAGACGCGCGTGTACCAGGG
>JBGQHV010000241.1:0-4395 GCA_041498155.1 Gemmatimonadota bacterium | reverse complement strand
GTCGTGGTGGAAGCCGTCACGGAGGACCTGGAGGTCAAGAACGCCCTCTGGAGAGAGCTCGACGCCCTGTGCGGCGCCGGGACGATCTTCGCCTCGAATACGTCGAGCCTCACCATCGCCGCGATGGCAGCCGCCACCAAGCGTGCCGACCGGTTCGTGGGGCTGCACTTCTTCAACCCGGTGCCGCTGATGCAGCTGGTGGAGGTTGTCCGGACCGTGACGACGTCCGAAGAGACGTTCAAGCGAGCGTTCGCCTTCGCCCGCTCGCTCGGCAAGGAGGCCGTGGCGGCGAAGGACAACTCGGGGTTCATCGTGAACCTGCTGCTGGTGCCGTACTTGCTGGACGCGATCCGCGCGCTGGAGCACGGCGCCGGGAACGTGACGGACATCGACAAGGCGATGCAGCTGGGCTGCGGCTATCCGATGGGGCCGCTGACGCTGCTGGATTTCGTTGGGCTCGATACGACCTACAAGATCGCCGAGATCATGTTTGCGGAGTACAAGGAGCAGAAGTACGCACCGCCGCCGCTGCTCAAGCGAATGGTGCTCGCCGGGATGTACGGCAGGAAGAGCGGCAAGGGATTCTACGACTATTCGGCCAATCCGCCGGTGGTCTCGAGCCTCGGACTGTAGTCCTACAAGGAGCGCGCACCCGCATGTTGGGATACGACATACCACGTCTGCACGCGGCGGTGAACGATCTTCCCGCGGCCCTGCTGCTCGTCGCGGTGCTGTTCGATCTCATGGGCTGGCTCCTGAAGCGCGACTCCCTCACCTGGGCCGGCATCTGGACCCTCTGGGCCGGCGTGATTGGTGGCTGGGCCGCGGTGATCCTGGGCGAGCTCGCCGAGGACGCCGTCGAACACGGAGACGCCGTGCATGAGATCATGAGCGTGCACGAGAAGCTCGCCCTTATCACCATGAGCCTGTTCACCATCGTGCTGGCCTGGAAGCTGTGGCGCCGCTTCCAGCTGCGCCCCGCGGAAGACCGGCTGCTCAAGCTCCTCATGATCGTGGGGCTCGTGTTCCTGGTGCGCACCGCCGCGGAGGGTGGGGAGCTGGTGTTCGATCACGCAGCCGGCATTCCGACGGCAAAGCTCCAGTCGGAAATCGAGAACCGTGAGGAAGGGCACCATCACGAGGCAGGGGAGTCCGACGACCACGACTCGACGCCGGCCCATGTGGATCCCCCTGGCACGCCGCCGCATACGCACTGATGAAAATGCAGAATGCTGAATGCAGAGTGCAGATTGACTCGGGGCAGCACGAGCCTCACCGCGAGGCACGAAACGCCCCGGAGCATTCTGCATTCACCATTCTGCATTCTGCATTCGTTCTTTTTGTTCTCGCCTGCTCCCCCGTCACCACGCGCCCGCCGTTCATGCCGTATCCGCAGGCGTTGGTCATGATCCTGGACGCGCCACCATCGCGGATCGTCCCCGAGGCGGTCGGCTGGCTGACGAGCCAAGGGCTCCAGGCGCAGTGGTCGAGTCCCCAGGATGGGTACGTCGAAACTGCCTGGTTCAACCTGCGTACCCACTCGTCGGAATTCGGAGCAGCCGACCCCGGCGATCTGCTGATGACGGTGAAGATCCGCTGCTGGGCCGATCCGAACGTTCCCGGCAAGGCCCAACTCACCGTTGAAGTGGTGTACCGACCGATACTCGATCCGTCCCGGCCGGAGCGGGATCTCGAGGAAATCGTGCCGCAGGGCTCGGAAGGGTATCGCATCGCGCAGCAGCTGATGGACGCGCTGAAGCAACGATTCGGGCAGTAGCCTCAGAAGTGCAATGTGTTGATCGCGGCCATGGCGTAGAACGATTGCGTCCGCGCCGTCGCCAGCTCGTCGTCGAAATCGGCGCAGGTAAACAGGATCACCGACGCGAACCGCGGCTGCGACCAGATGCACACGTAGATGCCGGAGGCGATCAGCGGCACGAACGCGTCGTACCCTTCGTTCTCCGGCTTGCCCTCGCCGCTCGTGCGATGGACGATCGGACGGCCATAGGTCCGCAGGTTGAGCGTCGCGGTGATCATGGTGAAATAGTCGAGCAGCGTCGCGCTATCCACGTCGCGGCGCGCGAAGTACCCCTCGATCAGGAGTCGCTTGCGGTAGATCTCGGGCGCAAAGGCCTGCATGCCATTCCCCCTGTCAAGGCCGTAATACTGGTGCTATATTCGCCACATGGCGGCACTCCCCAACGCACCGTCGGCACCTGTCGATCTCCCGTTCAAGTACATCGGGGGCGATCCGGGCCTCGACCTCGTGAACACGGTGGATTGGACGCCCCGGGGGCCGGCGGAGGACCGGTTGACCGACTATGCCCGCCTGATTCGCTGGGCGCAGGGGGCGGGTATTCTCCCACACGAGGCGGCCGCGTCGCTGCTGGCGAAGGCGCTGCGGCAGCCACCGGAGGCTGCTCGCGCCTTGCGCACCGGCCTGCAGGCGCGTGGGATCCTGCACCGCGTGTTCGCGGCCGTCGCGCGCGGCGAGCCGGCGAACGCGCCGCTGGCCGAGCTCAACGGGCTGTTGGCTCGGGCGCTGGGACGGCTGCACGTGGCGCCACCCGAAGGTCGGCGCCGGCGGCAGCCCTCGCTGCGCCTCGCGTGGCGCGACCTGGACGCGAGCCTGGACGCGCCGGTCTGGCCCGCGGTCTGGTCGGCGGCCTCGCTCATCGTATCGGAGGAGGCATCGCAGCTCCGGATCTGCGGCGGCGAGGATTGCGGCTGGATGTACGTCGATCGCAGCCGCAACGGGCTGCGGCGCTGGTGCGACATGGCGACCTGCGGCACGATCGAGAAGACGCGGCGCCGCCTCGAGCGCGCACGGCGGGCGGGTCGCCGACCGCGGCATCACTGAGCGTCCCATCACCCCGCGCCATCCTGGAACACCACGTCGAAGTGCTCCACGTCGAGGTCCCGCTCCACCAGAAAGCGGTCGTCCTCGGGATAGAACACCGCCCGCTCGATGTCATCACCGGCGAAGCGCCGGATCGCCTCCACCGATTCCCACAGCGTGAGCAGCAAGAATTCGGCGCGATCGCCGCGCCGGCGACTGAGCGCCAGCACCCCGCGGTTCCCGGGTGTCTCACGGTACTCCTTGAAACCGGTCCGGCGCAGGTAGTCGAGATAGGCGCTGTGGTCGTCAGCGCGCGTCGCGCCCCGCCAAATGCGTGCGAGCATTCCAGGTCCCCTGGGTAGTCGTCGATGCGACTCGAGCCGGTGACCGGCTCGAGCCCTTCCAGATCAGGAATACCGCGGCGAAGACGATGCCCCCGGCGGCGATCGTCCGGCCGGAGACCGACTCGTCGCCAAGCGCCCACGCGAGGGCGATCGCCAGCACCGGGTTCACAAATGAAGAGCTCCCGACCGCCGCCGGCGACATGAACCGCAGCAGCCAGGTATAGGCGCCGAACGCCACCACCGTCCCGGGAATCACGAGGAATGCGAAGGACCCGACCCCGCGGACGGTCATCTGCTCCGGGTGCCAGCTCCCGAGCTCGCCGATAGAGAGGCTGAGGGCGAGGACGGCGATCCCCCCGCCGGCCAGCTGCATGGCCGTGGACTGGACCGCGGAGCAGGTCGGGCCCCGTCGCGGGCGATGAGCGATCCGACGGACCAGCTGACCCCGCTGCCGACGAGGGCGAGGCGGTCCACGATCGTTCCCGACCACCCCCCCTTCCCCTCCATCAGCAGGCCGACTCCGAACGTTCCGAGCGCGAGCCCCACCAGCACCATCCCGGGTGGAGCGCGGTGTGCCCGGAGCGAGGTGACAGAACAGGTACATCGCGGCGAAGGCGGCGACGACGGCAGGCGCAGCCTGGGATCGGCGCGCCACGCCTCAGACCTGCCCCAGTTGCAGCACGATCTCGTAGTCGGAGGGTTGGTCGTCGGATTCGACCAGCAAGCGCGACTGGTCCGGCAGGGGATCGCGCGCGCCGCGCGGGACGGCGGAGGCAGACTCCCACAGGGTGACGAACAGGAATTCCGCCCGGTCGTCCACGATCCGGCGCAGCGCGACGACCCCGAGGCTGCCCGGGGCGCCCTGGTACGCGGCGACCCCCGACCGATACAGGTGATCGAGATACGCCTCGGCGTGCTCCACCCGAGTCGCCCCGTGCCAGGTCCGCGCAATCATGCGATCTCCGCCCTCTGCGAGTGCACCACTATACGTGCTATTACAGGTGCAGCTTACGAAGACGCGGTGCTCCTGTCAATACCGTGCTAGCTTCCCGTTGCCGTGATCCCGTATCGCACCGACCCGCGCACTCGCTCCGCGTACTCCGAAGGCGCAGGCATCTACCGCATCGTTCCTCAGGCGGTAGCGATTCCCCGAGACATTGCAGGGCTGGCCGCACTGGTGCGCGACGCCGAGCGGCGCGGTACGCCGCTTAT
>JBGQHV010000240.1:0-4400 GCA_041498155.1 Gemmatimonadota bacterium | reverse complement strand
CGACGTGGTGAATCCGGCGGCGCGCTACGTGAAGGAATCGCCGATCTACGGCATGCCGATCATCGACGCCGACAAAGCCAGGACCGTGCTGGCGATCAAGCGCAGCAAGAACCCGGGGTTCGCCGGAATCGACAACGAGCTGTACGTGCAGGACAACACGTGGATGTTGTTCGGTGATGCGAAGGGAGTGATCGGCGACCTGGTGAAGCAGTTCGCCGGCGGCGGTATCCACTGACGCCGTTCGTCGTCACGCTGGCACTCGTCGGCGTGGTCATCATTGCCGCGGCCCTGGTGTCCGGGCTCGTGGACCGCTTTCGCGTGCCGCAGGTGGCGGTGTTCCTCGCTCTGGGCGCCGTGCTCGGGCCGTTCGGCCTGGGACTCCTCGATTTCGGATTGACATCAGCGGTGCTCGAGGGGATCGCGACGATCGGCCTCGTGCTGGTGTTGTTCACCGACGCGATTTCCGTGGATGTGCGCGAGGTGCGGGCCCATGCCCGGCTCGCGTTCCTGCTGCTGGGGCCGGGCGCGGTCCTCAACGCCGCCCTGGGCGCGTTCGCGGCGTGGGGGCTACTCGGATTGTCGCCGCCGCTCGCGGTGATGCTCGGGGCGGCACTCGCGTCGACCGATCCGGTGATGATGCGCGGACTGTTGCGCAGCGAAGCGGTGCCGCCGGCCGCGCGGCAGGCGCTGAAGCTCGAAAGCGGGCTGAACGATCTCCTCTTGCTTCCCATCGTCCTGCTCGCCATCGCGCTGGCGGGAGGGACCGGGTCGGCGACCCCAATGGCAGGACGAATCGTCGGCCTGCTGGTACTGGGGCCCGGGGCGGGGGTGCTCGTCGGCTTCCTGGGTGTGGCGCTGCTCGAAGGCGCGCGCAAACGGGTGGGCGTGCGCCGCGACTACGAGTCGATCTACGCCCTGGGACTGGCGTTCGCGGCGTTCGCCGCGGCGGAAGCGGTGCACGGCAGCGGCTTTCTTGCGGCGTTCGCGGCCGGGCTCACCATCGCGGCGTTCGATGCCGAGCTGTGCGACTGCTTCGTGGACTACGGCCAGGCCACGGCCGAGCTGTTTCTGTTGTTCACTTTCGTCGCGTTCGGCGCCTCGCTCGTCTGGACCGGTCTGGACGGCATCACCTGGCGGACGCTGCTGTTCGCCGCGGTCGCGCTGTTCGGCCGTACCCTGGTACTCGCCGTGGCGCTCCGGCGGGAGCCGCTGGATGCGCGGAGCCGGCGCCTGATCGTGTGGTACGGTCCGAAGGGGTTGTCGTCGCTGCTCCTCGTGCTGCTCCCCGTGTTCGCCGGCGTTCCCGGTGCGCGCGGGTTGTTCCCGATTGCGGCGCTCGTCGTGCTCGCGTCGGTCGTCATCCATGGCGGGGCGTTGATGTTCGGAGCGGGAAGAAGCGGACAGGTGGAGGGGGCCGCCCCCACCCCCGGCGCTGCGCCTTCCCGCGAGCGGATCACGCTCGATGAGCTGAAACAACTCCAGGCCCACGGAGAGCGGGTGGTGCTGCTCGACGTGCGTAAAGAGGGCGCGTGGCGCGAGAGCGCCGTCAAAGCGCAGGGCGCGATCCGCTTGCCGCCCGACAGTGCACGCACGCGCGCCGCGGAGCTGGCGCTCCCGCGTCACGACTGGCTGGTGGCGTACTGTGCCTGAAACAATGAAGCGACAAGCGCCCGGGTGGCGCGAGAGCTGCAACAGGCCGGCTATGACAAGGCCCGGGCGCTGGTTGGCGGCTGGGATCTGTGGGAAGCGGTCGGGATGCCGGTAGAGGCGAAGGAGTAAGGACGCCGTCTATTTGCTCCAGCGGTTGTTTCCCCGATTCACATCCGGCAGGCTCGCCGTCGGATCGACTACGACGCCCACCACCGCCTCCGGCGTGGCGAAGCGCGCCGTGAAGCGGTCGCCCAGGTACCACATTTCGATCGGCAGCGTACGGGTGTCGCTCGTGCCGTCGCCGTAGCGCAGCTCCAGCGTCACCGGGAGCACCATCGAGCCACGGTTCGAGAGGAACACGTAGGTCGAGTCGCCGCCCGCGGCCCGCACCGAATCCACGGCCTGGTCGAGCCGGGCGGTGGTGTAGACCCACTCACGCCAGAACCAGTCGAGGTCCCGCCCGGACACGTTGGCCAGCGTCCGGAAGAAATCGGCCGGTTGCGGGTGCTTGAACTTCCAGCGCTGCACGTACTCCCGCATGGCGCGCTCGAACGTCTCGCGGCCCAGCACCTGGTCGCGCAGCACGGTCAGCATCAACGCCGGCTTCTGGTAGGCGCCCCAGGCGAGATCGCGCTGCTCCACCGGCTTGGTGATCAGCGGCTGTTCCTGGCCGGGGACGGCGGAGACGCCGAAGGCGGTCAGCAGCTCGCGCCGGACCGTATCGCCGTACGCGGTGCCCTTGAAGTAGCCCTCCGCGGCGCCGTAGTCGATGAAGGTGTTGAACCCCTCGTCCATCCAGGGATAACGGCGCTCGTCGGAGCCGACCATCATCGGGAACCACTGATGCCCGAACTCGTGCATCAGGACCCAGAACTGGTCCTCGCGCTTGGCGATCGCGGGGACGAAGGTGAGCATCGGATACTCCATGCCCTCGATCAGTCCTTCCACGGTCGTGGCGTGCGGCCAGGGATAGGTGCCCCAGGTCTCGCAGAAATGCTGGATGGTGAACCGGGCCATCCGGTTGGCCTCTTCCCAGGGCGCGGCGGTGGGGCGGTAGAACGTGTTGATCTGGATGCCGTTCCAACCGCTCGCATCCCAGCGAAAATCGGGTGAAGCCGCCCAGGCGAAGTCGCGCACGTTCGTCGCGGTCAGGTGCCACGTTTTGGTCCCGGCCGTGGGGCGGGCGCCGTTCGCCGTGGCCTCGGCCTTGGTGACGATCTGCACGCGCTCGGGCGCGGTCTTCGCCTGCTCGAGTCGCTGGCGCATCGTGGGCGACCAGACGTCGGCGGGGTTCTGCACCGTGCCGGTCGCCGCCACGAGGTAGCCCGCCGGCAACGTCAGCGTCACGTCGTAGTCGCCGTACTCGAGGTAGAACTCGCCCGCCCCGATGTAGGGGAGCGGGTTCCAGCCGTTGACGTCGTCGTAGACCACGAGCCGCGGGTACCACTGGCCGATCTCATAGAGTCGGTTCCCGATCCGCCCCATGCGGCCGCCGCCGTAGGGGGGTACCGGGAAGTGCCACGCGACGTCGAAATCGATCGCGCTTCCCGGCGCGAGGGGCGTCGGCAGCTCGACCCGCATCATGGTGCCGGTCACGGTGCGCACCAGCTCCTGCGCGCCGGCGGCGAAGTGGTCGATCGTGATTCCGCCGATGAAGCCCTTGCCGGTGAAATCGAACACCGCGCCGCCCGCGAAATGGAGCGGCGGCTGGTTGAGCTGGTAGGTGACGCTCTGCTTCGAGAAGATGTTCTGCTCGACCTGCACCCACACGAACGCGAGCGCGTCGGGCGAGTGATTGACGTAGTGAATCGTCTCCGTCCCGGTCAACAGGCTGGGACCCGTATCGAGCGATGCGCGGATCGTGTAGCTCGCCTCCTGCTGCCAGTACTCCGACCCCGGCGCGCCGCCGCTCGAGCGGACGCGGGTCGCCGCGGGGAGCACCAGGGCCCGAAAGGGAGAGGTGTCCGCGACCGATTGTTGGAGCGCGAGGGTGGTGACGGCGAGCAGAACGAGCATGCGGTGCTCCTTTGAGGGTGCCGTCGCCTGTCAGCCATCAGCCATTCGGGTGTTTGATGCTGATCGCTGACGGCTGATGCCTGACGGCTCACAGTTTCGCAGCGACTATCCCCGCCGCCCGATGCGCAATCCCCATGATCGTGAGCATCGGGTTGACACCGGACGCCGAGGGGAACGTGCTGGCGTCGGCGACATACAGCCCGGGGACGCCCCATACCTGGTGCTCGGCGCTGACCACGGAGTCGCGCGGGCTGCTCCCCATGCGGCACGACGCCATCTGATGGAACGTGGCCAGCTGGATCTGGTTGGGACCGTAGCCGGCGCGATCCATCTCCTCGAGCCAGCGGTCGCGGGCCGCGCCCGACCCGTCCGGCCGGTAGGCGATCCAGCGCGCCTGCGGCGACCAGATCTCCCGCGCCCCCGCCGCCTCGAGCAGCCGAGCGCCTTCGGCCAGACCGCGGCGCAGGTGGGCGGCGTCGTATGCCGAGAGCCGGTAAGACACCACGGCCTTCCCGTCGCCATCGACCCGCACCCGGCCGCCGTCCCGGTCCCGCAACAGCACGGCGACGTGGGTCGTGCGCGACAGCCCCGCCATCGCGTCGGCGTGTTGGGTCCCGGACTCCCATGGGACCGCCAGGGCGAAGAGCGACGGGTGCAGCGGCACGGTCTCGAGCTTGAACCCGTAGCCGGCATCCAGATCGGCGAACTGATCGGAATAGTGGGCCTGCAGCGTG
>JBGQHV010000239.1:0-4427 GCA_041498155.1 Gemmatimonadota bacterium | reverse complement strand
GCCCTGCCCTACGCGCTCGTTTCGGTGTGGCGCCGCGGCACCTTCGGCCTCGCTCTTCGGCTGCTGTTCACGGCGACCGCGCTTGCCGGCATCGCCTTCATCCCGTTCTGCTGGTACTGGCGTCTGCTCGGGGTGCACCTCTAGCAGCGGGAGCGCGGTCCTCCCAGGAGCCGTCCCGGCAGGCAACCCAGCCGTCCCTACCCGTTGAGGGAGCGATTAGCTTGACGCTACGAGCTGCAACCTGCCCACAGCGACCACCCCGGACCGTCGATATGCCCAGACACCCCTTTGCCGCCTCGGCCTTTCTCCTCGCGGCCGCACTGACCCTGCCCAGCGTCGGCCAGGCACAGGCCTTCAAGGTCGACACGTTCAACATCGGTGGTGACGGGGGCACCGACTACCTGACGGCGGAACCAGGGACCGGCCGCGTGTTCGTGTCGCGCGGCACCCATGTCATGGTGGTGGACGGGTCCACCGGCACGGTGCTCGGCGACATCCCCGATACGCCTCGGACTCACGGTATCGCCCTGGTCCCGAAGTCGGGCCACGGGTTCACCACCAACGGTGGCGATTCCACCGTGACGATGTTCGACCTCAAGAGCCTGGCGGTGATCAGGAAGATCCCGGTGCGGTCCGGCGGTCTCGACGGCATCATGTATGATGATTTCTCCAACCGGATCATTCTCACCAATCACAGTCGTCCGATCGGCACCGTCACCGCGATCGACCCCGGGACCGGGGACATCACCGGCTCGGCGGAGCTCGAGGACAATTCGCCGGAAGGCGCGGCCAGCGACGGCAAGGGGAAGATCTTCGTCAACAACGAGGGCACCAGCACCATCCAGGTGCTGGACGTCGCCACGATGAAAGTGCTCGCGTCGTGGCCGCTCGCGCCCTGCGACGGGCCCACCGGCATCGCCTACGATCGCAGCGTCAATCGGATCTTCGCCGGTTGCAGCCGGACCTCGGTGGTCGTCGATCCCGCATCCGGCAAGGTCGTGGCGACGTTCTCTAATGGCGATGGAGTGGACGCGCTGGGCTGGGACGCCCCGGAGAAGCTGATCTACATCCCGGCCGGGCGTGACGGCACGGTGACCGTGGTGCACGAGGATGCCCCGGACATGTACACCGTCGTGGCGACGGTCCGTACCAGACCCGGTGCGAAGACCGTCTCGGTCGACGCCGTCCGGCACGTGGCGTACCTGTTCCAGCCCGAGTATGGCCCTGCCCCCGCCCCGGCCCCGGGTGCGCCGCCACCGCCGTCGGGTGGGCGCGGCCCGCGGGGGCCGGTGATCGCGGCCTGGTTCGTCGTCATCAGCCACTGATCGAGCCGACGGCACCACACAGCCAACGACGGCTCTTGACACCCCCTCCGGGAGCGGCCACGATGAAGGCGGGCGGGTCTCCGCTCACGCCCGGGCCCACCGGGCGAATGTCCCCTTGATGTCGCGAGGGAATCCCATGCGATTAAGTCTGTTACTCCTGGTCGGGATGGCCCTCCTGGGCGGGGCCCGGCGGGGCGAAGTCTACGGCACCGTCCGACTGGGCAAGCAGTTCCTGGCGGGCGTAGAGGTCGCGGTCACCACCGCCTCCGGCACGGTCTCTGACACTACCGACAAGTTTGGCGCCTACCGGGTGTTCGTGAAGGAGGCCGGCAAGTGCACCCTCACGGTGCGCTACCAGAAACAGGCCCCGACGCTGGAGATCGTGTCGGTCGGCGATGCGGTGCGATACCGTCTGGTGCTGGAGGAAGCAAACGGCAAGTACACCCTGCACAGTGAGTGACGTGAGCGAGGCGCCGAAGGATCTGTGGGACAAGACCCGGATCGTGCTGGAGCCGGTCGGGGGCCTCCTGACCGCCATGGCGGTAGTGTGGATCGGGTTCCTGACGAATCGCCACCTGACGCTCAGGCAGGATGCCGACGCCAAGGAGCGGCTCTACTCCGAGCTGATCAGCCGGCGGGAGGACTCGGAGAGCGCCCTCCGGAAGGATATGTTCGCCTCCATCATCACATCCTTTCTCACCAAACGCGACTCGCACACCGCCAGTTCGAAGGAGGAGCTCGAGGCCAGGGTGCTCAACCTTGAGCTCCTGTCGTACAACTTCCACGAATCGCTTAACCTGACGCCCCTCTTTCTTCACCTCGTGCGGGCCGTCTCCGACGCCCCCATCACGCGAGCCGACCGGCTGCAGTTCCTCGACCGGCTGAAGCGCATGGCGGCGGAGATCAATCGGCGGGAAGGAGACCTGCTGGAATCGGCCGGTGACTCGCGGGAGTGGGACGTCGACCTCGACAGTGTGCCCAGGGTCGAGGGCCCGAGTCTCCGGCTGGACGACGCGACCCTGACCGCCGATTCCCTCACTCGAATCTTCCGGCTGTCCGCCGTCGGAGTGGATCTTGCGCGACAGGAACTCAAGCTCCGCGTGGAAGTGATCACCTCAGATACGGCCGCCGACCAGAAGGCGGAGCAGGCGACGTTCGGCGTGGGATTCTTCGATTTCCCCATGGTGGACAACACCAGACTCACCCGCGACCAGCGCTACGCCGTCGTGCTGCAGCAGTTCGACACCTCCCACGCCCGCATCCGGCTGTTGTACTTCCCCGGCTCCCGCGCGAGTCTCCGGGAACGACCCTACTACGAAGAGATCCTGGAGAACCTCCGGCGGCAGACGCCGCCGTTGTGACGGATGGACCGGTCGGCGCCCCAGCCGCCCTTCGCTCCGCTGCAAGGCGACCCCCGCTTCCGCTCCCTCATTCTGTCGCCTCCGCCGCGCGGAGAAGGCTGCTAGCCCGCGGGTCCGCTCCCGGCGCAGCGCTCACTGCGCGGCGACGGCGCCGCGCCCACCGCGCAGGACGTACTTCTGGATCTTCCCCGTGGCCGTCTTCGGGAGTTCCAAGACGACCGTCAGCCCCTTCGGCACCTTGAAGCCCGCGAGCCGCTCCCGCGCGAACGCTCGCAGTTCTTCCTCGGTGAGCGTCGTCCCGGGCCGGAGGACGACGAAGGCATGCGGTGCCTCCCCCCACTTCTCGTGCGGCAGCCCGACGACCGCGACCTCCTGTACCGAGGGATGGCGCAGCAGCACCCCTTCGACCTCGATCGAGGAGATGTTCTCGCCGCCGCTGATGATCACGTCCTTCAGCCGGTCCCGGATCTCGACGTAACCATCCGCATGCACCACCGCGGCGTCACCCGAGTGGAACCAGCCGCCGGCGAAGGCGCGCGCCGTTGCCTCGGGGTCGCGGTAGTAGCCCTCCATGACGACGTTGCCGCGCGCGACGATCTCGCCGATGGTGGCGCCGTCGCGCGGCACGTCCTCACCGCGCGAGTCCACCACCCGCAGCTCCCCGGACGTAATCAGCTCGACTCCCTGTCGCGCCTTGATCCGCGCCCGTTCGGCGGCGGAGAGCGCGGCGTGCTCCGGGCGCGGCTCGCAGATGCTGATGAGCGGCGCCGTCTCGGTGAGTCCATACGCCTGGGTGATGGTCCAGCCGAGCCCTTCTTCGACCCGCTCGATCGTGTGCGCGGCGGGGGCCGCCCCGGCGGTGAGGACGCGCACGCCCCGCGGCGCCGTCACGCGCAATTCGTCGGGCGCACTCGCGATGGTGATGAGTACCGTCGGGGCCGCGCAGAGCATCGTAATGCGCTCGCCGCCGAGGAGGCGGTACACCGTCGGGGCGTCCACCTTGCGGGCACAGACGTGCGTCGCGCCCGCCGCGGTGACGATCCACACGAAGGTCCACCCGTTGGCGTGGAACATCGGCAGCGTCCACAGATACCGGTCGGCGCAGGTCATCGGGTGGTGGACCAGCGTCCCGACGGCGTTCACCCACGCATTGCGGTGAGTGATCATCACACCCTTTGGCTTCGACGTCGTGCCGCTGGTGTAGTTGATCGTGAGCAGGTCGTGCTCGGCGATCTCCGGGCGCGCGAATTCGGCTGTCGCCTCGGCCAGCAGCCGCTCGTAGTCGAGCCAGTCCTTGCCGCTCCCCTCGAGCGCGACGAAGTGCTCGACCGCGGGCATCTCGTGCCTGACCGTATCGACGAGGTCGAGGTAGTCCGCGTGCACGCACAGGACCCGGCTCCCCGAGTGGTTCACCATGTAGCTCCAGTCGGAGGGCAGCAGGCGGTAGTTGAGCGGGACGACCACCGCACCGAGGGCGGGAACGCCGTAGAACCCCTCGAGGTGGGCATGGGTGTTGGGAGCGATGTATGCCACGCGGTCGCCCGGTGCGACGCCGAGGCGATGGAGCGCACCCGACCAGCGGTCACACCGGTCGAGGAATTGGGCGTAGCTCCACCGCTGGTTGCCGTCGACGACTGCCTCGCGGTCGCCGTACAGAGACCTGGCACGGCGGGCGAAGCTGAGCGGCGTGAGGGGCGTCTGCATCCGTCGGGGTCGTCTGGGAGGATCAGCAGCTGCTACG
>JBGQHV010000238.1:0-4430 GCA_041498155.1 Gemmatimonadota bacterium | reverse complement strand
CGTGCCGGGCGCCGACGCGCGCTTCGGGTGCGCCGCCAGCACGGCGGCCAGCGCCGCGTGCTCGTCGAACGTCGCGTGCCCTGCGACGGGATGCACCCAACGCAGCGGGATCGGATTGGGAAGGCCCGACAGGTGCGCGAGTAGTCGGCGCACGATGGTGCCGGGCCCGTACGGCGTCGGCCCCGACTCGTCGATCTCGTCTTCCAGACGCGCGCGGCCGGCGGCGACGAGCTGCAGCACCGCCGCGGCGGTGATCGTCTTGCTCATCGAGTAGGCCATCATCGTGGTGGACGGCGTCATCGCGACGCGATGGCGGAGATCGGCCCAGCCGCCGTCGTATTCGAATAGCGTGCCCCCGGGACCCACGACGAGGTATTGCACCCCCGGCGTGCGTGACCGGGCGACGAGCGCGTCGAGATAGGCACGCGGGTCGCGCGCGGGAGGAGGAGTGTCCATGGCGGCTGCGCCAATCTGCCCCGCTTCCGCCGGGCGACGCCAGCGGCGAACATTCAGGTCCGATGGCCGCCGTCCCCGTTCCCCCGCTCATCGATCTCGGCGCCGTGCTGGTGGGCGGCCTGACCGGGACGCTGCTCGCCGTGCGCAAGCGGTTCGACCTGGTTGGCGGCGCGTCGCTCGCCATCGTCGCGGGGGTCGGCGGGGGCATCATCCGGGACGTGCTGCTGCAGCAGGGGCCGCCCGCCGCGTTGCAGGACTCGCGCTACCTGGTTACCGCGCTGGTCGCCGCGGCGGTGGGGTTCTATCGCAGCGACGACGTGGCGCGCATCGGCCGCCTGTTGGTCGCGGTCGACGCCCTGAACCTCGGCGTCTTCACCGTGGTGGGGTCGCTCAAAGCGCTCACCGCGGGACTCGCTCCGGTGCCCGCGGTGTTCCTGGGCATCGTCACGGCGGTGGGGGGCGGTATCCTGCGCGATGTCCTGGCGGGGGAGGCCCCGGCGCTGTTCAAGACCGGCGAGCTGTACGCCACCGTTTCCGGCGTCGGGAGCGCCCTGTTCGTCGCCCTGTGGGAGTCATCGCTGGTGTCGCGGGCCGCGGCTGGCATCATCGCGATCGTCGTGATGATCGTGTTGCGGCTGCTCGCGGTCCGATTCGGGTGGCGCGCGCCCCAACCGCCCGTGGACGCACCCGGCACAGGACTTGCTTGACCCGCGGGGCCGATACAGCTTCGGCGACTGAACGCCGTTCACCCTGAGGATCCATGATCGACGCCATCGTGAAGACGCTCGGCGACAAGGCCGACCACTTCCTGAAATTCGACGCCCCGAAGATTCCGAAACAGCGCCTGCACCTCCCCGGTCCCGACTGGGTGGATCGCATCTTCCTCCAGAGCGACCGCGGTCCGCGGGTGCTCGTGAACCTGCAGCGCATGTACGGGACGGGGCGGCTGGCGGGGACCGGGTACCTCTCGATCCTGCCCGTGGACCAGGGCATCGAGCACTCGGCCGGAGCCAGCTTCGCCAAGAACCCCGACTATTTCGATCCCGAGAACATCGTCAAGCTGGCGATCGAGGGCGGCTGCAACGCGGTGGCCTCGACGTTCGGCGTGCTGGGGATCGTGGCCCGCAAGTACGCGCACAAGATCCCGTTTATCGTCAAGATCAACCACAACGAGCTGCTCACCTTTCCCAACAAGGCCGATCAGATCCTGTTCGGCACGGTGCAGCAAGCGGTCGACATGGGGGCGGCCGCGGTGGGCGCCACGATCTACTTCGGCTCCGCCGAGAGCGGTCGCCAGATCACGGAGATCAGCCAGGCGTTCGCGGAAGCGCACCGGCACGGCCTCGCCACGATCCTGTGGTGCTACATGCGCAACAGCGCGTTCAAGAAGGAGAAGGACTACCACGTCGCCGCCGATCTCACGGGCCAGGCCGATCATCTGGGCGTCACGATCGAGGCCGACATCGTCAAGCAAAAACTTCCGGAGAACAACGGCGGCTACAAGGCGCTGAACATGGGCGACTCGAGCTACGGCAAGTTCGATGAGCGCATCTATACGGAGCTCGCGAGCGATCATCCGATCGACCTGTGCCGCTACCAGGTGGCCAACGGCTATATGGGGCGGATCGGGCTGATCAATTCAGGAGGCGCGGCGGGGAAGAACGACGCGTTCGATGCCGTTGTGACCGCCGTGATCAACAAGCGCGCGGGAGGGATGGGGCTGATTTCCGGCCGTAAGACGTTCCAGAAACCGCTGAAGGATGGCGTGGCGCTGTTCCACGCGATTCAGGATGTCTACCTGTGCAAGGAGGTCACGGTCGCCTAGGCGGTAAACCGGTAGCACCACGCCTCGCCCTCGAGCACCGTCTCGCCCGTCTGGCGAGACACGCGCACGCGCAGCTGGCACACCGGCTTCGCGGCGTGCACGCTCAACACTTCCGCTTCCGCCGTGATCGTGTCGCCGATGTAGACGGGCGCCGGGAACTTCCAGTTCTGACTCAAGAAGACGGTGCCAGGTCCGGGCAGGTCGGTGGCGACGAGGGCGTGCAGGAGCCCGGTCGTCAGCCCGCCCTGCACGATCAACCCATCGAGTTTGCCGGTTCGCTTCGTGAAGTGCAAATCGAAGTGCAGCGGATTCTTGTCGCCGGTGAGCTCGGCGTACAGGGCCACATGACGGTCAGACAGAGTCAGACTCCGATGGGCTTTCTGACCTACAGAAAGAGCCATGGTTTCGGTCCTCTAGATGGACAGCGACTCAGACAGTGACTCAGTGGCTCAGTCGCATAGCGGCTGACAGATCTCAGTCACTGAGAACACCTACCCCCTCACGACTGGAAACCGCTACGCGTCTTAGCCCCTGAGTCACTGTCTGTACGACTGAGTTCTAGGGAGTTGAATCCAGTGGTCTGATCCAGATGTTCCGATACCTGACCGGATTGCCGTGATTCTGCAGCATGAGCGGCAGCGTGTCAGGGTGCACACTGTAGGGCGGCCGTCGCTGGAACGCCGTCGGTCCCGACAGGATCACGTCGTCCTGCACGAGCACCCCATTGTGGAATACGGTGACGCGCGCGGGCCGCTCGACTTTCCCGCGCCCGCTGAAGTGCGGTCGATGGAACACGATATCGTAGCTCTGCCACTCGCCCGGCGGACGGCTGGCGTTCACGAGCGGCGGGTATTGCCCGAATACCGCGGCGGCCTGACCGTCGGGGTAGGTGCGGTTGTCGTAGGAATCGAGGACCTGCACTTCGTACGTGCTCATCAGGTACACCCCGCTGTTGCCGCGCTCCTGGCCCTCCCCCTGCGGCGTGCGCGGGGCCGCCCATTCGATGTGCAGCTGGCAATCGCCGAAGCCGCGTCGCGTGTGGATCCCGCCGCTCCCCGCCATGACTTCGGCGTAGCCGTTCTCGACCTTCCACGGCGCCGCCTGGCCCGAATCGCCCACCCAGGAGGAGAGGTCGCTGCCGTCGAACAGCACGATGGCGTCGGTCGGTGGAGCCTCGGGCCGCTCCGCCGGGGCCGGGCCGACCACGCGCGGCTGCGGACGGTCCAGGGAATGAATCGGCCAGCGGGTGGACACCTGCGCCGCGGCCGGCACGGCCGCGAGCAGGGTGGCGATCCCCGCCAGGCGGATGGTCGCATTCATCGGGCACCTCACGTGCGGAGCAGCTTGAAGGCGTGGCTCCAGGTGTTGGTTTTGAACCCGTACACGATCCATATCATGGCGAGCGGCTCCAGGTAGCGCGACATCTCGATGCCGCCCAGATCGATGACGGGCGGCCAGCCGAACGCCGTGCAGATGTCGCCGACCGCCTGCTTCGCGGTGGCATCGTTGCCGCACAGGAACATGTCCGGCACGCCGTCCGGGAACTTCGGCTGCACCATGAACGCGTTGCCCACGATGTTGAACGCTTTGACGACGTGCGCCATGGGGAGCCACCGCTGCACCTGCTCACCGGCGGAATCGGTATGGCCGAGGGCGAGCTTCGGGGGCGGGCCTTGGCTGAAATCGAGTGCGTTGGTCGTGTCGATCACGACTTTGCCGGCGAGCCGGTCGGGCCCGGCGAGCCGCAGCGCGTTCTCCGTTCCCGCCCACAGCGTGGCCAGGACCGCGACGTCCGCGAACGCCGCCGCGTCGGCGAACGTGCCGGCGGTGGCCTTCGGACCGATCGCGGCGACCAGGGCTTTGACCTTGTCGCTCGAGGGATCGCGCGTGCCGAGCTTCACCTCGTGCCCGGTGCGCGCGAATCCCGTCGCCAGCGCCCGGGCCACCTCGCCCGTGCCGAGGATCCCGATTTTCATTGGTGCTCCGTGGGTGCCTGGGTGAAAGAAACCTTACAGCTTTTCTCGTGCAAGCCGTGGCGTCGTGGACCTAGCTATACCGCCCAGCAACAGATCGGACCGGGGGAGGGTTCCATGACGATGCAGCGGGCGCTACAGGCCATTCTGACGGTTGCGGTGATCGGGCTCGTGTT
>JBGQHV010000237.1:0-4459 GCA_041498155.1 Gemmatimonadota bacterium | reverse complement strand
TATGGCAGCGGGCATTCGGCGGGGACGAGAAAGTGCTGGGTCGCGCCGTCCTGATCGACGGCACGCCATTCATCGTCGTCGGCGTCATGCCGGCCGATTTCCGGCCGCCCGACGAAGCCCAGGTCTGGTCCACCCTGGCCCAGGTGGGCCGCACGATCGGCAGCGGCCAGAACCTCGCGGTGATCGGCCGGCTCGTCCCCGGACTCACCCTCGCCCAGGCCGGCGCGCGGCTCCAGCCCGTGCTCACGAGCTACGCGCAGGCGTTCCATCGCGGATCGGACGAGCAGCTCAGCTTCGATTCCTACCGCGCGCTGCGCGGGCACGAGGTGCGCGCGCCGCTGCGCATCCTGTTCGGCGCGATCGCGTTCGTCCTGTTGATCGCCTGCGCCAACGTCGCGAGCCTGCTCCTGGGCCGCGCGGCGGTGCGCGGCCGGGAGCTGTCGGTGCGCGCCTCGCTCGGGGCTACGCGCGGCCGCCTGGTGCGCCAGCTCCTTTCGGAGAGCCTGCTCCTCGCCCTGATCGGCGGCGCGGTGGGGATCGCGGTGGCCACCTGGGGACTCGGCGCGTTGCGCACCATCGCCCCGGGCAGTCTGCCGGCGAGCGCCGACATCCGGATCGATGGCTGGGCGTTGGGATTCACCCTCGGTCTTTCGCTGCTGACCGGCATCGGATTCGGACTGCTCCCCGCCTGGCAGGCGTCGCGCTCCGATCTGCACGACGCGCTCAAGGCCGGCGCTGGGCGCACGACGACCGGCCGAGGACGGGTTCGGCAGGTCCTCGTCACGGGAGAGATCGCGCTGGCGCTCGTGCTCCTCGTGGGGGCGGGGTTGCTGATCCGTACCGTGGCGAATCTGATCCGCACGGACCCGGGCTTCGACCCGCGTCACGTGCTCACCGCCGAGCTGTGGCTCACCGGCACGCGATACGACTCGGCGTCCGGCATCACGGCGTACTACGACGCGCTGCGGCGGCGCGTCGACGCGCTCCCGGGCGTCGCCAGCGCCGCGGTGATCGAGGCGGGCCTGCCGCTCACGCGGGGCGGCAACACCGGGGTGTCGGTGAACGGCGGCGAGCTGCGCGGCGCGGACTTCCGCGCGGTCACGCCGGAGCTTTTTGCGACCCTGGGCGTGCCGTTGCGGCAGGGACGCTACCTCGAGGTCTCCGACCGGGCCGGTGGCGAGCCGGTGATCGCAGTGAACGAGGCGTTCGTCCATCGCTACCTGATCGACCACGACCCCCTGGGAACGATGGTCACCGTAGGCGACGTCGGTGGTCCGCGCCGAGTGGTGAGCGTCGTGGGCGACGTCACGTCGGGGATCGGACGGGACGCGCCGCCCACAGTATTCATTCCGGCGTCGCAAGAGCCGGCGGGCGTCGCCCTGGCTTTCAATGGCTGGTTCCCCATCCACCTGGTGGTGCGGACGACGGGCGATCCCGCGTCGCTCAGCGCGGCCGTCGCGCGTGCCGTACGCGCTACCGACCCGCTGGTGCCGGTCGGCCGCGTCCGCACGATGGACGCAGTTCTCACCGAGTCGCTCGCGCTGCGGCGCTTCATCATGGCGCTGCTCTCGCTCTTCGCCGGCCTGGCGGTGGTGCTGGCCGCGGTCGGCATCTACGGCCTCATGGCTTATCTCGTGACCCAGCGGGCCCGCGAGTTCGGCATCCGGATGGCGCTGGGCGCGCGCCCCGGCGACGTTATGACGATGGTCGTGCGGCGCGGCGCGGCGCTCGTCGGCCCCGGCATCGTCCTCGGCGTCCTCGCCGCAGCGGGGCTGACCCGGCTGCTCGCGAGCCAGCTCTTCGGTGTGCGACCGATCGATCCCGTCACGTTCGTGGCGGTGCTCGCCGGCGTCGCCGCCGTGGCGCTCGTGGCGTGCTCCGTGCCCGCGTGGCGGGGGACGAAGGTGGATCCAGTCGTAGCGTTGCGATACGAGTGACCCCTAGCCGCCAGCGCGGCACACCGGCCAACTTTCTTGCACATGACACAGACTACCGCGCGTCTCCTCGTCGCCGATGACGATCCGGCGGTTCTGGAAGCGCTCCGCCTCCTGTTGAAGGGCGAAAGCTTCCAGGTGGAAACCGCCACGTCGCCCGGGGGCATTCTCGCGGCCGTCGAGTCGCGCGACTTCGACGCCCTGTTGATGGATATGAACTACACCCGCGACACGACCGGCGGGATCGAAGGGCTCGACCTCCTCTCGCGTCTCCAGACGCTCGACGCCACCCTCCCGGTGCTCGTCATGACCGCCTGGGGCTCGATCGAAGGCGCGGTCGAAGCGATGCGCCGCGGCGCGCGCGACTACATCGAAAAGCCGTGGGACAACGCCCGCCTGTTGCAGCAGCTGCGCACCCAGATCGAGCTGGGCCGGGCGATCCGCACGAGCCAGCGTCTCGAAAGCGAGAACCGCACGCTGCGCCGGGACGGCGGCCCGCAGCTCGTCGCCACCTCCGCCGCGATGCAGCCGGTGCTCCGCCTGATGGAGCGGGTCGGCCCGTCCGACGCGAACGCCTTGATCACGGGCGAGCACGGCACGGGGAAAGAGGTCGTGGCCCGCTGGCTGCACGCCGCGTCGGCGCGTAGCGCCCGGCCGCTCGTCACCGTGAACCTCGGCGGGCTCGCCGAAGGGGTGTTCGAGAGCGAACTGTTCGGCCACATGCGGGGTTCGTTCACCGACGCCAAGACCGACCGGGTGGGCCGCTTCGAGCTCGCCGACGGCGGCACGCTGTTCCTCGACGAGATCGCGAACCTCACCCTCTCCCAGCAATCCAAGCTGCTGCGCGTCCTGCAGACCGGGGAGCTGGAGCGCGTCGGCTCGTCGAAGACCCGGCGCGTTGACGTCCGCATCCTCTCGGCGACGAACGCCGATGTCGCGGCCGAGGTCGCCGCCGGACGGTTCCGCGAGGATCTACTGTTTCGCATCAACACGATCGAGATCCGGTTGCCGCCGCTGCGCGAGCGACGCGAGGACCTCCCGCTGCTCGCAACCCATTTCCTGGGTGAGTACGCTGCCCGCTATCGCAAGCCCGCGGCGCGGATCCATCCCGACGCGATGCGGTCGCTGCTCGCCTACGGCTGGCCGGGGAACGTGCGCGAGCTGGCCCATGCCATCGAGCGCGCCGTGCTGCTCGCCGAGGGGGACACCGTGCGCCCCGCCGACCTGAACCTGCGTCCGCCGGGCGACGGACCCGCCCGCCTGGAAGACCTGAGCCTCGAAGAAGTGGAGCGAGTGCTGATCCAGAAGGCGCTGGCGCGCTTCGAGGGTAACGTGAGCGCCGCCGCCAAAGCCCTCGGCCTCTCCCGCAGCGCCCTCTATCGGCGCCTGCAGCGCCACAGCCTCTGAGCCGCCGCGCCAGGACGTCGCACGAGCAGCAGGTCTTCCGTCTCGCCCTGCTGGGCGGGCTGCCGGCAATCGTGGTCGCCCTGTGGCTGCTCTGGTCCGGCGACGCGAGCGACCGCACCCGCTGGACCCTCGCCGTCCTGCTCGTCGGCACCTGGCTCGCCTTCGCGCTGGCGCTGCGCGAGCGGGTAGTGCGCCCGCTGCAGACGCTCTCCAACATGCTGGCCGCCCTGCGCGAGCAAGACTACTCACTGCGCGCGCGCCGCCACAACGCGGAGGACGCGCTCGGCCTGGTGATGCTGGAGCTCAACATCCTCACCGACGAGCTGAAGGAGCGCCGTCTCGGCGCGCTCGAGGCCACGGCGCTGCTGCGGCGGGTGATGGCGGAGATCGACGTGGCCGTGTTCGCGTTCGACCAGGACCAGGCGCTGCGCCTCGTGAACGCCAGCGGCGAGCGCCTGCTGGCCCAGCCGTCTGAGCGGCTGCTGGGACGCCGCGCCGAGGATCTGGGGCTCGGCGCGTGCCTCCAGGGCGACGCGCCGCGCGTCATCGAGCTCGGCTTCCCCGCGGCCCGCGGGCGGTGGGAAGTACGCCGCGGCGCGTTCCGCCAGGGCGGCCGCCCGCACCAGTTTGTCGTACTCGCCGACGTGAGCCGCGCCCTGCGCGAGGAAGAGCGGCAGGCGTGGCAACGCCTCATCCGCGTGTTCGGTCACGAGATCAACAATTCCCTCACGCCGATCAAGTCGGTCGCTCAGCGGCTGCAGGAGCTCGTGTCGCGCAACGGCGCCACTGAAGTCCCGCGCGACGACCTGGAGCGCGGGCTGGACTTGATCGCCAAGCGCTCGGAATCGCTCACCCGCTTCCTCGCCTCCTACGCGAGGCTCGCTCGCCTCCCCACGCCCAAGCTCGGACAGGTGGACGTCGCCGCCTGGGTGGCGCGCGTCGCCCGCCTCGAGACCCGGCTCCCCGTCGAAGTGATCGACGGACCCCGGGTCATGCTGCGCGCCGACGGCGACCAGCTGGACCAGCTGCTGATCAACCTGATCGCCAATGCGGTGGACGCGGCGCTCACGACCGGTGGCGGGGTGCGGGTCCGGTGGGCGCCGGCGGGCAACACGCTC
>JBGQHV010000236.1:0-4460 GCA_041498155.1 Gemmatimonadota bacterium | reverse complement strand
CTCGCGCACCTGTCGGGCCTTCCCAATCCGATCCCGCTGCGTTGGGTGCATCCCGTCGCAGGGCACGCGACGTTCGACGAGCACGCGGCGCTGGCCGCCGTGCTGGCGGCGCACCCGAAGCGCGCGTCGGCGCCCGGCACGACGTACCGCTACTCGAACATCGGATATTGGCTGCTGGGGCGCGTGGTGGAGCGCGCGAGCGGCGCATCGTTCCCGGCTTACGTCACGGAGCGCGTGCTCACGCCGCTCGGCATTGCGCCGACCGAGCTGGGATATGCGATTCCGGATGCCGCCCGTCATGCGCACGGCTATCTCGAGAAGTACTCCCTCATGAACCTCGCGAAGCGCCTGCTCATCGACCGCGACCTCATCGGCGACTACGAGGGGCCGTGGCTGCGTATCGAGCCGCACTATCTCAACGGGCCGGCGTTCGGCGGGCTGGTCGGCACCGCCCGGGGCTTCGGCAAATTCCTGCGGGATCAGCTGCAGCCGCAGTCGATCGTGCTCGACGGGACCGCGCGGGTGTTGTTCACGGAGCAGCAGCGGACGACCGCGGGCGCGCCGCTGCCGATGACATTGGGGTGGCACATCGGCGACCTGGGGGGCCGACCGTTCCATTACAAGGAAGGGGGCGGTGGCGGCTTCCACTGCGAGATGCGGATTTATCCGGGTCCGCGCGTGGCGAGCGTCGTCATGACGAACGCCACCGGGTTCGACGTGAAGGCGTGTCTCAACGCCCTGGACGTCGGCTTCTGTTGAGGTCGGCCAGGAGGGCGTCGGCCGTGACGGGCCGACCCAGAAAATCCTCCATCACCCGGCGGGACGAGCGCTCGAGCCCGAAGCGGTAGATCCCCTCTCGCACGAATCCGTACCAGGTAGAGTCCCCCAGCGTGAAGTCGCCGTGCAGGGTCGCAATCCGCTGCCGCAGGTCGGCGGAGATGAATGCGCCCAGCGCGTAGTTGACGAGATACCCGGGAACGTCGATCAGCTGGCCGCGCATCGCCCACCAGGAAAGCTCCGGGTGCGGCACGACGCGCAGATAGCGGCTGGTCAGCTCGGCCCACACGACGTTGGGATCGAGGGTGGTGTCGCGCTGCAGACGTGCCTCGAATAGCGACCAGCAGGCATCCATCATCACGCCGAAATACGCCGCGCGCAGGTTCTCGGCGGGCGCAGCGGAGTCGCCCAGGTAGCGCGCCTGCCAGCGCCCGTCATACGCCGCGTAATCCGCCAGGTCGGCGATCGCTTCCGTGAAGAGATCGGCGTCCGGCCAGTCGCCGAACGCGGGACGGGTGCGGATGCCGGCGATGTGCACGGCGTGTCCCGTTTCGTGCAGCAGCTCGCCCAGGTTGTCGAACCCGCCCGTCGCGTACGAGGCGAACACCCACGGCTCGCCCGGGCCCCAAGTCCCTTCCATAAGACCGGGGCGGGCCCCGAAGGTCGTGAACGCCACCGGGTCCTTGCCGACGCGGGGGTCGAGGTCGAAATGCACACGCAACACGGCGGGATCCGCCCCCAGCGACCGGTAGTACCGCTCGCTCAACGGGCGCAGCGAGTCGCGGGGAATGCGCGGCGACAGCCGCCGCGAAGCGGCGCCCATCGCATAGTAGAGATCCCACGGCTCGAGCGTCGAATCCGGTAGGGCGGTGCGCCATGTGTCGAGCAGACGCTCAAGCCACGCCTCAACGGAGTCGGGGACGAATCCGAGCTCCGTGACGCGGCGCGCGAACGGCGTCGGACCCGCGCCCCACTCCCGGGCCCGGCGCCGCAGCAGCTCGCGCCAGGGACTCGCGTCGTCGTCGGCGCCGTTCACGCTGCGCCACACGCGGTCGAGCCCGAGAAAGAGACGCCGCCGGGTCGCGGAGTCCGCGGTGACGCCGAGGAGACCGAGCACGGTGAGGCGGTCGAGCCGGGCGCCATCGACGACGATGTCGCGCGTCGCGGCGCCATAGCAATCGTACAGCCGCGCCTGGAGGGAATCGGCATCCGCGATCGCCCGCGGGTCGTAGGCGCAACGCCCGGCATCGGCTGCGGTCACTCCGCCGGGCGGTTGCGGCGCGTCCGTCAGCTCGTCGGCGAGGGTACGGCGCATCGTCGCCAGGGCGCGCCGGTCGGTGGTATCGCGCAGCTGCAGGGAATCGATGGCCAGCGCGCGCACCAGCTCGCCCCGCTGCGCCAGATACCCGGGGCGCAGGGCGGCGGCGGACTCGGGAAGCACGCGCAGCGTCGCGATGTCCAGCCGGTCTTTCAGCGTCCGCACCGCGGCGTACACCGACTCGGCGCGGCTCAACGCGGCCGGCGCCGGTCGGGCGATCGGTCCGCGGCCGCACGCTCCGGTGAGCGCCAGCAGCGCGATTCGGCTTCGGGTCGAGCGCATGGCAGGGAATGTCGGTGCTGGCGCGACCGCGCGGAAGCGCTCAATTTCCCGACACCATGTCACCGTATCGACTCGTGCTCGCATTCGTCTGGGTCGCCGTTGCCTGCGGCGGGGAGCGCCGCGCGCCGGCGTCCGCGACCGCCCAGCCCCCTCAAACGCCCTCCACCACGCCGGCCGCCGACGTGTCCCACGGTGAAGCCGCCATCGGCTCCGCGGACACGGCCGCGGTCGACCCGCAGGCGCCGCCGCGAACCACCGCGACGCTGCGCCGCATCCGCATCGAGATCCGGCACGCCAAAGTGACGATCGCCAACGGCGTGAGCTACGATGCCTGGACGTTCGACGGCCATGTCCCCGGCCCCATGCTTCGCGCCACGGTTGGCGACACGATCGATTTCACGCTGGTGAACCGGGCGCCCATGCCGCACAGCATGGACTTCCACGCCGCCGAGATCGCGCCCAGTCGGGCGTACGTCAACGTGATGCCCGGCGACTCGCTGCACTATCGCTACGTCGCCCGGGTGGCCGGCGCCTTCCTCTATCACTGCGGCACGGCACCGGTCGCCATGCACATCGCCAACGGCATGTACGGCGCGCTCATCGTGGACCCGAAGCGGCCGCGCCCGCCGGCGCGTGAATTCGTGCTGGTGCAGAGCGAGTTCTACACGCAGAAGGCCGGCGCCCCGGATTCCACGGCCCTCGCGCTCGACTGGCAGAAACTGCTCGGGCAGGCGCCGGACTACGTCACCTTCAACGGCCGGTCGGCGCAGTACGCGACCGCGCCGATCGTCGTCCGGCCGCGGGCGCCGCTGCGGCTCTACGTCGTGAACGCGGGTCCCAACCGCGTTTCGGCGTTTCACGTGGTGGGAGCGATCTTCAGCCACGTCTACCTCGACTCGTCCACCACGCCGTCCCTCTCCGGCGTGCAGACCGTGGACGTGCCGGTCGGTGGCGGCGCGGTGTTCGAGGTGCAGCTCGCCGAGCCCGGCGCGTACCCCTTCGTGTCCCACGCCTTCGCCGACGCGACCAAAGGCGCCGTCGGCGTGTTGCGCGCCAAGGAGTGATGATGACCACACGCCGCGAGTTCATCGCGTCCACCGCCGCCGTGGCCCTCGCGGCTCCCTTCACGCCGACGCCGGAGCCCGCCCAGGCGACGACGCCGTTCGCCGCGCCGCCGATGGACCGCGTGCGCATCGGGTTCGTCGGCGTCGGCGGCCAGGGCAGCGTCCACGTCGACAACCTGCTCACGATCGAGGGCGTGGAGATCCGCGCGATCTGCGACATCGTCGAGTGGAAGGTGGCGCGCGCGCAGGACGCGGTGGTGGCCTCCGACCAGCCGAAGCCGGCGGGCTATTCGCGCGGCCCGCGCGACTTCGAGCGGATGTGCGCCGAGCAGGAGCTGGATCTTGTGTTCACGGCGACGCCCTGGGAGTGGCACGTCCCCGTGCTGCTCGCCGCCATGCACAATGGAAAGCACGCGGCGACTGAAGTCCCCGCGGCCATGACGGTGGACGACTGCTGGCAGCTCGTCGAGACGGCCGAGAAACTCCAGAAACACTGCCTCATGATGGAGAACTGCTGTTACGACCGGCGCGAGATGCTGGCGCTGCACCTCGTGCGGCTGGGGATGCTGGGGGAGATCCTGCACGGGGAGTGCGGCTACCTGCACGACCTGCGCGAAATCAAGTTCGCCAGGGAAGGCGAGGGGTTGTGGCGCCGGGCCTGGTCGCAGACGCACGACGGCAACCTCTATCCGACCCACGGGCTGGGCCCCATCGCCCAGTGCATGAACGTCAACCGCGGTAACCGGTTCGATTTCCTGGTGTCGATGAGCTCGAACCACCGCGGGCTGGAGCAGTACGCGGCCGATCACTTCGCCGAGACCGATCCGCGCCGCCACGAAGCCTACCAGCTGGGTGACGTCAACGTCACGCTGATCCGCACGCTCAAAGGGCAGACGATCTATGTCGGGCACAACACCAACAATGCCCGGCCCTACAGCCGCATCAACCTCGTGCAGGGAACCAAGGGCATCATCCAGGGGTGGCCCGATCGCGTCTACATCGAGGGCAAGAGCCCCATG
>JBGQHV010000235.1:0-4460 GCA_041498155.1 Gemmatimonadota bacterium | reverse complement strand
GCTCCTGGAGGTCGCTCACGGAGGGTGAAGATAACATGCGACCGCGGCGCTTCCGTGAGGAACCTGGTCAGCGACTGGACCGGTGCGGATCTCCACCTGTGATGTTCGGGAACTTTCCAGCGAAGTTCTGGTTACCGGCCTCCGACTCCTGATGACTATGGTGGGGGAACTGCCCCAGGGACCCCGGGCTGGCGCCCGGGGTCGGGAGCATCCGACCAGGCCTAGCTCACTCCCCCCATCAGTCGTTTCACCGGCCGGATCAGCGCGAACATGATCACCGCCGCCACGAGGCACACCGCGGCGACCGCGCCGAACAGCTGTGACAGGGGCATCGAGCTGAAGAACCCGGCCGTCCAGCCGGCGAGCTTGTTGCCGAGCGAGTTCGACAGGAAGAAGACACCCATCATGAGGCTCACGATGCGGACCGGGGCGAGCTTGGTCACGGCGGAGAGTCCGACGGGCGACAGGCAGAGCTCGCCCCATTCCTCAATGAAGTACGCCCCCACGAGCCACAGGGGACTGACCTTGATGCCCGTGCCGCCCTGCGCGATCGATCCCGCGGGGACGAGCAGCAGGAACGCCAGCCCGGCGAACAGCAGCGCCAGGGCGAACTTCGCCGGCACCGAGGGCTGGCGCTTGCCGAGCCTGAACCAGATCCATCCGAACACCGGGGAAAGGGCGATCACGAAGAGTGCCTGCACCGAGATGTACCAGGAGGACGGATAGGCGAAGCCGAAGACGGTGTTGTTGGTGTAGCGGTCGCCGAACAGGTTCAGCGTCGAGCCGGCCTGCTCGTAGGCCCCCCAGAAAATCGAGGCGAACACGAACAGCACGAAGATCACCGCGATCCGCTTCCACTCCTCGGCGCTGAAGCCGCCTCCGGCGCCCGCGATCGGGGTCGCGGGCTTCGACCGCGCGGCCAGGCGGACCAGCCCCGGCTCGATGTGCCGCCGTCCCACGACGTACTGGATGACTCCCGCCACCATCCCGAACCCCGCCATCGCGAAGCCCAGGTGCCAGTTCACCTTCTGCGCCAGCCCGCCGGCGATCAGCGGCCCGATGAACGCGCCCAGGTTGATGCCCATGTAGAACACCGAGAACCCCGCATCGCGACGCGCGTCGCCCTCGTCGTAGAGCGAGCCGACGATCGTCGAGACGTTGGGCTTGAGCAGGCCCGTGCCGATGACGATCAGGACCAGCCCGGCGTAAAACGTCGAGAGGCTCTTGAACGCGAGCGTGAAATGGCCGAGCGCGATGATCGTGCCGCCCAGCAACACGCTGCGGTACTGTCCCAGCAAGCGGTCCGCGATGAGCCCGCCGAGGATCGGCGTGAGCCATACGCTGCCGACGTAGTTGCCGTACACTGTCGCGGCGTGCCGGTCATCGAAGCCGAGCCCTCCGTTGGCGATCGACGCCGTCATGTACAGAATGAGGAATGCCCGCATCCCGTAGTAGCTGAACCGCTCCCACATCTCCGTGAAGAAGAGCGTGGAGAGTCCGCGCGGGTGCCCAAACCAGGTGTCGCCGTTCATGGACGCCGCCTCCGCCGGGCCAGAATGTCGTCCAGCGCCACGCGATCGATCTTCCCGTCGTTACGGACCCGCACGTCGTAGTTCTCCCAGTACATGAAGTTCTCGAGGGCCTGCAGGAACTTCGCGTTGGCCGTGCCTTGCGGCGCGTCGAGCCACTTCTGCGTCTGGTTCACCGGCTCAACGAGGAGGATCGGCTCGAGCTGTCGCACGACGTCCGCCGTGATCGGAATCAGATCCTCGGGCCGGCTCTGGAAGAAATACAGCTGGTGCAGCCGATACAGGCGCTGCAGCTCCCGGATCGGATTCGTATCGTCGTACACCCGGATGTCGATGTAGCGGTCGTTGGCGCCCAGGTACCCGCCGTTGGCGCGCACCACCAGCAGCGCGGCGGACTCCATGCCGCGCTTATCCCCGCCGCCCGCCTGCCCCGCCACCAGCGCCGCCATCAACCGATCGGCGAGCGGGCCCGTGGCGCGCACGAAGGCGTCCGCCATGTTCTTCACCGTCTGGTCGGAAACCATGATGTTCGCCTGCGCGGCGAACCCGTGCCCCACGATCATGGCGCCTTTCCCGCCCAGCACGATCTGGCCGTCGGCGCCGAGCGTCCGTCCGCCGGCCCAGTCGAAACACGAGTCGCCGGTCCAGCTCGCGGCGTTGCCGTGCGCGTCCACCATCCCGACCTGCCGCTGCGACGGGCGCTGGTCGCTGCGCATCACGATGCGCATCGCCTCGGGCGCCGTGGCCCCCATCGCCAGGAGCCGCAGCCCAGCGTCGCCGTACGCGGTGTTGCCGAGCGACTGGGTCGCGACGGCGCCCACGCCCGCTTTCGCCCACGGCACGATACCGCCCACGTTCGGGAACTTCGATTGCACCGCGATCCCGAGGTCGCCGGTGGCCGAATCGTACGCCACGATGCTGTAGGTGTGGGCGCGCTTCGTCAGATCGGCGGGAGCGGTGATGGGCTGCTGCGCCAGCACGATCAAGGCCAGGAGCATGCGTTACTCCTTTTTCTTTCCGAGTTTTTTCTTCAAGAGGTCGAGCTGCTCGTCCGCCGCCTGCTCGCGGGCCACCCGGTCGATATCGTGCTTCAGGAGCTCGTTCTGCAAGTCCACGTCGGGCCGGGCGCCGCCCGCCGCCTGCAGGTCGCGCCAGGCGCGTTCCGCGCTGCTCTCGCCCGCCGCGACCGGTCGGTCTCGATCGGCGGCCTTGAGCTGCGTCTGCATCTCAGCCAGGTCGCGCTCGGCCAGCGCCAGCTCCTCCCGCTGCGCCGCCAGCTTTCGCTCCAGCACGCCCACCCGCTCGCGGTGGCGCGCCACGAACCGCTCGGCGACCTGCACCGTCTCCTGGTCCTGGATCTCCGCCGCGAGCCGGCCCCGCCGCTCCGCATCCGCCAACCGCTGGCCCTCGGCGGCAAGCTCGATCTCGGTGCGCGTTTGTGCCGCCCGCATCTCCTGCACGGCCACCGTGGCGTCGACCACCGCCTCCCGCATCTGCCGGGCGAGATCGCGCAGATCCCCCGGCGGCGTCGCCGCGTCGAGCGCGGCCCGCACGGCATCCCGCAATCGCTCGAACACCGCGGGTCAGCTCTTGCGGACGGTCTTGGCGAAGAACGCCGAGAGCACGGGCTCGACCTCGCGAGAGCCGCACTTCGGGCAGGCCGGGCGCTTGCGCCCGTGCTGGCTGATCGGCATCGAATGACTGAACTGCTTGCGGCATCGCTCGCAGCGAAACTCGTAGATCGGCATGGCGCTGACTACGTTATTCCGCGCCGCGAAGGGGGTCAAGTTGACGCTGGAACGGACCGCCACAGATTGGACGGTATGACGACGATGCGGTCTCGTGCGGCGCTCGTTTCCGTCGCTCTCGGCGCGCTCGCGTGCGACGGAGGCCTCGCCCCGCAGTCCTCCTGTCCGCCCGGGTTTGTCGGGATCTGCGGCACGGTGACGTTTCGCGGCGTACTGCCCGACTCGACCGACGTCGTGTACGTCGTCGCGTACGCGACCTTTCCTACGAGCCAGAACGACCTCTTCAATTTCAAGCCGCTGCCCCCGCCCACGCTGCGCCTCGACAGTACGGCCCGCGCCGCGCCGCAGGCCTACACCCTCGCCCTGCCCGCCGGCACCTACCAGTGGGTGCTGGCCGCCTGGAAGAAGCAGGGCACGCTGTCGTCGCAGAACGCCGACAGCTTGCTGCGCGAGGCCGGGTTCTATCGCGATCCCGCCGATACGAGCAAGGCCGGCACCATCGTGGTGGGCGGCGCGGTGACCGGCGCGGATTTCACGGTCGATTTCACGAACATGCATCCGGTGTCCTTCTACTTCCCCGCACCGCGCCGCGCGCCGTGAGTCTCAAACCCGCGATCGCGCTGGCGCTCCTCGTCGGCACCCGGCTCGGCGCGCAAGGGACCGGCGCGCTGCGGGGCACGGTCACCGACACGGCCGGGGTTCCGTTGGACCACGCCCGCGTGCGCGCGCTCACGCGCCTCGGGGGGATGCGGGAGATCGCAGTCCGCTTCACGGACGCGACCGGCGCGTATCGCTTCGATTCGCTTCCGGCGGGCTGGCTGGCGATCGACGCCGGCCGCATCGGGTACCGCCTGGTCCGCGACAGCGTCGTGATCACGGGGGGGGACGCCGTCCGCCTGGACTTCCGCCTCCCCATGAGCCCCATCACCGTCGCGCCGACGATCGTCACTGCCGCGAAGCGCTCACAGCTGCTCGACCAGGCCGTCACGAGCGTGTCGCTCGTCGGCGCGCAGCAGATCGCTCAGCGGGCGGTCAACACGATCGACGAGGCCGTGGACAAGGCGCCCGGCGTGCAATTCATCGCCGGCCAGGTCAACCTGCGCGGCTCGTCCGGCTTCGTCCAAGGACTGGGCAGCCGGGTGCTGCTGCTGGTGGACGGGGTCCCTGCCAACCAGGGCGACCG
>JBGQHV010000234.1:0-4497 GCA_041498155.1 Gemmatimonadota bacterium | reverse complement strand
GATCTTGCGGAACACCTCGCGGGCGTCGAGCTGGCCCACGACCTTGCCGCTCTTGGGGTGGATCAGGTCGTACGCCGTCCCCGCCTCGAGGGCGGCCATGAAGGCGTCGGTGACCGCCACCGAGATGTTGAAGTTCGTCACCTGGGTGAGGTCTTCCTTGCAGGTGATGAAGTCCATGATGTCGGGGTGGTCGACGCGCAGGATCCCCATGTTGGCGCCGCGGCGGGTGCCCCCCTGCTTCACGACGTCGGTCGAGGCGTCATAGAGCGACATGAACGAGACCGGACCCGACGCGACCCCCATGGTCGAGCGGACGATGTCGTTCTTGGGGCGGAGCCGGGAGAAGCTGAACCCGGTGCCCCCGCCCGATTGATGCACCAGCGCCATGGCCCGGAGGGTGTCGTAGATCCCGCTCCGGCCGTTGGAGATGGCGTCGTCCACCGGTAGCACGAAGCAGGCGGACAGCTGCCCCAAGGGCCGGCCTGCGTTCATGAGCGTGGGAGAGTTGGGCATGAACAGCCGGTCGGCCATCAGCCCATAGAACGCCTCCGCCAGCGCCTCGACCGCTCCCGCCGACGCGCCGTACCGGCGATCCGGCTCCGCGATAGTTCGGGCGACGCGCCAGAACAGATCGCTGGGTGTCTCGACCGGCTTCCCTGCATCGTCCTTGATGAGGTAGCGCTTCTCGAGCACGGTGATGGCGTTGGGCGACAGCATAACGGCGTCCCGTGGGGTGGACGAACTCATGGGCGACCCCGGCTTGTGAAGGATTCGTGCGTGCGTGCGAAACGGCCTGTTCCGGCGGACGGGGGATCCACCGAAACGGAGGGCCAAGCTAGGCCAACCCACATCGTCGCACAATCCCTTGTAAAATCCGCGTCACGACGCGAAATCTCGATTCTCACATCACAAAAATAACCACATCGGACGCTGTGGAAAAACTCCGAATCCCCCAGCCCACATTTCGGATGCGATCAGCGTCACGTCACTGGGCCCCCGCCAGCGGGTAACGCCCCTCCCGGTGCTGCCGGGCCATTTCGACGTAGTGCGCCCAGGTGGACGCGATCCGCTCGCTCAGGTCCCCATCCACCGGCCGCACGATCCGGCCCGGCACCCCCATCACCAGCGAGTTCGGCGGCACGATCATCCCCTCTGGGATGACCGCTCCGGCCGCCACTACGCTCCCCGTCCCGATCCGCACCCGGTTGAGCAGCACGGCGCCCATCCCGATCAGGCACTCGTCCTCCACCACGCAGCCGTGGAGGATCACCCGGTGCCCCACGCCCACCCGGCGCCCGACCAAGCAGGGGAAGCCGGTGTCGACGTGGACGATGGTCCCATCCTGGACGTTCGACTGGGCGCCGATGACGATCGGCGCCAGATCCCCGCGCAGCACCGCCTGATACCAGACGCTGCTCTCGGCTTCGAGCGTGACGTCACCCATGACGGCGGCGGTCGGGGCGAGGAAGGCGGACGGATGGATTTGGGGCATGAGCCCCTAAGGCTGCGGCCTGAAAATCATCTGCGTCCACGCCTCGACCGGCTGCCCTCCCTTGGTGGCGGGATACCACGAAAGCTGGTCGGCAAAGGCGCGGACGTCGCGCTCGAAGGCGGCGTCGTTGGAGGGACGGATGGGCTGCACCTCCATCGTTTTCCCCTCGGGCGAGACCTTCACCCAGAGGAGGGACGGACGGGGAGGGGCCTCGGTCGCATCACTCGGGACCGGCACGAACGGCGCCGCGACCGGTTTCGGGCGCTCGTCGAAGCACGAGCCGTCGGCGTTGTAGGCCGGGCCCGGTGCGCAGGTGCTCACGCCGCGCGCGCCGAGCTCGCGGCGCACCCTGGGCGGGAGCGGGGCGCCGAGGCGAGTGAGCTGGGGCCGCACCTCGGTGATCTTGCCCGCCTCCACCACGATGGTGTCGGCGTAGAAATTGTGGAGCGGGGCCGAAATGGCGATGGCGTGCGGCCCCGGCGCCAGCTTCGTCACCGGATCGGTGACGGGCTTCTCGTCGATCAGTACGTCGGAGTTGCGCGGGAGGTTGACAATCCGGATCCCGCCGCTGTCCACCGGTCCCGCCGCCGGGGTACGCGGGGCTGGTGCGGTCGCAACCGGAGCGGGCGCGGACTTGGGCGGGGGGGGCGTCGGGGCGGGGGCGGGAGCCGCCGCCGGCGGCGGCGTTGCGGACGCGACGTGCTGCGAGTCGGTGCGGGTGGTATCGTGACCCGCAAGCGTCGCCGACCTGGTCGTCGTGTCGGTCGCGCTCGAGTCGCTCTTGGCGGCGGGGCTCTCGGCGCCCGCCCTGGATCGCACGTAGAGGAACCCGCCGCCCCCCAACACCAGCGCGGCGAGCGCCGCCCAGACGAGCGGGCTCGTCGAGTCCCCTCGCATCACCGGCGAGCGGTCGGCGATGCCTCGCTCAGGACGCGGCCTGGCCCGCCGTTCTACCGCCGGCGAGTTGATCGGCGTCGTGGGCTGGCTCGCGATCGCAGGCGGCGCCGCCGTGGGGCGCGCCGGCGTCGCCGGGCCCCCTGCCCGCGCAAAGCCGGCGGTGGCGATCGGTTGGCCCTGCAGCGACGCGATCAGCTCCTCGCACGTCTGGAACCGGTCCGCCGGATCCTTCATCAGCATCCGCTTGACCACCTCGAACAGACGGCGCTCATCGGCGCTGATGAGCTGCGGCGTGGGGATCGGCTCGGTGATGTGCTTGTACCCGATCGAAAAGCTGTCCTCGCCGTCGTACGGGACGACCCCGGACAGGCACTGGTACGCGACGACGCCGAGGCTGTAGATGTCGCTGCGTCCGTCGATGGGCTGCGCGCGGGCCTGCTCCGGGCTCATGTAGTGCGGCGTGCCGATGGACATGCCGGTGCCGGTGAGCCGGCCGCCCGACGCCGCCTTGGCGATGCCGAAGTCGGTCAGCACGCACTGGCCGAACTCGTCGAACATGATGTTGTCGGGCTTGATGTCGCGGTGGACGATGCCGCGCTGCGCGGCGTAGCCGAGCGCGCTGCCGGCCTCGACCAGCACCCGGCGAATCTCCGGCGGCGTCATCGTCTTCCGCTCCCCCAGGACGGTGGCGAGGGAGCCGCCGCGCAGGTACTTCATGATGAAATAGATCACCCGCCCGGAGCGGCCGACGCGGTAGATCGGGATGATGTTGGGGTGCTCGAGCTGCGCAGCCGTCCGCGCCTCGCGCTGGAATCGCTCGACGAACTCGGCGTCGAACGCCAGGGTGAACGGCAGCACCTTTACCGCCACATCCCGCTCGAGGTGGCGATCCTTGGCCCGGAAGACCAGCGCCATCCCGCCCCGCCCCAGCTCGCCGATGATCTCGTATTCCGTGCTGAGCGCCTCGCGGACCAGATCGAGCTCGGCCACAGCCCCGGTGGCCATCGCCCGGACAGGCGTGGTCGCTGTGAGATCGAGGCCGCAGGAGGGACAGAACTTGGAGTTACCGCTGATTTCGCTGCCGCAGCGGGAGCAGAACATGGGCGCAAGCTATCCAGTGAGTAGGGGGAGTCAATGGCATCATGCGTGCCGTCAAGAAACGCGTACACGAGTCCCAAGAGCAGGCATGGCACGAACTATGCTCGACCCGAGTGCGCGTTCCCCATGGCGCACGCACCCGGGAGATCCCGTGGTTCCGTACCACACGATCGCGTTCAGCCAGCAGAAGCTTCGGGCGGCGCTCCGGCGGTCAGGTGGCCAGGAGCCGGCGCTCACCTACGGCTTCGTCGTGCATTCGCGTCGCCAGCACGAGCGGCCGACGCTGGGTCTGATCACCCTGAACGGCGAAAGCCTGCCGCTCAATCGCCGCCTCCTGGCAGCGCTCGACGGGCTTCCGCTATGGCTGTTCGGGCATGCCCGGGTGACCCTGGACCAGGGAACTCCGGTGGACGGGATTCCCGACGACAAACTGGACGACGCCCCGCTCGCCACCCTGCTCATGCATATTGCCACGTTCGACGTGGCCGCCGGGGTGGCCCAGAACCTGGTTCAGGTCGACGCTTCGATCCGCGCGGACACCCTGGTCCAGCCCCTCATCGTCCTGACGCCAAGCCGGCCGGAGAGCTGGCCGAGATAAACCACGACTTTTCACTGTTCACTGTTCACGCTCTTCATAAACGCCGCTATCCCGTCCAAGACCCCCCGAGCATAGAGGTCCTGCCCCACCGGACTTCTGAGCGCGGCCTCCTGCTCCGGCAGGATCATGTACAAGCCTTCACACAGCACTGCCGGCTGCCAGGTCGCGCGAGTGAGCGCCAGGTCGGCGCGGCCGACGCCGAGATCGCGCACGCCGAACCGTGCGACGAGGGCGCGCTCAATCGCACGGGCGAGCGGCAGGCTGCGCGGGAGATTGTAATACACGCTCGTGCCATTGTTAGTGAAGGGATTCACGCCGTCGGGCAACGCGTTGTTGTGGATGGACACGAGCAGGTCCGCATTCAGGCTGTCGGCCAGGCGCACCCGGGCGCCGAGCTCCACGGGAACGTCGG
>JBGQHV010000233.1:0-4504 GCA_041498155.1 Gemmatimonadota bacterium | reverse complement strand
CGGCGGCGTGAATCCCGGGAACGGGGGGAACGGTGGCAACGGTGGTGGCGGCTGCAGCTTGGAGCCGAGCAGGTCCACGAACGCGCGCTGCAGGTTGCGCCGGTAGATGTCGATCGGACGGCCCGCGGCCAGCTCGCTGAACAGCCCGACCCGCACATCGCGCAGCAGGTCGCCCAATCCATATGCCGGCGCGGCCGCGGTCGCGAGCGCCTGCTGATCCACCAGCCGGTTCATCCGGGCGTCGTTGAACAGCCCGGTGAGCAGCTGCGACTGGGCCTGCCGCACCCGGTCCACCGTCCCGGTCTGCTCGATGCGCCGCAGGATGTCGAGATCGAAGAAGAACGTCGGCGTCGCGAACGCGTTGTCGAGCAGGAAGCGCACCGCCGCCTGCTGGCGAGCGCGGCTCGTCGGCGTGAAGATCACGCCCGTCTGGTCCGGATACTTCTCCGCGCGGTATACGCCGCCCACCAGTGTCACCACGTGCCCCAGCTCGCGCTGCCACTGCCCCACCAGCCGCTCGTAGTTCTCGTCGAGGTCGGAGTAGTCGCGCAGCTTGTCGGTGGTGTTGGCCGCCATGAGGAGCGGCATCACCCGCTTGACGTTCTGGATCCCGAGCGCGGTCGCGGTGATCGGGTCGGCCCCCAGGTCCTCGGTCTGCGCTTCGGGGTCCACGCCGTCGGCGTTGCCGAAGCGCAGCATCCGGTTGCCGTCCTGCAACCGCGCCAGGGAGTCGAGCACCGGCCGTTCCGCCTCGGGGGTCGCGGCACCCGGAATGCGGCGGTAGCCCCAATCGACCGCGTAGGAGTCGTAGGGGCCGAGGTGCGGGATCAGCGTCGCGCCGTCGCCCGGTTGCGAGACGTAATTGAAGCGGCCGTAGTCCATGATCGACGCTTCGTCGCCGTAACGCGCCGTGAAGCTGGCGCTGCGCAGCGAGTCCACCGGATACGACGAGCTGGACTTCATGTTGTGCGGGAACCCCAGGGTATGCCCCACCTCGTGCGTCGTCACGTACGCCAGCAGCTGGCCCATCAGGGAATCCGGCAGCGGCAGGTGTTGCGCGCGCGGATCCATCGGGCCGACCTGCACGAAGTACCAGTCGCGCACCAGGTTCATCACGTTGTGGAAGAACCCGATGTTGGTCTGCAGGATCTCACCGGTGCGCGGGTCGCTCGTGTGCGGGCCGTAGGCGTTCTCGATGGTGGACGGCAGCCAGCGGATCGTGGAGTAGCGCGCGTCGTCGAGATCGAAGTCCGGATCCTCCTGCGGCGTGGGCGCGAGCCGCGCCTGGATCGCGTTGGAGAAGCCGGCCGCCCGGAACAACGGCTCCCAGGCCTGCACCCCCCTGATGAGCCAGGGGACCCACTGGGGCGGCGTGCCGGGATCGATGTAGAACACGATCGGCTTGATGGGATCGCTCACCGCCGCGCTCGGGTCCTTGGGCTCGAGCCGCCAGCGCGTGATGTAGCAGCGTTCCGCGACGCGGTGCTCGTCGGTGCCGAAGTCGAGCTGCGTGACCGAAAAGTATCCGACGCGGTTGTCGCACAGCCGCCGCGCCATCAGCCGGTCGGGCAGCCGCACCATCGAGTAGTGCATCTCGAAGGTGAGCGACCCCAGAGTCCGGTTGAAACCCGGCACCGAGTCGTTGGCGAAGGTGTGCAGCGCGCTGACTTCGATGTTCGTCGGGAACGACCGGGCGCGCTCCACGAACGAGCGGGCCGGGTCGAGCTGGCGCATCCGGTACACCCGCCGCGCGTTCAGCTCCGGGACGTCGGTGGTGAAGAGCTTGGTCGTCTCGATGACGACGTTGGAATCGGCGTTGGCCGAGAACGCGGCCACGTCGAAGCTCATGATGACGGGCTCGACGTTCGAGAGCCGCACCGCGCGCGACACCGGGTTGGTGCTGTCGGCCACCATGTCGTAGTTCACGCCGCGCAGCAGCACGCGGTTGCCGATCCGCTGCCACCGCACCACCTGGCTGTTGAGATTCTCGCCGCCGTAGCGCGTGCCTTCCTGCGCCGCCGCGTAGTCGGCCACGAGCAGGAATTCCTGGTTCAGCTGGGCGCGCGGGATCTCGTAGAACAGCTTCTCACCGATTTGATGGATGATGAAGACGCCCGAATCGGTCTTCGCCGCGCGCGTGATCACCTGATCGTACGGCTTGGGCCCTTCGGGCCCCGCTCCCGGCCGTCGGGTGGTGTCGGGACGCGCCGCGCCGCCATTCGCGGGCGGCTGCTGCGCCCGGGCGCTCGCGGCGAGGGCCACGGTGAGCGCGACCAACAGGGAACGGTTCATTCCGGACCTCCTGCCGCGACGCGCGGCGCTGGTGCAGTCAACGGGTGATCAAGCGGACGGCGCGGTCGTAGAAGAAGTAGTCCCACGCCCAGTTGGTCAAGACGAACAGCTTGTTGCGGAATCCGATGAGCTGGATCAGATGCACGACGAGCCACACGACCCAGGCCGGGAACCCGGTGAACGACACCCCATGAATCCGCGCGACCGCCGCGTTTCGTCCGATGGTCGCCAACGTCCCGGGATCGCGGTAGCGGAACGGGACGGGCGCCTTCCCGGCCAGGCTGCGCCGGATGTTGCCCGCGGCCGTCTTGCCCATCTGGATCGCGACGGGCGCCATCATCGGCAGTGAGGGGCCCTGGGCCTCGAGGAAGGCGGAGTCCCCGATCACGTAGACCTCGGGATGGCCCGCCAGCTGGAGCGTGGGCTCGACCACCACGCGACCCAGGTGGGCCGTGGGGACGCCCAGCGCTCCGGCCAGGGGCGCCGCGCGCACTCCCGCCGCCCAGATCAGCGTGCGCGCCGGGATCACTTCCCCGCTCTTCAGGCGGGCCGCCGCCCCGTCGTAGTCGGCCACCGTCGCGCCGTGACGCACCTCGACATGCTTCCGCCACAGGGTGGCGGCCGCGGCCTCGGACAGGCGCGGCGGGAACCCCGCGAGCACGCGGCTGCCGGCTTCGAGCAGCAGGATGCGGACGTCCTTGAGGTCGAGGCGGCGGTAGTCCTTGACCAGCACCAGCCGGATCAGCTCCGAGAGCGCCCCGGCCATTTCGACGCCGGTCGGCCCGCCCCCCACCACGACAAAGGCGAGCAGGGCGCGGCGTCGCTCGGAGTCGGGCTCGAACATCGCTTCCTCGAAGCACGACAGCACGTGATTGCGGATGCGCTCCGCGCCCGGGATGTCCTTGAGGGCAAAGCCCTGCTGCTCCACGCCACTCAGCCCGAAAAAGTTCGTCTGGGCGCCGCAGGCGAGCACGAGGAAGTCGTAGGCGATCGGTCCGTCGCCGGTGTGCAGGCGCCGCTCCGCAAAGTCGACGCCCGTCACCGCGACCATGCGGAAGTCGAAGCTCGGGGAGCGGCGCAGGATGGCCCGCACCGGCTTGGCGATCTCCTCCGGCTCGAGGCCGGCGGTCGCCACCTGGTAGAGCAGCGGTTGAAACAGGTGGTAGTTGTTTCGGTCCACGAGCAGCACGTCCACCGGCGCCCGCCGCAACGCCCGGGCGGCGCGCAGCCCGCCGAATCCGGCACCCACGATGACCACCGTCGGACGCGCCAGCGTCGCCGTCACTAGTCGCTCACCATGCCTGTGTACAACCCGCTCGGCTTTACCTGCTTTGCGTCCCTGAGTATCATGCGCACGATCCTCCACCCCCTCCCGGAGTCGCGGATGTCCCGCGTGACCACCCTCACGCAATCGCTCATCGGTAAGAAGGTGGTCATGGCCGTTTCAGGCGTCGTCCTCTTGGGCTTCGTCCTGGGACATATGATCGGCAACCTCAAGATCTTCCAGGGTCCCGAACACTTCAATGCTTACGCCGAGGGACTGCGCACCGTTGGCGCCCCGTTCTTCGGCCGCGGCCAGCTGCTGTGGCTCGTGCGGCTGTTCCTCATTGCCGCCGCGGGCCTGCACATCTGGGCGGCGGTCGTCGTCACCCGGGCCAGCTGGGCGGCGCGCCCCGTGGGCTACCACGCGCTCCGGCTCGTCGAAACCACCTACGCCGCGCGCACGCTGCGCTGGGGCGCGGTGATCATCCTCTTGTTCGTAGTTTACCACCTGCTCGACCTGACGTTCGGCCCGGCCAACCCGGCGTTCATCTCGGGCGACGCTTACCACAACGTGGTCGCGAGCTTCGGCCGCGCCCCCGTCGCCGTGGCGTACCTGGTCGCGATGGGCGCCCTGAGCCTCCATCTGTACCACGGCATCTACAGCGCGTGCCAGACACTCGGGCTGAACCACCCCCGCTACAACGCCGCGCGCCGTGGATTCGCCCTGGCGTTCAGCCTGGTCGTGGCCGGGGGCTTCGCGGCCGTGCCCCTCGCTGTCCTGACCGGGGGCGTCCGATGACCGTGGAGCTGCGCGCGCGGATTCCCGACGGCCCGATCGAGCAGAAGTGGGAGCGCCACCGCTTCGAGATGAAGCTCGTGAACCCGGCCAACAAGCGGAAGTTCGACGTCATCGTGGTCGGCTCCGGGCTGGCGGGGGCGTCGGCCGCCG
>JBGQHV010000232.1:0-4551 GCA_041498155.1 Gemmatimonadota bacterium | reverse complement strand
CGTCGATGCGGAGATCGTCCTCCTTGATGTCGATTTCGATGTCGTCGTCGACCACGGGATAGACGAATACGGACGCGAAGGAGGTGTGGCGGCGCGATTGGGCGTCGAACGGGGAGATGCGGACGAGCCGGTGTACGCCGATCTCCGCCCGCAACAGGCCGTAGGCGTACTGCCCGCGGATTTCCATCTCGGCCCGCTTGATCCCCGCCTCTTCCCCGGGCTCGAGGTCGAGCAACTCGACCGTGAAGCCGCGCCGTTCCGCCCAGCGCGTGTACATCCGGACCAACATCTCGGCCCAATCCTGCGACTCGGTCCCCCCCGCCCCGGGATGGATGTGCAGCAGCGCATCGCGCGCGTCGTCGCGCCCCCGCAGCAGGTTGCGGAGCTCGAGCGCTTCCAGGTCCCGGGCGATCTTGTCGCCCTCCTCGTCGAGTCCGCGCTGCAGGCTCAGGTCAACGTGCGACTCCGCATCCAGCAGCTCGGCCAGCTCGCGCGCCTCATCCGCGCGCTTGCGCAGGGCATGGTAGGGCTCGAGCCAGCGCTTCAGCGTTTTGACTTCCTCCACCACCTTCTTGGCCCGCTCCTGATCGCTCCACAACCCTGCGTCCGCCATGAGCTGTTCCAGCTCCGTCAGCCGGGCGGTTTTGGTATCGACGTCAAAGAAAGCTCCGAAGTTCCTGGAGCCGGCGGTCGAACTCGACGAATCGATCGGTCAAGGCCACGGATCATCCTTGGGTTGCATGGGCGGTTATGAGATGAGCCGCCCCCCGTTTTCACCGGGGAACGGCTCTGACTTATCGTGAATATCGAGGGTGAGCCCCGTTTTCTCTACCCCGCCGGCCGGCCCAGGCTGTTAAAACAGCTTCTTGCCCCCCGCGAGGATCTCGTTCAGGGCTTCGTTCCAGAAGGGCGTCGTCTCCGCCATGTCGCGGCCGACCTGCTCGACGTACTCCAACCAGCTCTTCTCGATCTCGTCTTTGAATAACAGCGGCAGTGTGCCGTCCCGGATCCCCTGCTGCCGCTTCTCAGGGTGGTAGACGAGCATGTCGGAAATCAGGGCCCGGGCCAGCCGGCGCGCCTTCTGTTTCGGATCCTGCACCAGGAACGGGTTCACCGGGCGCAGCGGCCCCGTCTTGCGCGGCTCGGGGACCGCTGCGGGCGGTGCCACCGGGAGGGGGGCGGACGGCGCGGCGGGCGAGCCGAACGGACGCGGCGCGGTCGGCTGCGAGAAGCGCGGCATCGACGGCATCGTTGGCGCGCTGCTGGGCGAGGGCGCCGGCATCCGGGGGGGCGGCGCGACGGGCATCGAGGGAGCCAGCGGGGCGACCGGTGGAGCGGGCGGCAGCGGTGCTGCAGGCGGCGCGGCGACCGATGGCGCGCTCACCGCGGGCGGGGCGGCCACCGGCGGCCGGACCATCGGCGGGGTCATGGGTGGCGCGAACGGCCGCTGCGGCGCCATCGGCGGCGGGGCGACCGCCGGTCGCGGCACGGGTGGTGGTGTCGGGGGACTCGCGACCAGCGCCCGGTCCGGCTGCGGCGCCGTCACGGGAGCCACGAACGCCGGGCGTCCGAACGGTCCGGTGACGGGTGGCGGCGCGGGCGCCGCTGCCGGCGCCGGCGTGAATACCGGGGCGACCGGCGCGCTGGGCCGGGCAGCGGGTGCGGCGGTGGCGTGCGCCATCGCGCCGCCGCTCATCGCGCCGGCGCCGTCGGCCTGAACGGCAAAGACATTGCCGCACACGGCGCACCGGGCCCGCACCCCGGAGGCCGGGACCTTCGCGGGATCGACCCGGTAAATGGTTTCGCACGACGTACAAATGACGTTCACTGCGACGACCTCGCGCTCGTTCTCGCGTTCGGCTCCACCGCCCCGGGCTCCGGATCGTGCCGGCGATCGACCACGAACACCGATCCGGGCTGCGTCTTGGCGTAGCTCTTCATCTCCGTGGCCAACTCGCTCACCTGGGCCGGATGCGCGAACCGCCGGTACTCGTTGGTCACGATGCCGATGGAAAGCGTCATCAGCGGTACACGATGCAGCTGTCCCCGCCGGTCCTTCCCGAAATAGTAGCCGGCCCGCCGGTCCTGCTCATTGTACTGAAACGGGATCAGGGTGTCGAACACCGAGAGCACTTCGGTGCAGACTTCCGAGATATCGGGCACGGGGATGATGAAGATGAAGTCGTCGCCCCCGATGTGCCCCACGAACCCGCGCCGCTCGACCATGCCTTTCACCACATCGTGCAGGATCCGCGACACGAGGTAGATGACGCGGTCCCCGTCATAATAGCTGTAGCGGTCGTTGTATTCCTTGAAATGGTCGAGGTCGGCGTAGCAGACGGCGAAACGCTCGCCGTTTTCCATGCGCCGCCGGATGTCGCGCTCGATTTCCGTCGTGCCCGGGAGTCGGGTCGAGGGGTTGACGGCGACATCCCGCGCCGTGCGGGTGAGCAGCGCGTCGAGACGGCTCGCCTGCTCGCTCGGCTCGAACAGCGGGGTCACCACCTCGTCGGCGCCCGCCGCGAACCACTCCATGACCCGTTCTGTCGTGTGCCGCCCCGCCACCGCGACGAGCGGCGCGATCGCCGTGAACGGGTCCATCTTGAGCCGGCGGCACAACTCCAACCCCTGCGTGCCGGTCGATTCCGTGTCCACGAGCACGAGGGAGGGCAGCGCGCGCAGCACCATCTGCTCGAGCTCGGCGGGGTCGTGCACCGGGACCAAGGTCTTCCCGCTGCTCCGCATCCACCGGGCCACGAAGTCCGGAACGGGGCGGCCGGCCGCGGAAAAGAAGAGGATCGTGGGGCGCGTCCGCAACCAGCACCTCGCGTAAGGGTCGAGCGCGCCTAAACTTACGCCGCGTGTACTCGTGTGTCAAATGAACCATGCGGCGATCGCCAGAATGGCGTATACCGCAAGGAGCTGCGCGCCCTCGAACCAGTGCGATTCCCCGTCGAGGGCGATCACGGTCACGATGAGCGCGGCGAGCCCCAGCGCCACGATCTCGAACGACGTGAAGACCAGGTGCATCGGCTGGCCGATGATCACCCCCACCAGGACCAGCAGCGGAGCCACGAACAGCGCGACCTGGGTACTCGAGCCCAGCGCGATCGCGAGCGCGAGGTCCGTGTCACCTTTCCGGGCGGCCACCACGGCCGTCGCATGCTCGGCGGCGTTGCCGATGAGCGGAATGACCATCAGCCCCAGGAAGAACTCGGACCAGCCCAGGTGCACCACGACCTGCTCGGTAGCGTGCACCAGAATCTCGCTCTGCAGCGCGACGAGCACGGTCGCGCCGGCAAGAATCGAGACTGCGCGCCCGACGCCGCCGCCCGCTCCGCCTCCATGCGCGCCGACGCCAAACAGCTCCCGATGGGTGACCAGCGAGAACAGCAATCCCGCGCCGTAGGTGGCGCCGAGCACGACGGCGACTCCCTCGGACAGATGAATCGTCGTTTCCTGCGTCGCACCCGGGTGCGTGGCGGCGAACAACGCCGGGATCACGAGCCCCACCACGGCCAACAGCATCATGGCCCCGCTCATGCCGGCAGCGGTGCGGTTGAAGGTGAGTACCGGGCGCTTCACCCCACCCGCCACGAGGGACAGCCCCAGGATGAGCAGCAAGTTGCCCAGGATCGAGCCGGTGAGTGACGCCTTGACGAGATCGAGCAACCCAGCCCGCAGGGCCACGATCGCGAGGATCAGCTCTGCGGCGTTCCCGAAGGTGGCGTTGAGGAGTCCACCGACCGCCGGTCCCGTGCGGTGCGCGAGCGCCTCGGTCGCCGCTCCCATTTCGGCGGCCAGGGGAATGACCCCCACGCCGGACACCAGGAAGACCGCGAGTGGCGGCCCATGGAACAACGCCAGGCCCCAGGAGATCGGCAGGGCGAGCAGCAGCCAACGGAGACCCGTCACCGCAGAGCGGCGCGTTGCGCCGCGAAGATGCGTTGCGTGCCCTCCCGCGCCAGATCGAGCAGGCGGTCCAGCCCCGCGCGGTCGAACGTTCCCCGCTCCGCGGTCGCCTGGACTTCGATGAGTCGCTCGGGCTCGGCGACGACCACGTTCGCGTCCACCTCGGCTTCCTTATCCTCGGCGTAGCAGAGATCGAGTCGGGGCGCGCCGGCCACGATTCCGACACTGACCCCAGCCACGAGTCCGAGAAATGGATTCGCCACGCCCGCCGTGCGGGCCAGCCAGGCGCAGGCGTCCGCCAGCGCGACGGCGGCGCCCGAAATGGCCGCGGTGCGCGTCCCGCCGTCGGCCTGCAGCACGTCACAATCCACGCGGATCGTGTGCTCACCGAAGGAGAATCCGGTGAGCGCGGCGCGCAGGCTGCGGCCGATCAGCCGCTGGATCTCGTGCGTGCGCCCGCCGGCCCCCGCCCGCTCGCGCGGCGTGCGCTCCAGCGTGGCGCGCGGCAACATGGCGTATTCGGCCGTCACCCACCCGAGCCCGGAACCCGTGCGCCATCCCGGGACGCCAGCTTCGACCGATGCCGTGCACAGCACCACGGTCCCGCCCATCCGGACGAGACAGGAGCCTTCGGCATTG
>JBGQHV010000231.1:0-4577 GCA_041498155.1 Gemmatimonadota bacterium | reverse complement strand
GGTCGCGCCCAGCTCGTGGATGATGCTGCCCCCCGACGCGATCCCGTAGTCGTTGTCGGCCGTGCCCTTGTTCCCCATGAGCGTGCCGCCCATCTCGTGGATCAGGGCCTCGAACGTGTCCTGCATGTGCTTGACCTGCTTGACCTCGTGATCGGACCATTTCCAGTGGAACCGCAGCACGGGGATGCCCCAGCGGTCCACCGTGTCGGGGTCGATCTCGCAGTAGCTCTCGTCGTTGGGGATCATCTCGCCCCGGCCTGAGAATCCCACCACCGTGCCGTAGTTGCGCCGGTACTGGTCCTTCAGGTCCGCGCCGTACCCGCCGCCGCCGGGGTAGTCTTGGATTCCCCCCATGAACCCGTAGCTTGGCATGCCACGCCCGCCCCACACCTCGATGTGATAGCCGCGCGGGAAATCGAGGGTCTTGTTGTCGATCCACCACGGCATGTAGAGGTGCATCCCGCCCACGCCGTCCTCGTTGTGGGGAATGCCGTCGGCCAGCCGCGGAATGAACCCCGCCAGGTCGCTGCCGGTCGTATCGGTGATGTACTTGCCGACCGTGCCGCTCGAGTTGGCGAGACCCTGCGGGAAGCTCGCCGACCGGGAGTTGAGCAGCAGGCGGGCGGACTCGAGCGCGCTCGCCGCCAGCACCACGACGCGCGCCCGCACCAGCAGGTCCTGTCCGGTCGTCTTGTCGATGTAGGCGACGCCCGAGGCGAGGCCGCGCGCGTCGACGGTGATCTCCCGCGCCATGGCGTTAGGAATGATGGTGAGCTTGCCCGTCGCGAGGGCGGGCTTCAGCAGCACAGCGGGGGAGGAGAAGTTCGAGTTCGAACGGCAGCCGCGGTAGCACTGCCCGCAGTAGTGGCACGCGGGCCTGCCGTTCAGGTCCCGGGTGATGATGGAGAGCCGGGATGGAATGCACGTGATCCGCAGCCGGTCAGCGGCCTGCTTGACCAGCAGCTCGTAGCAGCGCGGTTTGGGGGGCGGGAGAAAGACCCCGTCGGGCTCGTTGGGGAGGTTCTCGCGCGAGCCGAACAGGCCGATCAGCCGGTCCACCCGGTCGTAGTAGGGCTTCAGGTCGTCGTAGGTGATCGGCCAATTATCGCCCAGGCCGTCGATCGACTTGCGCCGGAAGTCGTAGGGCCCGAAGCGCAGCGAGATGCGGCCCCAGTGATTGGTGCGCCCGCCCAGCATGCGGCTGCGGAACCAGTCGAACTTGGTCCCCGCCGCGCGGGTGTAGGGCTCCCCGTCGATCTCGAAGCCGCCCAGCGCCGCGTCGAACTCCCCGAACTGGCGCTGTTTGGTGGACGCGCCGCGGCGCGGCGACTGATAGGCCCATTGCATCATTGCCGAGTCTTCGGTGGCGAACCAGAGCGGACCGGCTTCGAGCAGGACGACGTTGGCGCCGGCCTGCGTCAGCGTGTGGGCCGCCATGCCTCCGCCGGCACCGGAGCCGATGATGCAGACGTCGTACGGCGTCTGTCGAGACAGGAATGGCATGTGGCCTCGCGGTGGCTAACGGCTATCGGCTATCGGCCATCGATTCGAGGCTAATGATGGCACGCGGACGAAGGGTCGGCTACCAACGTCCTCACTCGTCCAGGGCGAGGCGGATTTTTTCGGCCAGCTCGGCGAGCGCGAAGGGCTTCTGGAGGTAGCTGCGGCCGTTGAGCGAGAAGCCGAGCGCGGGGTCCTGCGCCTCGGGGTAGCCCGACATGAACACCACCCGGGTCTCCGGCCGCCGCGCCGTGAGGCGGTCGGCGAGCTGGGGACCGGACAGCCCAGGCATCACCACGTCGGTGAGCAGCAGATCGATGCGGCCCGGATGTTTGTCGACCAGCGCGAGCGCTTCTTCCGCGTTGCCCACGACCAGCACTTCGTAACCCAGGCGCGGCAGGCCCTTCGACACCACAGTGCGGACCTGGTCGTCGTCCTCGACCACGAGGATCACTTCGCCGCCGCTGCGCGGCGGACCCTGGGCATCGACCGCCTCTTCCCGCGCCGGCACCGGGGGCGCGGCCGGCAGCGTGATGGTGAAGGTGGTGCCCCGGTTGATCTCGCTCTGGACGTCGATCTGGCCGCCGCTCTGCTTGATGATCCCGTACACCGTCGACAGGCCGAGGCCGCTGCCTTCGCCCTGCGGCTTGGTCGTGAAGAAGGGATCGAAGATGAGCGGCAGGACTTTGGGATCGATGCCGGTGCCGGTATCGGATACGACGAGCAGTGCGTGCGGACCAGCGCCGTTGCCGTCGTCCGACGGCGGCGCGTCGGCCACGCTCGTGCGGATGCCGAGCGTGCCGCCGTTGGGCATCGCGTCGCGCGAGTTCAACGCCAGGTTCATCACCACCTGGAGCATGTGGCCGGGGTCGACCAGCACGTCGGGCAGCTTGGGGTCGAGCGCCAGCCGCAGCTCGATGTTCTCGGGCATGAGGCGCCGCAGCATGCCGCTCGCTTCTCCCAGCAGCAGGTTCAAGCTGACGGCGACCGGCTGCAGCATCTGGCGGCGGCTGTAGGCGAGAATCTGCTGCGTGAGCTCGGCGGCCCGGAACACGGCGCGGCGGATCTGCGCCACGTCATCGCGCGAGGTGGGGGAGATCGACGGGTCCTGGAGCACCAGCTCGGTGTAGCCCGAGATCGCCATCATGAGGTTGTTGAAGTCGTGCGCGATGCCGCCCGCCAGTCGTCCCAGCGCCTCCATCTTCTGCGCGTGCAGCAGCTGCTCCTGGCTCTGGCGCAGCGCCTCTTCCATGGCCCGCCGCTCGGTGAGGTCGCGCAAGTTGAGCACGATGCCGCTCACCGCCGGGTCGGCGAGGAGGTTCGTGGCCACGACTTCGAGAAACCGGGGCGCACCGCCGTCGGTGAGCTGCAGCTCCTGGACGCGCGGCCGGCCGGGCTCGCGCTGGGTCGCCTCGAGCAGCACCAGCATGGCGGGACGGAGTCCCGGGGGCAGGGCGGAGAGCACCGAGTCGCCCAGTCCGCCGGGCGGCAGGCCGAGCACGCGGTCGGCGTTGGGAGACGCATACCCGACGGCGCCGGTCGGATCGACGACCAGGATGGCGTCCTCGCCGTTCAGGATCAGGGCGCGCCAGCGCCCTTCGCTCGCCGCCAGCGTACGTCGCTCGGTCGTCAGCGCCTGGGTCTCCGTACGCTGGCGTGCCGCGCGACCCAACAGGCCCCAGATGAGGCTCATCGCGATCAGCACACCCGCGAGCGACGCGATGTTCGCCAGTCGGATGGCGCGCTGTCCGGCGGTGGCGTAATAGTCGCGCGCCCCGGCGAGCGAGATGCGCAGATTCTCGAAGGCGGGATCCACGGTCTGCTCGGCGAGATTCGACACCGGCAAGTTGTGGGCGATCAGCGCGAACATCGAGTCCACGGCGACCAGGTACTGCCGTACGTCCGCTTCCACCTGCTGGAGGCTCGTCGGCCGCGGGCGCGAAGTCACCGGGGCGGGTGGGGCGCTGACCGTCTGGGCCCCCGTCCGCTGCCGCAGCTCTGCCAGAATCGCCCGCAAATGCTCCTGGCTCTGGGCCACGTCGTTGTGGTGCTCCGAGCTGATCACCCCGGTGCGCGCTTCCCACTCGCGCGCGTTCAGCAGGTTGATCGCCCCCTCCATCTCGGCCAGCCTGACCTGAATGCGCTGGTTTCGGGCGATCACGCGTTGCAGGGAGTAGATGAGACCGGCCACGGTGAGACCGATCAGCACCACATAGATGGCGCTGCGCAGCGGCGCACGCAGCGGCATGGACGATCCGGTCGCGGTGAGCGTCGGAGGCGTCCAGCGCCGCATATGCCGCGGATCGTCGGGCAGGGGAGTCAGTCGGCGGTCGGCCATGCAGGTCCTTCAATGATCGCACGGTGGTTGGCGTTCTGCCACGGGCGTGCGCTCCCACTTCATGTTGCGGCGGTGCCGCACTTCATGTCAGACCTGCGGTGCCGTGCGGCGCGGCGTCAGGATTCGATGATGCCGAGTGGCGGCGTGGACTGCCACCGGCCGCGCGTGAAGTCCGGTACGTCCTGGGGTCGGCCCCGCGCGGCCACGGAGCGCCGCGTCAGGTCCACGAGACAGCTCCAGGCGGCGGCGTCGTACACGTTCTGGTCGGTCGGCAGCCCCGCGCGCAGACACGCGATCAGGCGCCAGTCCTCGAGGAAGTCCATTCCGCCGTGGCCGTTCGTCGCGCTGCGGACGCGATCCGACTTCCACAACGGGTGCTCGAACTCGTCGTAATAGCGGTCCAACGTCTCCCAGCGGTCTGCGGGGCTCTTGCCCTCGATGTAGACGCGATCGGGCCATCCCTGGATGATGCCCTTGGTCCCCTGCACGAGGTTGATGCGGCTGTAGGGCCGGGCGTTGTTGGTGTTGTGGCCGACATAGATCGTCTGCCCTTTGAGTGTGCGGATCAGCGTGACGTTGACGTCACCCAGCTGGTAGGCTTCGTGGCGGCGGGGATCGGTCTCGGCGAAGTGATCGGCCGCGTACTGCTCCAGCCCGCGGTGGTTCGAGCTCATCGACACCAGGAAATCGAACCGGTTACCGCGGTTGACGTTCATGCACTGGGCGATGGGGCCCAGCC
>JBGQHV010000230.1:0-4578 GCA_041498155.1 Gemmatimonadota bacterium | reverse complement strand
GAACGGGACGTTCGGGAAATCGGCGTGACGGGCGACGTACCGCCCCTCGCCGCGCAGGCCGAGCAGGTCGCCGGTCCCCGAGTCCGGGATCACCGCGCAATCGCACGTCGCCGTCCCGTCGCGGTAGGTGCCGCTCGCCTGAAGGATGAAGCTCCCCGCACGGCCACCGAGCGTGGCCACGACCCGTTCCAGGCCCATGAAGGCGGCCGAGCCGTCTGGGCGGTAGAACATGAGCGACTCCGACGTCGCCTCGCCGGTGATGTCGCCGCTGAACGTCTTGGTCACGCTCGCCCGGGTGAGCTTCGCTCCTCCGTCGATCACCTGATACGGTTTCTCGTCCCAGGTCTTCACTTGAAAGACTGCGGTGGCTTGGGTGCTCATGACGATTCCTGGTCGTGGGAGTCGGCGGCGGCCGCGAGCCATTCCCCCGCCGTGAGGAAGGGTTGCCCGGATTGCCGGGCGCGGCTGAGGATGAAGGCACCCTCGAAGGTTATGACCACCATCTCGGCGAACGAGCGCCGCACCCGCCGGGTCCTCCACGGCAGACGGCGGGCGATGGCGTCGACCCAATCATCGAACGCGGCGGCGCACACCCCGCGGAGCTCCGTATCCCCAGCGCCGAGGTCGAGGGTGACGGTGCCGATCGCGCAGCCCTTGAGGCGCCCGGATCGATCGAACCCCCGGGCCGCGGTGTGAAACAGGGTGCGCACGCGCGCGGCGACGGGGGTGTCGGGCGCGAACATCGCCTCCAGCAGCGCGCGCGCCTTGTCGGCGTGGCGGCTCAAGGCCGCCGCGGCGAGCTGGGTCTTGCCGTCGGGGAAGTGGTGGTACACGGACCCGATCGGGGTGCGGCCGCGGGCGACGACCTGTTTGATGCCCGCGCCGGCGAGCCCCCGCTCGCGCAGCAGCGACTCGGTGGCGTCGAGCATGCGATCGCGGGTGGAGCGGGCGGGCGCGGGTGTCATGGGAGTGAGACAAACTATATAGAACGTTCTATATAGTCAACGCGTCCCATTGGCGCGCGTGCGTCGACAGAGTGTGTGCTACAACGGAATCCGACTGGCGCGGCGGATCGTCTCGCACGAGCGCCGGAACTCCTCGATCACCCGGTTGATGTCCAGGTAGGAGATCGTGTCGAGCATCGCCCGCCGGTACAGGATGCGCTCCGCGACCGGAGCCAACCGAAAACACCAATAGGTGGACATGAGCGGGTTGATCCAGAGCGTGCTCCCGCTGGTACGCGTCGTTGTGTGATGATCGCCATACCGGCCTTCCAGCGCCGAGAGGATCGAGCTGGAGACGATGCTGATGCCGTGCGGCATCCGGGCGAACACGCTCTCGGTCGCGGCGTGGTACAGCCGCACTTCGGGCATGTCCTCGAGCAACGCCAGCATGCCGAGGTAGCCGCGCTCGCGGGTCAGCTCGGCCACCGCTTCCAGGAAATGGGCGTGACACACGCCGTGAAAATGATCGACCCCGAAGCCCAGACAGACGAGCAGCTTGTTCGGGACCGCGAGCTCGTGCGCGGCGGTGATGCTGGCGATGTCTTCCTGCGGGGTGCCGAGGCCGGCCTCGTCGCCGCGCATCAGACTGTCGGTGCCGCCATCGACCAGGATGACGGTATCGACGCCCAGGTGCGCGACCAGGGCCCGGTACGCCTCGAGCAGGGGTCGCACGCCGGTGCGCTCGAAACAAAAGATCGGGACGTCTTCGCCGCGCGTCCGGAACCACTGCGCCAGGTACTGCTCGGGGAAGTACGTCGTCACCAGGTCGGTGTCGGCGGTGACGCGGAGCAGGGCGGGGGTGAGGCGCGCCGCCGGATCGTGGGGCAACGCCGAAAACGAGAGATTGGCGAGGTGGACCTGTTTGCCGTCCGCCTGGAGGCCGAAGTAGAGCGGCAGGCCGCTGAACACGTCGTAGCCGCCGCCGATCCCGGCGATGAGGATGTTGCGGGCGGGCGCGACGGCGTCGAGGAACGGAGATCTCAACATCGGAGCACAGGCTGGCTCAATTGTCCTCAAGCTGCGGCGCGCCGTGGCTGGAAACAAGGGCGGCGATGCGAATGGGGCGCGCCGCCTGTTTGCGCGACGCGCCCCGGTGTTTCGCCAGCGACCCCGCCGAGTTACGGGCGGCGCGCCGGGCGCTTGGGCATCCAGAATGTCGGATCCGTGGCGCGTGTCTCTGCCGCCACGTAGCTCATCGTCGGATTGAGCGCGAAGCGATTCGTCTCCTGGCTGACCAGGGCATCGGTCGAAAACTTCTGCATCGTGGCCATCTCGTCCGGCGTGAAACCCTGCATCGTCTTCATCCCGTTGGCCGCCATATCGTCGAACTGCGCATACGACTCGAGCGAGAAGAAGACCAGGAACGTCGGCTGGGGCATCCCGGCCGTGACCTGGTAGATACGGTAGCTGGTGCCCGGCGCCGCCCGCTCGGCCGACGCGCCGTAGGCTTTAGCCGCCGACTCGAAGTCGGCGATGTGCCCCGGCCGGACCTGGAAGGTCGTGACTTCCCAGAAGCGCACCTTGGAGAGATCGGGGAAGGCGCCGTGGCTCAAGTCGGGGCGCGCCACCGCTTGAATGATGCCCCAGTCGTTCAGCACCTCGGCGTCCGCGCGGGACAGCCGTGCCAGCTCGGCGGCCAGGACGGTGTCGGAGGACTCTCGCTTCATGTCCTCCCCGATGGCGGCGTTGGACGCATACGGGGTGAGGAACCACGCTTCGCCCGGTCCCGTGAGCGAAGTCATGGCGAGGTAGTAGGTCGGGGACTTGGCCTTCGCGTACGCCGCGGGCCACCCCGCCTCGATGCGCTGGTGTTCGGCCGCACGACCCATCTTCACCTGCTCACGATAGATGGTGAGCAGTGGGGGCTGCGATGTCGGCAACGGTTGGCCCTGCGCCAGGACGGCGCCAGCGCCGATGCACAGCAATGACGGCACTGCGAGCAGTGTTCAGTTCAGCTTCATTGGTGGAGCACCTCAAGGAACTGGTGGGACGGCAGTATCAGGGACACGCGAGCGTGCGTGTAGCCGAGCTAGGCGCGTGACGGCGCTAGCAGATTCGATCGACGATTGGGGGGGACGACGGGACGCCTGGCAGGGCGAGCTTGCAGTGAGTGCGGCAGGGTCTGCGAGCCGGCCGTCAACATAGCTCAGTTGTAGGGCTCGGGATAGGCGGGGTGCGTGCTGAGGCCCGGCAGGATCAAGAACCGCCCTCGGCACCGCCCTCTAATTCTGCGGACTGAGCTCGGGTAACTCCGGGCTGGCGAGTTCAACTTGTGGAAACGACTGCAGCCTCTTGATCGCCTGGAACAGCGGCCTGGATGTGCCGTCGTCGGGGATGCGAACGAAGTAGTACCCGCCCTTCCCAACTGGCACGCCGCCGATCACGACTCCGTGGATCGCATCGATCGCACGCTGTTTCTCCAGGCGAGAGGCCTGCTCGCGGAACACCACGAGCACCAGGTTTCTGGGGAATGGGGCACTCCATTCCGGCGCAGACTGCTCCATGTTCCCGGGCAGGTGCAGGTCATTCCAGACTGCGGACGGGATTGAGTCGGGCGGCACGTCCGGCACTCGCGCAATCGTCTCCCCCGACCGGCGGGCGGGACCTGGCGCTTGCGTCGCCGGGCAGGCGCAAAGTCCGGCGAGACTAATAGCCGCAATTGCGCCTATTGCACGAGCCATTTGCAATCGGACCGATCCTTGAGCATCGCGGCCAATCCCGCGGTCAAGAAATGCACCTCGTGCGAGTCGCCGAAGGCCTGGTACCGGATGCTGGTCGTGTCGCTGCCCAGCATCCGCTTGAAGATCTCCGTCGAGAAGTAGGCGTTGTGCTGGCTCCCCATGAACGCCACCCGGCGGCTCATCGCCGTGAGCGGCAGCTCGACCTGCGGATCAGCGGCATCGTAGATCAGCCAGTACCACGGGTGCCAGCCCTTCTCACCGGCGAAGCGGACTTCCATGTAGGCACTCCCACTGCCTCCGTAGGGGAACAGCGATTCCCCAGTGAAGAACAGCAGGGTTCGGCCGCTATCCCCTGGGAGACGGTTGCCGCACACGAAGAGGAGGATCGGCCCCGGCGCCGTCGCGGACAACAGCAGACGGCTGTCCGTTCGGGCGGAGAGCTCGTCCGCGGTGTTGACCCAGCGCCAGCGCGCCGCCGACTCACCAGCCTGAGCCGCCAGGGTCCCGGGAATCAGCAATGCGAAATATGCGACGACGCGTGTCGTTCTCATGTGGTCTTTCAGGTGATCAGTCCATACCGGGCGGCATAGCGCACCAGGTCGGCGTTGGTTTCGACCGCCATCTTCTCGAGAATCCGCGTCCGATACGTGCTCACGGTCTTGGCGGAGAGGGCCAGCTCGCTGGCGATCTGCGTGACCGTGAGACCGTTGCCCAGCCGGCGCATGACTTCGAACTCGCGATCGGACAACAGTTCGTGGGGGGCGCGCTGGCCGCCGCCGTCGAGCTGGCTCGCCAGCTTCTCGGCCAGGGTCGGGCTGACGTACTTGCCGCCGCGATACACCCGGCGGATGGCCTCCAGCAGCTGGTCGGGCGAATGGTCTTTCGTGAGATAG
>JBGQHV010000229.1:0-4604 GCA_041498155.1 Gemmatimonadota bacterium | reverse complement strand
GGTCATTTCGCAGGGTGACCCAGGAGGTGCGGCGGGCTCCGTACGGCGTGTTGCCAGACGGCCGGACGATCGAGGTCTTCACGCTGGTGAACGCCCACGACATCGAGCTGCGGGCGATCACCTACGGGGGCATCATCGTCTTTCTCGAGACCCTGGGTCGCGACGGGCGCCGGGCCGACATCGTCCTGGGGTTCGACTCGCTCGCCGGGTATCAGCCCAACGCAGCGTATTTCGGAGCGATCGTCGGGCGCTACGCGAACCGCATCGCCGGCGGAAGGTTCACACTCGACGGCACGACCTATCACCTGGCCACCAACAACGGGACGAATCATCTGCACGGGGGCGTTCGCGGGTTCGACCAGGTCGTGTGGACGGGCACGCCGTTCACGAACGATGATGGGGTGGGTGTGGCGCTGGCCCACACGAGTCCGGACGGCGATGAGGGATACCCCGGGGCGCTCCACGCGCGCGTCACCTACACGCTCACCCATCGCGACGAGCTGATCGTGGACTACGTGGCCACGAGCGACCGGGCCACGCCGGTGAACCTCACCCAGCACAGCTATTTCAACCTGGCCGGTGAAGGGTCGGGGGACGTTCTGGACCACGTGCTGACGATCGAGGCGGACGCGTACACGCCGGTGGATCCGACCCTGATCCCGACGGGCACGCGGGCGCCGGTCGCCGGGACGCCGTTCGACTTTCGGTCACCGATGGCGATCGGGGCCCGCATCGATGGGGACGATCCGCAGCTGCGTCGCGGGCACGGCTACGACCACAATTACGTGTTGAACCGGATTGTCGCGGGTGACGGGCTCGTTCACGCCGCGCGACTCGTCGAGCCGGCGAGTGGACGCACGCTGGACGTCTCGACCACGGAGCCCGGTCTGCAGGTCTACTCGGGCAACGGGTTGGACGGCAGCCTGACGGGAAAGTCCGGTCGACCCTATCGGTCCCGCTTCGGGCTGGCGCTCGAGACCCAGCATTTCCCCGACTCCCCCAACCAGCCCGACTTCCCACCCACGTTGCTGCGGCCGGGACAGGAGTATCGGTCGCGGACGGTGTTCGCGTTCGGCGTGACACGCTGAAGCGACCCCGCCGCCGGTCGGCTCAGCCGCACATCACGCGCGTGCGGCGCCACGCCGCCCGGAATCCACCGCGCAGTGTCTCTCCGCCGGGGAATGTCAACTCGGTGAATCCCGCGATCGCGGTGTCGGTCACGGTGGGCGCGAACGTGACACGCGCGGCGGAGGCCAGTTGGCAGGAGTCGGGGCCGGCGCAGCGAGTGGCCGATCCGACCTGCTGGTCGGCCGGCCAGGAGAATGTCTGTCCCGAGAGGGTCGCGACGCCGCGCCACACGGAAATGCGGAGCTGCGGCCAGGGGAAGTCGGTCGAGTCCGCCGCCCGCGCCGTGAGGTAGAGCGTCACCGCGGCCCCATCCCATGGGGCGCAATCGGCGACGGCGTAGGCGTACGGATATCCCGGCGGGGGCGTCGCGGGCGGAGCGGACGCCTGGCCGCGGCAGGCGGCGAGCGCGGCGGCGATCAGTGGCCAGCGGGGAATGCGCATCGTGGGAGAGGCTAGGGAGGGGAGCGGGGCACGCAAGCGGCTCCCCACGTTCCCCTGACATGCGCATCTTGCCGTGCGCCGGCGAAGCGTTCACGTTCCCTGCCTGACCCCGTTGAACTTCCTTTTGCGAGGTGTCTCAGCATGAATCGGATCTCAACCGTCTGCGCGTCCCTGCTCGTCGTCGCCGGAGCGCTCGCCGGACAGCAAATGCCCGCGCACGATCCGGACCAGTCGGTGCCGGGTGGGGGCGTGTTCCCCAATGGTTGGCAGGTGCACACCGAGCGCAATGCGCCCGCTGCGATGGTGAAGTTCATCGCGATGGGGAACGGCTACCATGCGACCATGGGGCCCGCCGCCATCATGTGGCGCGACGTCGACGTGGCGACCGGCAACTACCACACCGTCGCGACGTTCACGCAGACGAAGGCGCCGATGCACCCCGAAGCCTACGGTCTCATCCTCGGCGGCCAGCACCTCGCCGACTCGGCGCAGGCCTACACGTACTTTCTGGTCCGCGGCGACGGCAACTTCAGCATTCGCCGCCGGGCGGGGTACGCCAACAAGCCCACGGCGATCGTGGAGTGGACGCCGAACGCCGCGGTCCATAAAGCGGACAGTACGGGCGCGGCGACGAACGAGGTGGCCGTGCTGGTGAAGGACGGGAAGGTGAGCTTCACGGTCAACGGGACCGAGGTGTACAGCACGACCCCCGACAAAGTGGACGCCGCCGGGATCGTGGGATATCGCGTCAACCACAACCTCGACGTGCATCTCTCGGCGATCGGGATCCACAAGCTGTAAGCCCCTTACCCAATCTGGACATTTCTCCCGGTGCCGTGCCCTTCGGGGCACGGCACTTCGGCGCGCGCCGCGACGTTCTCGGGAGGCGTTTCGCGCGCCGGATCCCGGTTGCTCCTTCTCGCTCAGGAGGTGGCGAATGCTGCATCGACTGCTGCCCGCCGTGCTGGCGGGTGCCGTACTCGGATTGCCCTCGGCCGGGGCGCCTGACCCCGCGAGGGTTGTGCGACGGCATGCACTGGACGACTCGCTGCCCACGGCGCAGCTGGCACGCGCGAAGCAAGCGACCGCCCGCTACCGCGACGTCCGCAACGCTCTCGCCGACGGCTACGCCGACATCAACGTCGTGATCCCCAACATGGGACGCCACTTTCTCAAGAAGGCGCTGTTGGACGCGACGTTCGAGGTCGAGCGTCCCGAGATCCTGGTGTACGCGCCCGACCGGGACAGCACGCTGCAGCTCGTCGCCGTGGAGTACGCTGTCCCTGAGAGCCTCTCCGTCAACCCACCCGAGGGGTTCGAGGGATCGGCCGATCGCTGGTACGTGAATCAGGCGTTCGGCATCTGGACGCTGCACGCCTGGGTCTGGAAAGAGAACCCGGCCGGGATCTTCTATCCCACCAATCCCAACGTGCCGTGATTATGGCCTCGGCCACCCGGCGCTGAGGGCGACGAACCCCTGGGGGAGCCGCAGCCGCCACCACTGCGGCGCGTGGTTCCCCCCGGGGACCTCCGTGTAGGTCACGTCGTACCCTTTGGCTCCGAGCGCATCGCGAAAGCGGCGATTCGCATCCCGGAAATTGGGACCGCTGCCGCCCAACGTCGGATGATCTTCCAGCGCTCCCACATCGAGGAAGAAACGCACATCCTTCCGGGGTGATGCCGCGACCTGCTGCGTCAGCCACTCCCATGGCGCGGTATTGGACCCTTCGGCTCCCCTCCAGAACGCGCCGCTTTGCGACCAGACGTTGCCGAACAAGTCGGGCCGTGCGAAGGCGACGAAGGCGGCGCCCAGCCCTCCCGCACTCGATCCGGTCACGATGACCCGGTGCGGGTCGGCGGTGACGTGCCAGCCGCGCCGCACCCACGGGACCAGCTGGACCGCGAGGAACTCGACCATGCGGGCCGAGTTGGCGAGATCGGCGATGCGCGTGGCGCTGCTCGAATCGTCGATCAGGACGGCGACGAAGGCTGGCGCCCGTCCCGCCGAAAGCAACGTGTCGAGCACCAGCGGCAGGGGCATCGTGTCGCCGCGGTACTCGTCACCGTCGAACGCCACGATCAACGGATAGGGTGTGGGACGGTTGGGGTCGTAGCCCGACGGGGTGTACACCCAGACGCGGCGGGGACGGTGGAACGACGAATCGAACAGCACGTGGGCCTCGAGCTGTCCGGGGGCCCGCTGCGCGGGCACGCTCGAGAGCAAGCTGACGACGAGCGGCAGGATCATTCCGGGCCTCCCAGCGAAAGGGCCATGACGTGATCGGACTGGGGGTCGGTGCCGACCATGAACGTCTGTCCCCCCACCCGCTCGAAACCGACTTTGCGATAGAAGGCCTGTGCCCGCGGATTCCGCTCCCACACACCCAGCCACAGGGTGCGCGCGCCCCGGGCCCGGGCCACGGCGACGACGCGGGCCATGAGTGTCTGCGCTACGCCGCGGCCGTGCCACGGCCGGCCGACGTAGAAGCGCCACAGCTCGACCGAGCCGGACGCCGCTACGCAGGGCGGCGGCGCCCCCGGTCGCAGCTGGGCGTACCCGGCCAACCGGTCGGCGTCCTGGGCGAGCAACGTCGTGATCTCGGGGTCGGCCAGCTCGATCCCTTGCTGGCGGGGTCCGTAGGACCGGGTCAGGTGCAGGGCCAGGTCATCCGGGCGGTTGTCCCGCTCGAACGCGTCCCGGAAGCTCTGCGCCGCGAACTCGGCCAGGACCACCGCATCGGCGGGCGTCCCGGGACGGATCGTGATCATCTCCCCCGCGTTTCCTCGAGTCACGCGCTCGTCACGGGCCGGCATCTTTCCGGCTTCGCCTATTGCTTTTCTCGTCGCTCGTTCCAATCATGGTGCCGTGCCGCCGCTGCACCAGCTCACCGTTACCCGTGAACGAGAGCAGGAGGCAACTTGATCGGCGCAATGCTCGGCATCCTGGGCATAGTGATCTTCGGCCGTTGGCTTCTGATCGGAGGCGAGGACGAACCCGTAAACAAGAAGCGCTAGACCCAGCCGTCGCCGACCTC
>JBGQHV010000228.1:0-4720 GCA_041498155.1 Gemmatimonadota bacterium | reverse complement strand
CTGATCGCCGGCATCGCGGTGGTGATCGGGATGTGGCTCGAGCGCTTCAACATCGTCGTGCCGACGTCGGTCAACCCGCGGTGGGAATTGGAATCGCTGGGCCACTACCTGCCGTCCTGGGTCGAGCTCTCGATTCTGGCCGGCACCTTCGCTGGCTTCGTGCTGCTCTACATGGTGGCCACCAAGTTCTTTCCGATCGTCTCGATTTGGGAGATCAAAGAGGGGCGGGAGGAATCGGTGCGCCTGGTAGCGGAGCGGGTGGGCGGCTACCTGCCGGAGCCGGTTGCGCCGTCCGGCGGAGGACACTGAGATGGGTCCGTGGCGCGCGGCGCTCGTGCTTGGGCTGCTCGGGGTCCAGGGCGGGCAGCTCGGCGCGCAGGCGGCCGGCGTCTTCCCGGGAACCCCGACGACGGGCGCGCGGATCTTCGTCGAACGCGGCTGCGTGCGCTGTCACTCCATCTGGGGGAACGGCGGCACGCTGGGACCGGACTTCGCCGTCGTCGGTGCGGGGCGCAGCATGCAGCAGCTCGCGGGCGAATTCTGGAATCACACGCCCCGCATGATCGTGACGCTGCGCCGCCAAGGCGTGCGGTGGCCGACGTTCACCGAGCCGGAGCTGGCCGACGTCATCAGCTACATCTACTACGTGAAGCTGTTCGATCCACCGGGCGACGCCGATCTCGGGGCGCAGTGGTTCCGTGAGAAGCGCTGCGTGGAATGTCACGCGGTCGGCGGCACGGGCGGTCACGTCGGGCCCGCCCTCGACCGCTATGCGCGCTACATCGCGCCCATCATGCTCGCCGAGGGCATGTGGAATCATGGGCCGGCGATGCAAGGCAAGCAGACCGAGCGGGGCATCCCGATCCCCATATTCGCCGGACGCGAAATGGCCGACATCCAGGCCTACATCCGCAGCATGTCCAGCCTGCGCAACCGTACCGTCGTCTTGTTGCAGCCGCCCAACCCCGCCAACGGGGGGAGGCTGTTCGCGGCAAAGGGGTGCGTGCGCTGCCACGGTGCCGGCGGGCGGGGAACGGAATACGCTCCCGATCTGCGCACCGCCACGCTGCGGCTCAGCGTGTCGGAAATCGCTGGGGTCTTGTGGAACCACTCGTTCCGGATGTCGGCAGCGATGCGGGCTCGCGGATTCGCCTTCCCGCAGTTCCGGGATACGGAGATGGCGGACGTGATCGCCTTCCTGTACTACCTGCGATTCAACGAAACCGGCGGGGATGCGCGCGAGGGTGTCCGGGTGTTCGCCCGCAAGGGGTGCACCAATTGCCACGCCCTTGATGGCCGACGGGCGACCGGTCCCGACCTGACCCGCGCCGCCGCGGTTCGCACGCCGCTCGGCCTCGCGACCGCGATGTGGAACCACGCACCGGCGATGTTCGACGTGGCGCAGTCGCGCCAGGTGGAATGGCCCGGGTTCGAGGGCGACGAGATGCGCGACCTCTCGGCGTTCCTCCACTCCCTCCAGCCGCCCGCGCCGGCCCGTGCCGCCTCAGCCGCGAATCCTCCGGCTCGCCGGTCGGCCGCGGCGGCGCTGCCGCCCGTCGATTCGGCGCTTGCGGTGGAAGGGCAGGCCCTCGCCGGGCAGCGCGCCTGCGCCGCGTGCCACGTGCTGGGGGCGTCCACCATGGGCCGCGTCGGGCCGGACCTGAACACGGTGTTCCAGCGCCGCTCGCCGGCGTACGTGCTGCATAAGCTCGCAGACCCGAAGTTCGACAATCCGAAGAGCTTGATGCCTCAGTTCCCGCTGACCGATGGCCAGCGCCGCGCCATCCTCGAGTACCTCCGCACGCTCGAGCGATGACTAGTCGTCCCACAATGAGGAAGGGGGCCGCGATGCGCACACGAATTCTCACCACGCTGGCTGCGGGGATGTTCCTGGGGGCGGTCACACCTGCGTGGGGGCAGGAGCCCACCGATACCATGCCGATTACTCCGGGGTTGATCGCCCTGGGAGACAGTATCTTCCATGGGAAGGTGGCCGGTGGAATGTGCTTCGGCTGTCACGGTGTGGACGCGAAAGGCACACCCGGCCTCGCGCCCGACTTGACGAGCGGCAAGTGGCTCCAAGGCGATGGCAGCTACGCCTTCGTCATGAAGATCGTGGTGGACGGGGTGCCCCACCCAAAGGCAGCTGCGGCGCCGATGCCGCCGATGGGGGGAGCCAAACTCACGCCGGCGGAGGTGCGCGCTGTGGCCGCGTACGTGTTCTCGTTGAGCCACCCGAAAGCGCGCACCGGCCACTAGCACGACGGCCCTCCCAACGTCTCCTCGAGCGGGGTGTCTGATGTCCACCTAGTCGAGCTGCATCCGCGCGAGACTCTGATCGAGGGCTCGCGCGGAGGCATTTGCGCGAGCCCCAATCACCGTACGGACCGGGCCACATGAGGTAGCCCTCCCGGCACTCCGTGACCATCGATGTTCAGTCGCTCGACAATCGGGCCGACGAGGTCGGTCTCCGTCTGACACCGATCTCAGCAAGATTGTCCGTAACTTGATTGCGCGGGTCTAACGTGGTGTCGAGTCGTCCACTTACACCTGAGACCGAGAGGGACTGATTCATGCCCATCAACTTCATCCCCAACGACCCCAAGGCCAGCGGCGGACCGCCGACGCGGCAGAAGTCGCCCCGCACCGACCGGCCCGCCACCGTCGCGGGGTTCACCTACGTGGCCCACAAGCCGGCTGCCCTGCATCCCTTGGGCGATTCCGAATTCCTCTTCTGGCAGAGCCGCGAAGCCGCGCTCGCCGCGGTGGCGACCTACGAGACACTCGCCGGGAAGAAAGTGGCGCGCTGGGCCCGCTCGACGCCGATCCGCAAGCTGGACATCCTGCCCGACGACGGCCTGGACCTCAACGCCTACTACAACGGCTCCAGCCTCAACTTCTTCCATTACAAGACCGGCACGAAGTCGACCTGGTCGGGCGCCAGCACTGATGTCGTCGCGCACGAGTCGGGCCACGCGCTGCTGGATCAGTCGCGCCCCGATCTGTGGGACAGCTCCTACCCCGAGACGAACGCCTTCCACGAGGCGTTCGGCGACTGCATGGCGATCCTCACCGCCTTTGCCGATCCCGACACGCGCGCCCTGGTCCGCACCAGGCTGCGGCGCAAGAACTTCCTCGAGGCGACGGCCGAGGATCTCTCCGACGGGGTGCTGCGCGCCTTGGGGCCGAGCCACCCCGCGGCCCAGCCGCGCCACGCCCGCAACACGTTCCAGTGGGCGCTGCCGACGTCGCTCCCCACGTCGGGGCCGCCCAGCGTGCTGTCGAGCGAGGTGCACAGCTTCGCGCGGATCTTCACCGGCTGCTTCTACGACACGATCCTCAACATCCTGCGCGACCGCATCGGCGCCTCCAAAACCCCGACCGCGGCGCAGCTCGACGACGCCGTGAAGACGGCGGGGAAGCTGCTGGTGCGGGCGGCGGCGGAAGCGACGGAGACGACGCGGTTCTTCCAATCGGTGGGGCAGGCGATGGTGCTGGCCGACACGGCCGTGAACGGCGGCGCCAACCACCTGGCGATCCGCGACGCGTTCCAAAAACACAACATCGCGCTGGGCAGCTCGGGGGTGCTGGCGCCGTCCGCGGCATTGGGCGGCAAAGTCTCGACCGCGCGGGGGACGCTGACGCGCGCCGCCGTGACCGATTTGCGCCAGCGGATGGGCGCCACCGCCGACGAGCGCGTGCTCGTCACCGCGCACGACATCGCCGGGATGCGCGTGGTGCGCGCCACGCACCAGCGGCACGTGGCACTCGGCAAGCTGGACAGCCGGCTCAAGGGGGTCTTCGTCGTGGCGTCGCAACGGGTGTTGGTCGGCCTGGTCAACAAGACCGCGGCGATCCTCGGCGGGCTGCCGGAGTCGACGGCGGGCGATGACGAAGTGCACACCTTCGTGCAGACGCTGCTCGCCGCCGACCGGATCGCCTTCGAAGGGACGTCGGCGCGCTACGGGATCAAATCAGCGACCAGGAAGGACATTCGGCTGCGGCTGCCGACGCACGCGGTGCACCGGGTGGGCGGAACGAAGGTCCTGCGGCGGGTTCGCTTCGCCTGCTAGATCGCCGAGTACCGCCGGCGCACCAGGACCTTCTTCCCTTTGGCGCCCGTGACCATCTGGTGCGTGGTCCCGGGCGTCATTTTCTTGCCGTGCGCGATCTGCCGGTTGGCCTTCAACGTCTTCACATAGTGCGCCGCCTCGGCGCGGCTCTGCTTCGTCGACTTCTTCTTTGGCTTCATTGTCGTCTCTCCCGCGCGACGCTCCGCAGCGCTCTGAGAATCTGGGCCAACTCGAAGTCCCGTACAACGATAGACGACCTGCGGCGCGCGAGCTACACTCGCACGACACCGTTCTTCAAGGAATCTTCATGCGTTCGTTGACAGAATCTCAGGGCCACGTTAGCACATATCGGGCCCAAGTATCAGGCAACCGGGCGTTTACAGCCGTTCACACCAAGAGGGAGATGCGTATGGCTCGAGTAAGGGGTTTGCTCGGTGCGCTCCTGGTCGTCATAGGGATCGCGCCACTTCGCGCACAACAGCCAACCGGCACCATCCGCGGCCGCGTCACCGACGCGGCGTCGCAAGAACCGCTCGCGGCGGCCACCGTCACCTTCGGCACGCGCGGGGCGCTGACCTCGGCCGACGGTCGGTACGTCATCACCGGCGTCCCCGCCAGCAGCGACTCGCTGCGCGCCAGGATCGTCG
>JBGQHV010000227.1:0-4754 GCA_041498155.1 Gemmatimonadota bacterium | reverse complement strand
GCCAGGAACCGACCCGTCATCGACGTCTCGATCGGCTTCTACGAGCGGTTCCAGAACCACTTCCACAACTCCTGTCTCTACGCCACCCTCGGCGGCACGGCGCCCGAGGTGCGGCACGTGCATCGCAAGGTGTTTCTCCCGACCTACGGCGTGTTCGACGAAGAGCGCTTCGTGGACCGCGGACAGGACGGCGTGCGCGCGTTCGATACGGGCTGGGGCGGACGCGCGGCGATCCTGATCTGCGAGGACGCCTGGCATTCGCTCGCCGGCACGATCGCGGCGCTCGAGGGCGCGCAGGTGATCCTCGTGCCCAGCGCCTCGCCGGCGCGGGGGACGGGAGTGGACGAGGAGGGGACGCGGCTGCCGGCGAGCATGGTGCGCTGGGAGCGCGTGGTGCGCGGGCTGGCCGAGGAGCACGGGGTGTACGTGGTGCTGGCGAATCTCGTCGGCTTCGAGGGCGGGAAGGGGTTTCCCGGCGCCTCGGTCGTGATCGACCCGATGGGGACTCTGGTGGTGCGCGGGCCGCTGTTCGAGGAAGGGCTGGTCGTGGCCGAGCTCGATCTGGAGCAGCTCACCCACGCGCGTGCCGATGCGCCGCTACTGGCCGATTTGCAGAGCGCGCTGCCGATGCTCATCAAGGGTTTGGGGACGGGGGACGGGGGACGAGGGAAGAGTGGTCCCAAGAAGGTCAAGTACGATGTAGCCTCGAATGGAGTGCACTCGTCCCTCGCCCCCCGTCCCCCGTCCCCTTCCGTCCATGTCTTCCGTCGCGCCGCGGGCGACGAGGATCCCCTCGCGATCGATCCCGCGCTGGTGCAGAAATGGCTGGTGAGCTTTCTGAAAGATGAAGTGGTGCGGCGCCGCGGCTTCAAGAAGGGGATCGTGGGAATCTCAGGCGGTGTGGACTCGGCGCTCACGGCGTTTCTGGCGGCCGCAGCGCTCGGCAAGGACAACGTGATCGGCGTGCGGATGCCCTACCGCACGTCGAGTCCCGAGAGCCTGGCGCACGCGCAGCTCGTGATCGACAGGCTCGGTATCCAAACGGTGACGGTGGACATCACGAAGGCGGTCGACGGGTATCTGGCGGCGGTCCCCGACACGACGCCGACCCGGGCGGGCAACGTGATGGCGCGCGAGCGCATGATCGTGCTGTTCGACCACTCCGCGAAGCACAACGCCCTGCCGCTCGGCACCGGCAACAAGTCCGAGCGGCTGCTGGGCTACTTCACCTGGCACGCCGACGACTCACCGCCGGTGAATCCGCTGGGCGACCTCTTCAAGACCCAGGTGTGGGCGCTGGCGCGTCACGTCGGCGTGCCCGAGGAGATTCTCTCCAAGCCCGCGACGCCCGATCTCGTGCCGGGACAGGAGACCGAGCGCGACTACGGCTTCACCTACCAGCAGGCGGACCCGATCCTCTACTATCTGATCCGCGGCTACGGCCCCGAGGAGCTGATCGCGCGGGGATTCGACGCCAAGGTGGTGGGCCTGGTGCACCAGCGGCTGGAATCGACACACTGGAAGCGGCGCCTGCCGACCGTGGCGGTGCTGTCGCAGACGGCGATCGGCGAGTTCTACCTGAGACCGGTGGACTACTGATTCAGGGTCGGAAGAACAGGAACGTGATCGCCACGAAGATCGGCAGCAGAATCCCGCCGCTGTAGGCCATATACCCAAAAAACGACGGCATCTTGATTCCGTTCTCCTCGGCGATGGCTTTCACCATGAAATTGGGCGCGTTGCCGATGTAGGTGTTCGCGCCCATGAATACCGCCCCCGTGGCGATCGCGGCCAGCAGCCGGGCCGCCGATGGATCGAGCACGAGCGCGCCCACGAACGGTCCGTGCGCCGGGAGGCCGTGCAGACCGGCCGCGCTGGCGGCGAAGACGAGATAGGTGGGAGCGTTGTCGAGCACGCTCGACAGAGCGCCCGCGGCCCAGAAGAACTCCCACGGTTGCGACACGCCGAAGCGCGCCCCCAGCACCGTCCGCGCGCCCTGGCTCCAGGCGTTCAGGATTTCGAGTACCGGCGCCATCGTGACGAAGATCGCGGCGAACAGCACCGCCACCTCGATGATCGGGCCGAAGGTGAACGCGTTCTTCTCGCGCTGCGATCGCGAGGTTCCCAGGTAGGCGGTTGCCGCGAGCGTCACGATCACCGCCTCGCGGGCTCCCGCGGCCCAGGCGTGCCCCGCCGCCGCGGCTCGGCCGGCCGACACGATCGCCACCAGTACGCCTGCGAGCGCGGCCACGGCCGCGGCGCCGCGCACCCGCAGCGGCTCGTGCTCCATTACCTGCTCGAGCTGCGAGCCGGGCCGCTCGCGCTCCTCCCGCGCGAACACCACCTGGTCCCACACGTTGAAGACGACGAGCAGCGTGAGTGACGCGGTGAGCCATTGCGGCCACAGTCGCAGCGTCCATTCGAACGGGACGCCCCGGAGAAAGCCGAGCAGCAGCGGCGGGTCGCCGATGGGGGTCAGCAGTCCGCCACAGTTCGCCACGACGAAGATGAAGAACATGACGATGTGCGCCGTGCGGCGCCGGGTGCGGTTGGCCCGCAGCAACGGCCGGATCAGGAGCACCGACGCCCCCGTCGTCCCCAGCACGTTCGCGAGCACGGCCCCGATGCCGAGCATGGCGGTGTTGACGAGCGGCGTCCCCGCGAGCGAGCCCTGCACGTGGATCCCGCCGGTGATGACGAACAGCGCGCCGATCACGACGATGAAGGTGAGGTACTCCCCGATCTTTTCCGTCAGCACCACCCGGCCCGGCTCGCCCAGCGAGATCCCCAGGAGCCACAGTACGGGGAGCGACGCCACGAGCGCCAGGAGCGCCTTGTTGCGATTCGAGTGCCACCAGCGGGGGGCGACGAGCGGGGCCAGCGCGATCACCGCCAGGAAACCCACAAAGGGGAGCGCGCTGAGCAGCGACAGGCGTTCGCCGAGCATGAAGGGACGAAACTAGCGCACGCGTATTATGTTCTGCCACCCCCACATTCACTCACGAGACCGGCGGACGACCGATGGACGGACGACATCCGAGCGAATCCGAGGCAGTGATGGCGGAGCTGATGATGCCGCAGCACGCCAACATCATGGGCAACGTGTTCGGCGGCGTGATCCTGGCGCTCGTCGACCGGGTTGCCGCCGTCTGCGCCATCCGCCACGCGCGCCGCCAGTGCGTCACCGTCTCCGTGGATAAGGTGAATTTCCGCGAGCCGATCCACGTGGGCGAGCTGGTGACGGCGTACGCCCGCGTGAACTTCGCCGGCCACACCTCGATGGAAGTGGGCGTGAAGATCCTCGCCGAGAACGTGCTGTCGGGCGAGAAGCGGCATACCAATTCGTGTTACGTCACGTACGTCGCGCTGGACGAAAACGGCCAGCCGACCGAGGTCCCGCCCATCGTACCGCAAACTCCCGAGGAGAAGCGACGCTACGAGCGCGCGTCGAAGCGGCGGGCGAGCCGGGTGATGGACAGGCGGTATGATCAGGGACAAGGGGAATAGGGAACCCTAGGGATGCGGGTCGTTGCCGTCTTCGGTGGGGGAGGGGCGAAATCCGTCGCCCACGTGGGGGCTCGGCGCGCTCTGGCCGAGGCGGGGATCGCTCCGATTCACTATGTGGGGACCTCGTTTGGGGCGGTGATGGCCGCGGCGCTCGCCAGCGGCACGACCCACGAGGCGCTCACCACGGCGCTGCTCGAGCCGTCTCACGAGAACGTCGCCGCGCTCGATCTGTTGTCGCTCGCCAAGGGCATCTTCGCCGACCACCTGCTGAAGCCCGATCCGCTCCGTGCCCTGATCGCTCGGCTCGTGCCGGCCCGTGCGTTCGGCGATCTGGCCGTTCCGCTCACGGTGACGGCGACGGATCTGGACTCGGGAGAGGCGGTGCGGTTCGGAGCAGGGGGACGTGGGGACGTGGGGTTGTGGGATGCTCTGTACGCCTCCTGCGCGCTGCCGCTTTACTATCCTCCTGCGGTTATGGATGGGCGGCGCTACGCCGACGGCGGTCTGCGCGCCGTGCTGCCACTCGAGGCGGCGCGGTCGATCCCGGCCGATCTGGTCGTCGCGGTGCATGTGGGACCGGGGTTCGACGAGCCGGAGCCGACCGGGCCCGTGCCGCGATTCCCCCCGGCCCTGGTCCGCGCCCACGGGACATCGGAGCGGATCATGATGGCGGCCCAGGTCGAACGGACGATCGCGGCGTGGCCCACGGACGGGGCCAGGCTGGTCGTGGTGAGAGCGGTACACGAGCGGGAAGCAACGTTCGCGGTGGGAAACGTGAGACGATACATCGAGGCTGGATATCGGGAGACGAAACAGGCACTAGTCGGACAGAGAGTAGGCTGAGGACAGGCAACTACTAGACGTATAGACGTGTGGCGGTGGGATAGTCACTGGTTGATGGGCCGCCCCACCACCCCCAGGCACTAGAGACCAAACCCCGCTGAACGTCTATACGTCTAGTCTATTGTCTTTCCTATCCCCTCATGACGGTCCCCGCTATCACTCCGATGAGGGCCATCCCCCCTGCAATTGAAGAGCCCCACACCAGCCGTCCCCTCAGCGTATGGAAGTGCTCCGGCAGCTCGCCACGCGGATCCAGCTCGAGCCGGCCCAGATGTGCCGCGGCGGGGAGCGCGATGCCGATGGCGATCAGGGCGCCGAGGATGCCGGTCGTCATCATCAGCATGAGCCAGCCGGGGACGATCCCCGTTTTCATGAATGGCATACTGAGCACCAGCCCCGAGACG
>JBGQHV010000226.1:0-4762 GCA_041498155.1 Gemmatimonadota bacterium | reverse complement strand
TCGGCGAGTTCGGCGAGACGCTGATCGTCATCAGCCACGACCGCGCGTTCCTCGACGACGCGGTGGACCACGTGCTCCACGTCTCCGGCGGCACGACGATGGCGTACCGGGGCGGGTACACCGCGTTCGTGAGGCAACGCGCCGAGCGGCAGCTGACGCTCGAGCGTCAGGTGGCGCAGCAGCGCAAGGTCATCGCCAAGGAAGAGGACTACATCCGGCGCAATATCGCGGGGCAGAACAGCGCCCAGGCGAAGGGGCGCCGTGCCCGTCTGGCCCGGCTGCCGCGGCTGTCCGCGCCGCCGGGGGAGCGCGAGGCGATGAGCGTGCGCTTCGGCGACGCCGAGCGGGGTGGGGACCAGGTGCTGGTGGTGGAGCGGCTGCGCATCACGATGGGCGATCGCACCCTGGTGCGCGACTTCTCAAGTGTCGCGCGGCGCGGCGAGGTGATCGCCCTGGTGGGGCCGAACGGAGCCGGGAAGTCCACTCTGCTGGCGACCTTGCTCGGCGCGCGCGCATCCGCCGCGGGAGAGGTCCGCCTCGGCGCCGGCATCGTGGCCGAATGGTTTCGGCAGGACCTCGCGCAGGTTCCGGAAGACCGGACCGTCTACGATTGCGTCGCCGATCTGCGCGGCCGCTGGACGCGCGGGCACATCCAGAACCATCTCGGCGCCTTCGGGTTCACGGGGGAAGAGGTGCGGCGCAGCACCCGGGTCTTGTCCGGGGGCGAGCGCGCGCGACTCGCGCTGGCGCTGCTCGCGCTGCGGCCGGCGAACCTCCTCGTGCTGGACGAGCCCACCAACGACCTGGATGTGGAGTCGATCGAAGCGCTGGAGGACGGGCTCGAGGACTACGAGGGGACGGTTCTCGTGGTGAGTCACGACCGGGCGTTTCTGCGGGAGCTGGCGACTCGGGTGTGGGCGTTCGACGGCGACCGGGTCCAGGACTACGCGGGCACGTTCGTGGAGTGGGAGCAACAGCAGGCCGAGCGGGCCGTTGCGAGTCGAGCGGATCGCGCCGAAACGACAAGCAACCGAGCCACGCGGACCGAGGTCCGGAAGGCCGCCGCGGCGAAACGCGAGAGTCAGGAGTCGGTGCGGGCGGCGCGCCGGGAGGTCGAGGCGCGCGAGCAAGCGGTGCACGCGGCCGAGGCGCGGATTGGCGAGCTGGAGCGCGCTCTGGCCGACCCGGCGCTCTATCAGGGCGGCGCCGACGGGGCGCGAGAGGCCGGGCGACTGAGCGTGGAGCTAGACCGCGCGCGGCGGGCGCTCGACGCGGCGCTGGTCCGCTGGACCGAAGCGAGCGGCTGAGGCGGTCGGGCGGTCGGGTGGTCACGGCGGTACGTAGCGCGTAAGAATGGTTGCGGACAAACGTGCCGTTGGGGCGAGTTTCCCCATCGATGATGCCGTACGAGCGGTTTCAGGCGTGGCGGGCGTGCGATGAGTTGGTGATCGCGGTGTACCGCGTCACCGGGGCATTCCCTCGTCACGAGCTCTACGGGCTCTCGTCGCAGGCTCGCCGCGCGGCCTTCTCGGCGGCCGCGAATATTGCAGAAGGATCCGCGAAGCGGGGCCCCGCGGAATTCCGACGATACCTCGACATTTCGCTCGGCTCGCTCTCCGAACTCTCCTATGCGCTCCGGTTGTCGTTCAAGCTCGGGTACCTATCCGAGTCGGAGTGGCAGGCGCTGGATGCGGTGCGAGGGAGTGCCAGCCGCCTCACATGGCGTCTTTACAAGGCCGTAAGCAGAAAAGGCCGAACGTCGACCCCGACCGCCTGACCGGCCGACCGCCCGACCGCCCTCAGTTCGACCCCGACTTCCGCCCGAACCGCTCCGCTGACCGCGCCTTCGCTTTTGCGATCTCCTCCACCCGGTTCCGGGGCGGGGCCTGCGTGACCAGGGAATCGAGCAACGCGCGCACCGTTGCCGCGACGTCCGTGACCGCCTGGTCGAAGACCGCGGCGTTCGCGGCGGACGGCTTCGTGAAACCGCTCACTTTCCGGACGAATTGCAGCGACGCCGCCCGGATTTCGTCATCGGTGGTCGGCGGGTCGTAATGGTAGAGCGTGCGGATGTTGCGGCACATAGTTACTCCTCGAGGCCTCTCGGATCGGGCTTCACCATGAAGGTCTGCGTGTAGCTCTTCCCGTTCACCGTGAGCTTCGCCGTGAACTCGGCCGGCAGGGCCACGACCGGGTCCTGCGGGCCGCGAGCGCCGAAGGCCCCGAATCCGGGCGAACGGCCGGTGTTCGGGCGCCAGGTCACGCGATGCATCCCGGCGCTCGCGGAGAACGCCTTCGGTTCCGGGCGCCACAGCGCAGTCGTATTGGGGATGCCGGGGCGTGGGGGACGGGCGCCCGCGGCAGGGGCTTCGCTCGAGAACGTGTGCAGGCTCGCGCCCTTGGCGTCGAGAATCTCGAGCGTCACCGGCCCCGCGGCGTCGCTCTTCAGGTAGTAGTCGATGTAGGCGCCGTCCGCCGGATTCTCCGACCGCGGCTCGTCCTTCTGGTACGGCGTGCCGTTGTCGTCGCCCTGATCGACGTCGATGGCATCCGCCGGCTTGAAGAGATAGGCATCGACCGCCGCCACCGTGTCGTCCAGCTGGCGCAGCGGGCTGATGTCATCCAGGACCCAGAAGCCGCGGCCGTGCGTTGCCACGATGAGGTCGTTGCCGTAGATCTCGAGATCGCGCATCGAGGTGGGCGGCAGGTCGTGCTGCAGCGACTGCCAGTGATCGCCGTCGTCGAATGACACGAACACGCTGCGCTCGGTCCCGGCGAAGAGCAATCCCTGGCGAGCGGGGTCCTCCTTCACCGTGTGCACGTACACCCCTGGCGGCAGGCCGGTACTGATGCGCTGCCAGGTCTTACCCTGGTCCCGCGTGCGGTAGATGTAGGGCTCGAAGTCCTCCAGCTGGTGGCGGTCGACGGCCGCGTACGCCGCGCGGAAATCGAAGTGCGAGGCCTCCAGCATCGACACGCGGCTCCAGGGACCGATAGCGGGCGGCGTCACGTTCTGCCAGGTCTTGCCGTCGTTCATCGTCAGCTGGATGACGCCGTCGTCGGTGCCGATCCACACCAACGGCACGAGGATCGGCGACGGGGCGACCGTGTAGATCACGCCGCGCCGGCCGTTGTCGCCGGTGTCGGCCGCGGCCGCGAGGTCGAGGTTCGGCGGCACGCCCGGTTCGGGCCGTGTCAGGTCCGGGCTGATCTGTTTCCACGAGCGAGCGCCGTCGATTGACTTGAACAGGAATTGATCGGCATAGTACAGCGCGTGCGCATCGGCTTTCGAGATGACGAGCGGCTGCGTCCAGTCGCGCCGCACGGTCTCCCGGTTGGCCGGTTTGGGATCGGCGGTGCCCGGGATGACGCGGTTCTGCTCCAGATCCCAGCGATCGCCCGTGCTGCCGAACACGATCCCCGGATGCAGCGGATCCCCGGCTGTGTAGCCGCTCTCGCCGCCCGCTCCGATCGGCTCCCAATCGTGCATTGAGATCTCGCCGAATTTGCCGCGCGAGCGCACCGCCACGGCGCCGCTGTCCTGCTGCGCGCCGGTCACCCAGTAGGGGAAGCGGTAGTCCACCGAGAGGTGGTACAGCTGCGCCGTGGGCTGGTTGAGCCACGAGCTCCAGGTGACCTCTCGCGGATCTTCGGCCGTCGCATTGCGCGTGATGACGCAGCCCTGATCGCTCGCCACGATCATCGTGGCCGGATCGTCGGGCGCGATCCACGCTTGATGGTAGTCGTCGCCGCCCGGGGAGCCGCGCAGCGGCACCCACGTCTTGCCGCCGTCCGTCGAGCGCGAGACGGAGACGTTGGAGACGTAGACGCGATCGGGGTCGTGCGGATCCACGACCACGTGTTCGAAGTACCACCCGCGACCCCACAGCGCCGAGTCCGATGACGCGCGCGACCACGTGGCCCCGCCGTCGTCCGAGCGGAAGAAACCGCCCTGGCGCGGCGTCGTGTCGCGCTGCGGCGGCCCGCCCGGCGTCGGTGCAGGCGGGGGTGGCGCGCCCGGCTCCGGCAGCAGGCAGTCGACGCAGGCGTACACGCGCTGCGGCTGGCCCGGGGCCACCGCAATCCCGGTGCGCCCGATCCCATCGGCCGGCAGCCCCTGGGTGAGCTGCTGCCAGGTATCGCCGCCATCGGTGGACTTGTAGATGCCGCCGCCAGGACCGTTGGTCGGCGCGTAGACGAACCAGGTGGGACGCCGGGTGTTCCAGAGCCCGGCGTAGAGCACCCGCGGGTTCGTCGGGTCGATCACGACCTCGATCGCCCCGACGTTCTCGTTCTTGTACAGCACCTTTTGCCAGCTCCGGCCGCCGTCGATCGAGCGGAACACGCCGCGCTCGGTGCTCGGGCCGTAGTAGTGGCCGATGGCGGCGACGAATACGACGTCGGGGTTCGTGGGATGCACGGCGATCTTGCCGATGTGCTGCGAGTCGGCGAGCCCGATGTGGCTCCAGGTCTTGCCGGCGTCGGTCGATTTGTACACGCCGTCGCCGTACCCGGTGGAATCGCGCAGTGTCGATTCGCCGCTCCCCACGTAGATCACGTCCGGCGCCGAGGGCGCCACGGCGAGCGCGCCGATCGAGGCGACGGGCTGCGCATCGAAGATCGGCTCCCACACGCGACCCCCGTCGATCGTCTTCCACACGCCGCCGTTGACGTGGCCGAAGTAGAACTCGTTCGGCCGGCCCGGCACCCCGCTCACGGCGTCGACCCGCCCGCCGCGGAACGGCCCGAGCATACGCCACTG
>JBGQHV010000225.1:0-4766 GCA_041498155.1 Gemmatimonadota bacterium | reverse complement strand
CGGATCCGGATGAGGAAGGGAGATGCAGGCCATCTGGGGTACGGTTCGACCACGGCCTGCAATCGGAGGTGCCTCAGATACAGGTCGAGGTCGACCTCGCGGTGGCGCAACGCTACGGCCTCAAGCCGGGCGACGTGCGCCGGGCCTCGGGAACGCTGCTGGCGGGAGAAGAAGTCGGCGACATTTTCCGGGACGGGCGGGCGTACGACGTCAATGTGTGGAGCACGCCCGCCACGCGACGCAGCCTCACCAGTGTGCGCGACTTGCTGCTCGACACGCCGAGCGGCGGGCACGTCCGGCTGGGCGACGTCGCCCACGTGCGTATCCTGCCGGCGCAGAGCGTGATCTACCGGGAAAACGACTCGCGGCGGATCGACGTCGGCGCCGAAGTCACGGGCCGCGATCTCGGCGCCGTGGCCGACGAGGTCGAAGATCGACTCGAGCGGATTCAGTTCCCGCTCGGGTATCGCGCGGTCATTCTGGGGGAGTACACGGAGCGGGAGGCCGCGTCGAACCGCCTGTTGGCCTTCGCCATCGCCGCCGGCCTGGGCGTGTTCCTCATCCTCCTGGCCTCGTTCGAGAATACGCGACTCGCCGTCCTCGGCTTCCTGACCCTGCCCTCGGCGCTGGTGGGCGGCCTGCTGGCGGTCGCCTTCACCGGCGACGTCATCTCGCTCGGCTCGTTGGTTGGTTTCCTGACCGTGTTCGGGATCGCCGCTCGCAATCAGATCATGCTCATCAGTCACTATCAGCATCTGGAGCGCTACGAGGGCGAAACCTCCGGTGCGGCGCTCGCCCTGCGGGGGGCGCGCGAGCGGCTCTCGCCGATTCTGATGACCGCGCTGGCGACGGGACTGGCCTTGGTGCCGCTGGTGATCAGCGGCGACATCCCCGGGCACGAAATCGAGTATCCGATGGCTATCGTGATTCTGGGCGGCCTGATCACCTCGACCCTGCTCAATCTCTTCGTGGTCCCCAGTCTGTACCTGCGATTCGGGAAGGCGGCCGCATGAAGCGCACGCTAGCCACGCTGCTGTCGCTGTCGGGCGTCGCGGGTGGGGTCGCGGCGCAGAACTGCGATCTGAGCGCCACGTTCGACCATGCGCGATTCTCCACCCCGACCCGGATCGCCAACCGGTGGATGCCGCTCGTTCCCGGCACCCAGTTCATCCTGGAAGGCCGGTCCAACCGCGGCGGCGGGCCGTTGCCGCACCGCGTGATTCTCACCGTCACGGACCTGACCAAGGTGATCGACGGCGTGCGGACCGTCGTCTTGTGGGACCGCGATATGAACGAAGGCGATCTCGAGGAGTCGGAGCTGGCGTTTCACGCGCAGGACAACGACGGCAACGTGTGGGGCCTCGGCGAGTATCCGGAGGAGTACGAGGACGGCAGGTTCCACGGCGCTCCGAAGACGTGGATCGCCGGTCAGGAGGGCGCCAAAGCGGGCCTCGCCATCCCAGCGGACCCGCGGATCGGGTCGGCCCCGTACCTCCAGGGCCTGTCGGCGAAGATCGATTTTTACGACTGCGGTCGGGTCCACGAGATGGGGCAGCACGTGTGCATCGCCGGCTCCTGTTACGACAGCGTGCTGGTGATCGACGAGTGGAGCCCGCACGATCCCGAGAGTGGCCACCAGCGCAAGTTCTACGCGCCCGGCGTGGGCAACGTGCAAATCGGCGCCGTGGACGATCCCGAGGATGAGACGCTGGTCCTGGTGAAGGTGGTGCAGTTGAGTCCGCAGGAGCTGGCGGACGCCCGCGCCGCGGCGCTGGCCTTGGAGAAACACGCGATGCAAGTCAGCGCCGTCTACCGGCTGACGTCGCCCATGGAGTACATGCCGTGAACGCCCAGAAGGGAGATCCGACTCATATGCAGAGCGATCAGGTTGGACCGGCAGGGACCGGAACCGACGTCCTGGTGGCTGAAGGTCTGGCCAAGACCTATGGACCGAGACACGCGCTCCGTGGACTGTCGTTCACCTTGAAGGCCGGACGCATGCTCGGATTTCTCGGCCCCAACGGTGCCGGGAAGACGACCTCGATCCGCATCTTGACGACGATCATGGAGCCCGACGCCGGGCACTTCAGCGTGGACGGGATCAGCCACAAGCACCCCGACCAGATCCGGCGGCGCATCGGGGTCCTGCCCGAGAGCTTCGGGCTGCCGAAGCAGATGACCGGCATCGAGTATCTGACCTACTTCGGCCAGCTCTATGGACGCACCGCCGCCGACGCCAAGGCGATCGGCTTGCGCCTGATGGAGGAAGTGGGTCTCAAACAGCGGACCCGGTCCCTCGTCAGCACCTACAGCCACGGCATGCGCCAGCGCATCGGCATCGCGCGGGCCCTCGTCAACGATCCGGTGGTCGTGTTCCTCGACGAGCCGACGATCGGTCTCGATCCACGCGGTCAGCAGGAGCTGCTCGGCCTGGTGCAGCAAATCGCCAGCGATCGCCGCGCCGGCGTGATCTTGTGCAGTCACCTCCTCTCCGAGGTGGAGAGCGTGTGCGACGACGTCGTCATCCTGAGCTCGGGCGAGATCGTCGCGTCCGGGGCGGTGAACGAAGTCATCGGACGCACGGAGCAGAATGTCATTCGCATCCGCGTCCCCACCGCCGCGCTGGACGACGCGCAGCGGGAGCTGGAAGCGATCCCGGCCGTGCGCCGGGTGGTCCCCGCCAGCGGGCAGCCCGGCTGGTTGCGCGTGGAACTGGATGAAGGCGCCTCGGACGACCACCCGATCAACAACCGGATCCTGGAAACGCTGATCCGCGCCGACATCCCGATCTTGAGCTTCGAGCCCGAGGGTGGTCGGTTGCAGGATGTGTTCCTCCAGCTCACGGCTGGAGCGATCAAGTGAGCACGTCCGGCGCCGCGCCGGTGTGGCGGATCGTCTTGTGGCGGGAGCTGCGCGATCAGTGGATCGGGGGAAAGGCCCTGACCATGATCCTGATCTACACGATCCTGCTGGGCATTTATGCCTATCTGTTCGCCAGCAATTCGGAGCTGAACTTGTTGCCGTTGAAGCAAATGGTGCTGGAGATCGTCAAGGCGGCGGTGTTCGTCGGGTTGTTCATTTGCTTGATCGTCGGCGCCGACAGCGTTTCGGGGGAGCGGGAGCGCGCCACACTCGAGGGCCTGCTCCTCACGCCGACCAGCCGGCGCGAGATCGTGGTGGGGAAGTTCCTTTCGGCGCTTTCTCCCTGGCCGGTCGCGCTGGCGGTCGCCATTCCCTATTGGGTAGTGCTCTCCAAAGGGGACCCGGCACTTGGGCAAGCGCTGCTGTGGGGGCCGCTGATGGGGACGCTGCTCGCGCCCGCGTTCACGGGCCTCGGCATGCTCGTGAGCATGTGGTGCAGTTCCAACAAGACCAGCATGCTCGTGAGCGTCGCCCTCTACCTCGTGTTGATCCTGCCGGCGACGTATTCCGGGTTGGCCACCGTCACCGTCAGCACGCAAGCGGCGGAACGCTCCAATCTCTTCCAGATGGCGAATCCAATGGCCGCTGGCGTTCGAGTGCTGAGTGACGTCGTCATGAGCGACGCTCCGGTGCGCCAGGTGTTGCTCTGGATGACGGCGCCGGTCGTGTTCCCCATTCTCGTTCTCGCCGCCCTGTTTCTCTACGCCGGTCCAAGTCTCCAGCTGGAGCCGGGTATGCAGCGGCTGCGGCCGAGGCCGACATGAGCGGCGAGCGCGCGTTCCGCTCCGGGCCAGGCCTGTTCGCCTGGTGGCTGGTGTGCCGCCGTGAGCTGCAGGAGCTCTGGGTCGGGGGTCGCGCCCTGATGCTGCTGCTCCTGTATACGGTGGTGATCGGGGTGACGACCTATCTCATGGTCAGCAGCAGCCAGCTCGATCTGACGCCTCCCAAGGAAATGGTCTGGTCGACGCTGCAGACCTGCATGTATGTCGGCGTGTTCATGGGCCTGCTTATCGCTGCAGATACGATCAGCGGCGCGCGGGATCGCGCCGCGCTGGAGACGCTGTTGTTGACGCCCGCAAGCCGGACGCAGATCGTGCTCGGCAAGTTCCTCGCCAGCATGTCTCCGTGGCCCGCCGCGATGGCCGTCACCTTCCCGTGCCTGCTGGTGGTGTCCCAGGGCGATGCGATCCTCTATCCCGCGCTCAAGTGGGTCGGTTTCGTCGGCAGCCTGCTGGTCATCGGCTTCACGGGTCTCGGGATGCTCGTGAGCTTCTGGTCCAATTCGAATCGCACCAGCCTGTTCACCAGTCTCACCATCTACCTCCTGTTTCTGTTGCCCGCGCTGCTCCCCGGACAGGCCCAGAAGGGACTGGTGGGGAAGTTCTTTCAGCGATCGAACCCGCTGGCGGGGGCGGACGAATTCCTGGAAAAGGTCATCGTGAACAACCGGAGTCTGCACGACTACGGGTCCTGGCTGAAAGGGCCGTTCGTGTTTCCCATCATCGTAATCATTCTGTTGTTCGTGTACGCCGGCCCGCGACTCCGCCTGGAGGCCGGCGGGGCGAGTCTGTTCCGGCTGCCGTGGGGCCGCCAGGCCCGGCTGCGGAAAAACCTGGAGGTGACGGCATGAGCGACCGAGCCGTGGCCGTGGAATCGGCGACGCCCGCGTGGTGGATCGTGTTCCGGCGCGAGGCCAAAGACCTCTGGGTCGGCGGCAAGGCGCTCTATCTGATCCTCATCTATATGATCCTGCTGGGGATCTACTCGTACACGCTGGCCGGCAACGCCGAGGTGAAGTTGTTGCCCATCCGGGAGATGATCTCGGAGATGGTGAAACACTCCAT
>JBGQHV010000224.1:0-4805 GCA_041498155.1 Gemmatimonadota bacterium | reverse complement strand
TTCAACTTCTGGGCCCGGATTTGCAGCACCGCGAGTCGCAGCGCTTCAAATGGGTTCATCGCGGCTACTCGTACCGCAGTGCTTCGACCGGATCGAGTCGTGAGGCCCGGTTGGCGGGATAGATGCCGAACACGACGCCGGTGAGCGCCGCGGCCACGAGGGCGGCCGCGATGGACGCGAGCGGTACGTGCGCGGGGATCGGCGTGAGCAGCGCCAGCAGCAGCGCCACGAGTCCTCCGCCGATCATGCCGACGATGCCGCCGACGAGCGTCAACGTCGAGGCCTCGACCAGGAACTGCCACAGGATGGCGCGACGCGTGGCGCCCAGCGCCTTGCGCACGCCGATCTCGCGCGTGCGCTCGGTCACCGAGATCATCATGATCGCGACGACGCCGATGCCGCCCACCATGAGTCCGACGCCCGACAGCGCGAACATCACGAAGCGCACGATCGCCGTGGTGCTGTTCACGCTCTCGAGGATCTTCTCCTGGCTCACCACGGCGAAGTTGTTGTCCTGCCCGGGTCGCAGGCCACGCCGCAGCCGCATCGCCTCCGTCACGTCTTCCATCGCTTGTGAGGTCGTCGCCGCCTCGGTCGGGCCCACCAGGATGTCCATCCAGCCGCGCCAGTAGTCCACGTACTTCACCAGGGCGCCGTGCGGGATGACGACTTCGGGTGACGGCTGCCCGCCGAACAGCTGCGGCGGCGGATTGAACACGCCGATCACCGTGTACGGCATGCCCTGGATCTTGATGCGGCGGCCGATCGGGTCGATCTGGTCGAACAGCAGCTCGGCCATCTTCTGATTGATCACGACGACGGTGCTCGCCGCGCCGTCCTCCACCTCGGTGAAGGAGCGGCCGGGCGACACGTCGCCGCCGGCGATGTTGGGCCAGGCGGCGCTGCGGCCGTGGATTTGGACGTTCTTCTGGGTCTTGGCCCCGAAGGTCACGTCCCCCTGTCCCCCTTCGTCGAGGGCGACCCAGGCCACGGAGGGCAGCGCCGCGACGGCGCGCGCGTCCTCGATCGAAATCGGCGGGTTGCGGCGCCACGGGTTCATCTCGTCCGAGCCGTCAGAGATGTTCACGCCGCCCTGGAAGAACCGCCCCACCCAGAACGTCTTGGGCCCCGACTGCTCCAGCATGTCGGCGATGCCCTTGTTGAAGCCCGAGATCACCGCGCCGATCACCATCACCACCATGACGCCGATCGCGACCCCGAGGATGGTGAGCGCCGCGCGCGCCTTGTGCGCGCGCAACGAGGTCAGGGCGATGCTGGCGCCTTCGAGCATGGGGGTCATGGGCTCACTCCTGGCGCAGGGCCACGATCGGATCGAGCCGCGCGGCGCGGCTCGCGGGATAGACCCCGGCGAGCACCCCGACGCCGCCGCCCAGTACCACGCCGAGCAGAATGGACATCGGCGACACGGTCGCCGGCAACGGCGTCGCCACGTTCAAGAGGATCGACAGCAGGATGCCCGCCGTGATCCCGAGCGCCGCGCCGATCACCGCGATGGTGACCGACTCGGCCAGGAATTGGCGCAGGATGTCGGTCCGCCGGGCGCCCAGCGATTTGCGGATGCCGATCTCGCGCGTCCGCTCGGCCACGGCCATCAGCATGATGTTCATGATCACGATCCCGCCCACGATGAGCGCGATCCCGACCAGGCCCGGTCCCACGGCGTAGAGAATGCGGCTCAGCTTGTTCCAGAAGTCCAGCACGCCCGCGGACGTCATCATCGCGAAGTTGTCGTCCTGCCGGGGACGCAGATGGCGGCGGCTGCGCATGATCGCTTCCGTCTCGTCCATCGCTTCCTGCATTTCCGGCGGCGAATTCGATTTGACGATGAGGGCGTCCACTACGCCGGGTGGATTCACCTCGCGCTGGATCGGCGACAGGGCGGGGGCCACGACGAACTTGTCGAGCGAGATGCCCAGCAGGTTCCCCTGACGCTCCACCACGCCGATCACGCGGTAGGGAATCCCGTGGATCCGCACCGTGCGGTCCACCGGGTTCGTACCCGTGAACAGCTTCTCCGCCAGATCGTGCCCCAGGACGACCACCGCGGCGCCCGCCTTCGACTCCTGGGCGCTGAACGGCCGGCCCTGCTCGATCTTCAGGTTCATGATGTCGAAATACCGCTCGGTGGCGCCCTCGAGCGTGATGTCTTTGGCGATCTTGCCGTTGTATTCCACGCCGCCGCGGTCCTCGGAGTACCAGGCGGTGATCACCGGGACCGAAAGCCCCTCGGCCACCGCCTCGGCGTCCGCGAACTTGATGCGGGGGCGGCGCCGCCACGCCCGCCAGGTGGAATCATCCACGTCGAAATTGACGTTCGGGGCCCGGCGCAGGTGGAAGGTGTTCACCCCCACGAGCGTGCCGGCGAATTTCTCCGTCATGTACGTGTTCATTCCGTTCACGATCGACCACGCGCCGATCAGGAACGTGACGCCGATGAACACGCCGATGAGCGCGAACCCGCTCTTCAGCTTCTGCGCCACCAGTTGACGGAAGGCGAGCCGGATCGCCTCGAAGAAGTGCACCTACGCGGCTTTCAGCTGATCGGTGGCGATGAGACCGTCGCGCAGCGTGACCACGCGGGCGGCGTGGGCCGCGATCTCGGCCTCGTGGGTCACCATCACGATCGTCTGCCCCTGGCGGTGCAGCTCGGCGAACACCCCCATGATCTCCTGGCTCGTGGTCGAGTCGAGGTTGCCCGTCGGCTCGTCGGCCAGCAGGATGCTCGGGGTGTTGACGAGCGCGCGCGCGATGGCCACGCGCTGGCGCTGGCCGCCCGACAGCTCGTTGGGCTTGTGCTCCATCCGGTCGCCCAGGCCCACGCGCGTCAGCGCCGACACGGCCTGGTCGTGCCGCGCGCGCGACGCGAGCCCGGCGTAGATGAGCGGCAGCTCCACGTTGTGGAGCGCCGAGGCGCGGGGCAGCAGGTTGAACGTCTGGAAGACGAAGCCGATCTCCTTGTTGCGGATGCGGGCGAGATCGTCGTCGGCGAGATCGGACACCTGCTGGCCGTTGAGCCAGTACTCGCCCGCCGTCGGCGTGTCGAGGCAGCCGATCAGGTTCATCAGGGTGGACTTGCCCGACCCCGACGGCCCCATCACCGCCACGTACTCGTTGCGCCGGATCTGGAGATCGACGCCGCGCAGCGCGCGCACCACTTCCGACCCCATGTCGTACTCGCGCGCGAGCTTGTGCGTGAGAATGACGATGTCCGGCAGCGGCGTGTCGCCGGTGCGGAACTCCTGGGCGCGGCTCACGAGCCGGCCCGGTGCGTCGTGTCGGTCGGCGCCTTCGCGGCGCGCACCGGCGCCCCGTCTTTCAGATCGCGGATCGCCTGATAGGGGCCGGCGACGATTTGCTCGCCCTCTTTCACGCCGTCCAGCACCTCGAAGTACTCGTCGCCCGCGATGCCGACCCGCACCGCGCGGAACGTCGCCTTCCCGTTCGTCACGATGAACACGCCCTCGGTTTCCTTCTTCTTGCCCGTCTGCGCGGTGTCGCGCCGGCTCTCGGGCGTCACCGGGGTGTTCTCCCGGACCGTGAGGGCGATGATCGGGATCGAGATCGATTGCCTGCGCGTGTCGGTGACGATCCGCGCCGTCGCCGAGAGATCGGGACGCACGTCGGACGGCGGATTCTCGAGCGTGATCTCCACCTCGTAGTCCACCGCGCGGTCGTTCGTGCCCGTCACCGCCGTCTGCGCCAGCAGCGCGCTGTTGGCGATTTTCGTCACCCGGCCCACGAACGCGGTGTCGGGGAAGGCGTCGATCGAGACCTCGACCGAATCGCCCAGGTGAATGCGCACGACGTCCGTCTCGTCGACGTTCACCTTCGTCTGGATCACCGAGAGGTCGGAAATCGTGAGCAGCAGGCCGACGTCGCGCGAGAAGTTGCCCGGCACCGCCATTTCACCCTCTTCCACGGCGAGCCGCGTGACGCGACCGGCCATCGGCGCCACGATGTGCGTCTTGGCGAGCTGGTCGCGCGACTCGGCCATGCCGGCGCGCGCCTGGTCCACCTGATGCTGCGCCGAGTTCGCCACGGCTTCGGCGACGTTGAAGGTCGTCTGCGCCTGCTCGAACTGTTCGTTCGAGATCAGATTGGGGTTCTGCGCCTTCAGCTGCTTCGCCCGGTCCAGCGCTCGGGCGGCCTGATCCCGGCTCGCGATGGACTGGACCAACGACGCCTGGGCGGACGCGTAATTCGCCTGCGCGCGCTGCAGCCCCGCTTCGTAGATCGTGGGATCGATCTGGAGCAGAAACTGCCCCTTGGTCACGAGGTCGCCCTCGTGCACCGCCAGGCGCGTGATGCGCCCCGTGATGTCGGGGCTGACGTCCACCTTCGTCTTCGGCTGGACCTTGCCGCTCGCCGTCACGGCGGCGACGAGGTCGCGCCGCGACACCTTTTCGAAGCGGACCTCGGTTCCGCGCTCCCGCTTGGCGCTGGCACTGGCAATGACGAGGCCCGCGACGAGCACGACCCCGCCGACACCGATGAGCACCTTGCTTCCCTTGGACATGGATCGAGTTCCTCTCCGGTTAGCGCAAGCTGCGGCCGACGGCTGCTTCCAGCGCAGCCACCGCCTTGTGATAGTCGTAGACCGCGCTGATGTAATCCGTCTCCGCCCGCAGCGCCGTCACTTGAGCGTCCAACAGCTCGAAAAACGTCCCCGAGCCGACCTTGTAGCGGTCGGTGGCCAGCTGCAGCTGCTCGCGACCCACGACCCGATTGGTGTCCTGGATCCCGACCGACTGATACGCGGTCTGCAGGGTGTAGTACGCCTGGCT
>JBGQHV010000223.1:0-4823 GCA_041498155.1 Gemmatimonadota bacterium | reverse complement strand
GCGGCGATACCGTCTACATCGCCACCGCGGACGGCATCAAGCTCACCTGGGACGACGGCACGACCTGGCGGGTGATCACGGACTCCGCCGGCGCCACGACCGCGCATGATTCGCTCTGGGGGCGGATCACGAATCAGTACGTGCTGTACCTGCGGTCCGGGTCGAGCGACAGCCTCGTGGCGTGGCATCTGCGCGGCATCGCGACATCGGGCGACGGCGGACGCACCTGGGTCGAGCGCGCCGCGCCGCCGTGCCGGCGCACCTGCCAGGGGGCCGCCGCGGCCGAGGCGGCGCTGGAAGCGGCGTTGGCGGGCGCGCCCGGGACCGCGGCGCTCAGCTCCGCACCGCGCGGCGCCGGCTCCGTGGTAGAGAAGTTTCGCCACACGTGGTTCCGGCGCCCCATCGTCCCCGCCGATCAACCCTACATCGACCAGACCTACCGTTTCGGCTCGACCATGGGCGGCAACTTCCAGGCGCACCAGGGGGTGGAGTTCAACAACCCCGACGGCACGCCGGTGCACGCCATCGGCGATGGCGTGGTCGTCTATTCGGGGCCGGCCGAGGCCGGTGCCAACACCGTGGCCATCCGGCACGATCGCAAGCTCGACGGTCAGTTCGTGTTCTCCGTCTACTACCACAACACCAGGCTGCTCGCCCGTGCCGGGCAACGGGTGAAGACGGGTGACGTCATCGCGCTGGTGGGCAACACCGGCCGGGCGACGAACGACCATCTGCATCTCGAGGTCCACGTGGCCCCGACGACCGATTCCACCAAGATCGTGGATCCGGCCGTGCGCTATCCACCCTTCAACGCCAATCCCGAGCTGTGGATCGAGCCGCTCCCGGGGACGGGTGTGGTGGCGGGGCAGGTCTGGGATTCGCTCGGGCAACCGGAGCCGCAGGCGCGCATCTACGGTCTCGTGAAGCCGGAGCCGCAGGAGACACCGTTTTCCTACATCGAAACCTACGGGCCCCGCAACCACTCGGATCCCGTCTATCACGAGCATTTCGCCATCGGCGACGTACCGGCGGGCGACTATGTGCTCGGCGTCGAGATCGACGGACGCAAGGTGTACCGGCGCATCACGGTGAAGCAGGGGAAGTTGACCTGGGTCGAGTTCCGTCCGTAAGAACCACTCCCCACATCCCACTCCCCAGGCCCCCGTCCATGCACATCGAGCTGACCGAGATGCTGCGCTGTCCCGAGGAGCACCGCGAGGAGTATCTCGTGCTCTCCACCTCGGAGATGAATGGCCGCATGATCATGCTCGGCGTCGTGGGATGCCCGGTATGTCACCGGGAGTTCGAGATCATCGACGGGATCGTGGACTTCACCGAGGTCATCACCGGCGAGCGGCAGCTGCGAGCGGTACGCCGCACGCCGGCGCCACCGTCTCCCGTGGTGATCGATTCGCAGTCGCTTCAGGCCCTGCTCGATCTCGGCGGACCGGGCGGCTACGTGATTCTCCTGGGATCGGCCGCGCGGCACGCGGAGGGGCTGGCGAGTCTCATGGGCGGGGTGCATTTCGTCGGCATCAACGCGCCTCCTGACGTGGAGGAGCTGCCGATTCTCAGCCTGCTGCAGTCGGATCGGGTGATCCCGCTGCGGCAGGGGATGGCGCGCGGCGTGGTCGTGGGGGCGGAGCTGGCGGCGACGCCGTGGGGGGCGGACGGGCTACGCGTGCTGCTGCCGGGACGACGCTTGGTGGTCGAATCCGAGCGGCCGGCGATTCCCGAGGGAGTGAAGAACCTGGCGACCGAGCACGGGCTCTGGGTGGGGGAAAAGCGCTGAGGCTCAGCCCTCCACGCTCGCGGTGAGCGCGTCGCCCTCCGCGTAGGTCGCGTCGATGATCGGTTGGTAGTTCTTCTCCACCACCCGGCGCTTCACCTTCAGCGTCGGTGTGAGCTCGCCCGATTCGATGGTGAAGTCCTGCTCCAGCAACACGACCTTCTTCGGCCGCTCGAATCGGGCGAGATCGCCCAGCATGCTGTCGACTTCCGTTTCCATCTTCTTGCGAACCGCCGGGAGCGCGACCAGCTCGCGCCGCGAGCCGAAGTGCAGCCCCTCCGCGGTGGCCCACGGCTCCAGCGCTTCGAAGTTCGGCACCACGAGAATGATGGAGAACTTGCGCTTGTCGCCCAGCAGCACGGCGTTGGCCACGAACTTGTTGAGCTTGACCTGGTTCTCGATCGGCTGCGGCGCGATGTACTTCCCGCCGGCCGTCTTGATCAGGTCCTTCTTGCGGTCGGTGATCTTCAGATACCCATCCGCGTCCAGCTCCCCGATGTCGCCCGTGTGGAACCAGCCTTCGGCGTCGATCGCTTCCGCGGTCGCCTCGGGCTTGTTCCAGTACCCCTGCATGACGTTGGGTCCCTTGGCGAGGATCTCGCCGTCGGCCGCGATCTTCAGCTGCACCCCCGGTACCACCGGGCCCACGCTGCCGATGCGGGGCCGGGTCAACGGGTTCAACGTGAGGACCGGCGACGTTTCCGTCAGCCCGTAGCCTTCCAGCACCGGCAACCCGGCGCTGAAAAAGAACTTCGCGATCTCGGGTGACAGCGGGGCGCTCCCGGAAATAAAGAAGCGGATCCGTCCACCGGTGCGGGCGCGCAGCTTGGAGAACACGAGCCGGTCGGCGATCGCATGCCGGAAGGCGAGCCAGCCGGGGATCGGCCGCTGGTCGAGCTTCAGGGTCGCCCAGTCGTCCCCCACCCGCCGCGCCCAGAAGAAGATCTTCCGCTTCACCGCGCTGCCCGAGAGCGCGTTCTCCAGCACCCGCGCGTACACCTTCTCGTACAGGCGTGGCACGCTCAACACGATCGACGGCCGCACCTCCCCGAGGTTCGCGGCGACCTTGTCGAACGACTCGGCGTAGTTGATGATCACGCCCGCCCGCATCAGCGTGTAATCCACCATCCGCTCGTATACGTGACTGAGCGGCAGCATCGCGAGGCACTCGTCTTCCGCCGAGAGCGGCATCACTTCCAGCGCCGCCTGTACGTTCGACCAGATGTTGTTGTGCGTGAGGATGACGCCCTTGGGGTCGCCGGTCGTCCCGGACGTATAGATCAGCGTGGCGATCGCGTCGGGAGAGACCGCGAGCGCTTCTTCGCGCATGCGCGGGTGCTTGGCGGCGACCGCCCGGCCCTTGGCCTCGAGCTCGGCGAACGTCATCACGCCGTCCCGCTTGGCGCCCGCGTCGAACGCGATCACGTGCCGCAGCGCGGGGAGGGTGCTCCGGATTTCCGCGACCTTGGCCACCTGCTCGGGGCTCGAGCAGAACACGCCGACGGAGCCCGAGTCCTTGAGGATGTACTCGGTCTGCCGTGGAGTCAGCGTCGGGTAGATGGGGACGTCCGCCGCGCGGGCGCACAGGCAGGCATAGTCCGCGATGGCCCATTCGGGGCGGGTTTCCGAGAGGATCGAGATCCGATCGCCCGCGGCGATCCCCAGCTCGCGCAGCCCGAGCGAGACGGCGACCACGCGATCGGCCAGCTCCCGGTGCGTGATCGACTGCCACGTGCCCCCGATCTTGGCGCGCATCGCGGCCGGCCGGTCGCCCTGATAGCGCTCGACGCTGGTGAAGAACAGCTCGGTCAGCGTGCCTTTGGTCACGCCAGTGGTCACGCCAGTGGTCACGGTAGAAACTCCACCACGAAAGTGACGGGGGATCCCGCAACCGGCGTGCCGCCGGCGTGTTGCGCACTGGCTGTCACGACGGCCGAGTCCGGCCTGGTGCCGGTGAGGCGCACCTGGAATACCGCGACCCCGGTTCCGCTCGTGCGCACCGTGTCCCCAGGGACCAATGTGAGCCCGGGGGGGCCCGGAGGGAAGACGACGACGCTGAGAGCGATCTTCACACTGGCCGTTGTTCCGGGGGGACCGAACGCCTTGATCTGCAGGCTGTCGGACAGGGAGTCGGGGGCGGAGACGATGACGGTGTCGCGGGTTGGACCCGCGGCCGCGATCGAATCGATCGGGGCCCGTACGGAGATGCTCACCGCGTTGGACCGCAGCGCCCCGGCGCGTGCCACGAGCCGTCCGGTGCCGACGACGCGCCCCAGCGTCGCGCCGCTCAGGGAATCCACGACCTGCAGCGTGGTGTCGAGCGCGCTCCACACGAACGTCGCCGCCGTCGAATCGCCGCGGCCATTCAAGGCGCGCGCCCGCGGATGCAGCGTGTCGCCCAGCTCGAGGTGCCCGCTGTCGGGGAGAATGACTTCGATGGCGATGATCGCGTCGAAATCCGGGGTGAGCGCCTTGCAGCCCGCGACCGCACCGGCGATCAGGGCGGCCGCCGCCGCGGCGCGGCCGATCCGCCTCAGGGCGCCTCCGCCGAGAGCGGGGGCGGTGGGGCGGCGGCGGGCGGCGCGGCGCCCAGCTCGCGCAGCGCCCGGGTGGCGTGCTCGACCCAGCGCTCGGCATCGGGCCCGCGCGGCGGTTGGGCCAGGAAGGCGCGCAGGTGCTGGGCGGCGCCGTCGGGATCGTCCCGCTTCAGCAGCAGGAACGCGAGGCCGTAATGCGCGCCGGCGAGCGTCTCGTCGAGCTCCAGCGCGCGGCGATAGTGGCGGATCGCCTCGTCCAGCCGGGCCGTCTTGGTGAAGGCGATCGCCATGTTCTGCAGGATGCGCGCGTCGTTGGGATGATCGCGCAGGGCCAGGCGGTAAGAGGTGAGGGCCGCCTCGTAGTCGCCCTGCCGCTCGAGCGCGAGCGCCTCGTTGAGGTAGTCGAGGCGCTGGGGTTTGACCTCCTCGCGGGACGAGCCGCCGAACAGGCGGCGCCAGAAACCCATGCGCCGAAAATAGCTTGCGGCCCTTGCGTT
>JBGQHV010000222.1:0-4840 GCA_041498155.1 Gemmatimonadota bacterium | reverse complement strand
CCGCTCCCAGCCGACGTCGGGGTGGTACCTGCGGGCCTCATTCGACGTCGTCTCGAGCCACGACGCCCGGCCGGCCACGGGATTCCCGGACGCGGTGCGGGACTCGACGGCGCTGTTGGGGGCGTACCGCTCCACGCGGGCATTCCTCGACTTCCGCCGCTACAACCGGCTCAGCACCCAGGGACGGCTCAACCTGCGGCTGGTGCTGGCCGGATGGACGGGCGGCGACCCATTGTCGCTCCAGAAACGGCTGAGTATCGGCGGCCCGGAGCCGTTCCCGGGCTACGACTTCCGGCAGGGCGCCTGCAATCCCCTCGTCACCGGAGGCGCGTTCGCCGGCACGAAGGTGGCGGCGTGCGACCGCGTGATCGTGGTGCAGGCCGAGTACCGCGGTCACGTCTCGCTGCGAACCCAGTACAACCCGGAAACGGGACAGGGCGAGGGACTGGGCTACGTGACGCGCTTCCTCAGCGGACCGGACTTCGTCGTGTTCGGTGACGCCGGCCAGGCGTGGCTGGTGGGCATCGGTCCGGGGCGCGTGCCCAGCGGGCAATTGCCCGACCTGGACAGTTGGCAAGCGGATCTGGGTCTCGGCGTGGATTGGGGCGGGTTCGGCGTGTACCTCGCCAAGGCGGTGAACGCCGGTCAACCGGTGCGCCTGACCGCCCGGCTGGAGCACCGGTTCTAGTCGTGCGGCGCTCCCTGTTGGTGCCCGGCCTGGTCGCCGCGGCGCTCTTGCGCTTCGTCCTCCAAGGGCCAGGGCTCGCCGTCACACGAGACGGCCCGGTGGCCCGCGTTCAGGCGGCGGGTCTCCTGGACGACGGGAGATTCGTGGACCTGATGCGCTCCGGCTTCCCGCTCCGCCTGCACTTCCGGCTGGAACTGTGGAAGGAGCGTTCCGGCTGGTTCGATCGCTACGTCACGGGCGTCGAATGGGACGCGGTGGCCCGTCACGATCCCCTGGCCGAGGAGTTCATCCTGATCCGGACCGGGGGCGGCGTCACGCGCTACAGTACCACGGAGGATCTCGCCGAAGCGCTGGCCGTGCCGTATCGGGTCACGTTGGAGACGCGCGGGGACGGCCGCTTCTATCTCGTCGCCCGATTGGACGTCACGACCCTGAACGACACGGACCTCGAAGAGCTGACGCGCTGGCTAAAAGGGGATGTCACGCCCGCGGTCTCAGGGCGCGAGAACCTCGGTCAGGCGCTGGCGCACGGCGCACAGCGCGCACTGGTGCGCATCGCCGGGTTGCCTACGCTGACGTTGGAAGGGCGCTCGGCGCTGTTTCCCGCCGACTCCGCACGCCGCTGAGCGGCTAGGTGCCGAAGCGGGCGTCGATCGCCTGACGGATCTGCGCCAGGGAGTTGCCGCCGGCGGCCATCTGAGCCGCGAGCACCGCCTCACCCATGCAGATGTCGCAGTTCGCGCCGTGCTCCGATTCGAAACAGGTCAGGAGCGAGCGGTGGTTGGCGTTCTCGCGGCAATGGCAGTGGCAATACAGGCCGTCGAGCAGGGCCGGCACGCTGCGCGCCGCCGCATACGACTCCGCCGCGCCGGGGATGCGGGGCACCGCCTCAGGCGCCAGTACGCCGATGGCGGTAACGCCGGGACGCGGGTCGGGATGGTGGCTGCCCTGCGACCGCCCCACGAGCAGGACGATGGCGAGCGCCACGGCCGCGCCACCGGCCACGATCCACGGCAGCGATTTTCCGGTCACATCTCCTCGAGCGTACGCAGCACCGCCGCGCCGTAGAACAGGCGAATGTAGCGCGACTGGATCGCCGTGAGGCGACGCACGGCCCACGCGAGGTGCACGAAGTGCGGCTCGACCGGGGCCCGCAGCGGGTGCATCCCCACCTCTGCGGGGAGGAGGTTGCCCTTGCGGGTGTTGCAGGTCGAGCAGGCGGTCAGCACGTTGTTCCAGCCGTTGGTGCCGCCGCGCGACAGCGGGATCAGATGGTCCCGGGTCAGGCACTCGCGATGGCGCAGCTGATGCTGGTGGCGGCCGCAGAACTGGCAGCGATACTCGTCGCGGGCGAACAGGAAGGTGTTCGTCACCTGACGCCGGAAGCGCCGGGGCACGTGCACGAACTTCATCAGCCGGATCACCGCCGGACGGGGCAGCTCGATCCGGGCGCTGCGCACCACCTCGCCCTTATCCGCCTCGACGATTTCGGCTTTGCCGTCGATCACGAGGCGGAGGGCTCGGCGTACGGGCACCATGGTCAGGGGCTCGAACGACGCGTTAAGCGCTAGACAACGCACGGGTTACCTCTTCCGACACAAAAACGACCGCCTCGCTCACCAGGAACGGGGGCGGCCCCCACATCCTACTCGCACTTCTAACGTTCGGCAAGACCGTCGGTTAAGGCCTCAATGCGCACCTGGACCGTACGCCGCGCCTGCTCGCTCCGGGCCACCACCAGCGCGGTGTCCGAGCCGGCGACGGTGCCGAGCACCTCGGGCCACGCCTCGGCGTCGAGCGCCGCCGCCACGGCCGCGGCGCCCCCCGCCGTCGTCCGCAGCACGAGCAGCGCCCCGGCCCCGTCCGCCGAGACGAGCAGCGACGGCACGACGTCCGCGAGCGCCGAGCGGACGGCCGCGCCGGCGGACGGCGCGACGTACCGCGCGCTCCCGCCGGGGAGCGCGACCTTGGCGAGTCCGATCTCGCGCAGGTCACGCGACAGGGTGGCCTGGGTGATGGCGACCCCGTCGGCGCGGAGCAGATCGCGCAGCGTCTCCTGGCTCTCGACCGATTGGCGGCGCACGATCCGGAGGATCGCGGCGTGGCGCCGCGCCTTGGCGCTCACACGCGGTGCACGATCCGGCCGCCGACAACGGTGAGGAGAGCGGCGGGCGGCGGCGGCAGGCGATGGGGCGGCGAGTAGCCGAACACGGCGAGGTCGCCCGCTTTTCCCGTTTCCAGCGACCCGATCTCTCGCTCCCAACCGAGCGCCCGCGCCCCCTCCAGGGTCAGCAGGCGTAGCGCCTCCTCCGCCCCGAACCACGACACGCGTGCTTCGGCCCAGACGTCCAGGTCGGGGACGCTCACGATGGAGTCGGTTCCGATTCCCACCGGGATGCCGGCTTCGCGCAGGGCCGAAATGGGCGCCGAGCCGTGCGCGTGCGCGCGGTTGGAGCGCGGGCAATGCGCGACGGCCACCCGATTGGCCTTGAGCGTCTGCAGATCGCCGTCGTCGAGCTGGACACAGTGGATCGCCAGGGTCCCGGGGCGCAGCACGCCAAGCTCCCGCAAATACTGGACGGGCGAGCAATGGTGCGGCTCGACCACGATCCCCCGCGCGCGCAGCGCCTCCGCGAACGGGCCGGCGCCGTAGCGGATCAGCTCCGTCTCCTCTTGCGACTCGGCCAGGTGCACCGCGATGGGGAGCCCGTCCTGCTGGGCGAAGCGGGCCACGCGGCGAAACAGCGATTCGCTCACCGTGTACGGCGCGTGCGGCGAGACGCCGACCCGCCGCTGCGAGGTGGCGAGGCGCCGCAGCCGCAGCACCTGCTGCTCCAGCTCCGTCATGCTGGCCGCCACCTGGGCCGGCGACGGGCCGAACACTTCCTGGAACACGATGCCGCGTCCGCCGAACCGCACGAGGGCCTGCATCGCCGCCCCGGTGCTGCCGGTCTCGGCGATGCAGGTGACGCCGCGTCCCCAGCAGTCGCGCAGGCCGCGCTCGGCGGCGACCAGGAACTCTTCGGGCGACGTCGCGTCCTTCAGCTCGCGCACGCGCCCGATCCACTTCACGAACTCCTTCTCGCCGTTCCGTCCGGCGAGGTGGGTCAGCTCGAGATGGGTATGGACGTTGACGAGACCCGGCGTGAGGATCGCGTCCTTGAACTCGAAGCGCTCGGCATCCCCCGGGGTCGGGACGCGGGCGTGCGGGCCCACCGCCGCGATGCGGCCGTCGGCCCCGACGAGAACGGCGCCGTCCTCGATCGGCGGCGCCGTAACCGGAAACACCACACCGGCGCGGATGCGGAGCATCGCGCTAGGGGGTGACCTGGAGAATCCCGCCGTGCACCGGACACAGCTGGGTCGGCTGGGTCCCCGGGTAGAACCAATCCCAGTGATGATCGGCCGCGGGGCAGAACGGGGTGACGAGGTAGCCGGTCTTCCAGTCCACCTCGCGCGGCACGAGGGAATCGGGACGCGCCCAATCCACCGGCGGCGGGCGCCGGTCGTAGACGTCCCGCATGAACTCGGTCCAGGCGGGCGCCACGATGCGACCCCCGCCGGCGTCGTTCATGATCCGCTGAAGGTAGTCGTACCCGACCCAGATCCCCGCCACGATCTCGGGCGTGAAGCCGATATACCAGGCGTCGGTGTAGTCGTCGGTCGTCCCGGTCTTGCCGGCCGCGGGCAGCTGGAAGCCCGCTCCCCACACCGCGCCGGACGCCGTGCCGCGGCGCACCACGTCGCGCAGCATGTCGGTCATCAGCCACTCGTGGGCCGCGTCCATGACCTCTTCGCGCTGGACCGCGGGCTGCCACAGGATGTTGCCGTTGCGGTCTTCCACGCGAATGATGCCGATCGGCTGGGCCCGGGTGCCAAGGGTCGCGAACGCGGTGTACGCGGCGATCAGCTCGATCGGATACACGCCACGGGCACCGATGTGAATCGCCGGGACGGGCGGGATCGGCGTCGTGATGCCGTAGCGCCGGGCTTCTCCGATGACGGTCTGCTCGCCCAGGGACATGCCGAGCTTGATCGTCGACAGGTTGCGGGACAGGAACAGCGACTGCCGCATCGGGATCGGACCCTTGGTCGTCAGGTCATAATCCTGCGGGTTCCACAGCGAGCTGTCGGGCTGCAGCACCGGGTGAT
>JBGQHV010000221.1:0-4850 GCA_041498155.1 Gemmatimonadota bacterium | reverse complement strand
AGAACAGCAGGCTGAAGCCGAGGACCGGCTTAGAACGCATGCAGCTCGCGCATGGACTGCGCGAGATCCTCCACCTGCGGAAGAATGAAGTCCTCGAGATCGGGGGCGTAGGCGACGAACGTGTCGGTCGAGGCGACGCGCCTCACGGGCGCATCGAGCCAGGGGAAGCACTCGTCGGCGAGGCGCGCCGCGAGCTCCGCGCCATAGCCCCACGAAAGCGAATCCTCGTAGGCGACGATGACCTTGTTCGTCTTCTGCACCGAGGCCGCGATCGCGGCCCAATCGACAGGTGACAGACTGCGGAGGTCGATGACCTCCACGCTGACCCCGTCCTTCTCCTCCAGCTCTCTTGCCGCGACGAGCGCGCGCTGGACCACGGCGCCGTAGGTGACGACCGTGAGATCCGTGCCGGCGCGGGCGACCCGGGCTTTGCCGAACGGGATCATAAAATTCGGGCCCGGGTTCGGGGCTTTGTTGTACGTCTGGCGATACAAGTGCTTGTGCTCGAGAAACAGCACCGGATCGTCACAGCGGATCGCGGTGCGCAGCAGACCGTTGGCATCCAGAGCGGTGGAGGGACACACGACCCGCAGGCCCGGGACCGACGTGAAGACCACGGCACCGGTCTGCGAATGATAGACCGACCCGCCTTTCAGGTAGCCACCATACGTTACCCGCACCACGACGGGGCAGCTGAAGGCGTTGTTGGACCGCCACCGCATGGTCGCCAGCTCGTTGCGCAGCTGGTGGTAGGCAGGCCAGATGTAATCGAAGAACTGGATCTCGACGACCGGCTTCAAGCCACGCGTGGCGAGTCCGATGGCGCGACCCGCGATGTTCGCCTCAGCCAGCGGTGAGTTGAACACCCGGTTCCCGCCGAACTGACGTTGCAGGCCCCAGGTGACCTTGAACACGCCGCCTTTGCCCTTCACGTCTTTCAGGAAGCGCTCGCGGCTGACGTCGGCGACGTCTTCGCCGAACACCAGGATGCGCGCGTCGCGCGCCATTTCGTCCTTCATGCACGCGTTCAGCAGGTCCACCATGGTGGTGGGCTCCCCGCTGAAGTGCGGATCATCCTCGGTATCGAACTGCTCGGAGGTCGGATCCACGTCCGGCGAATAGACGAACCGCAGCGCGCTCTCGGGCGGCGGCTGGGGCGCGGCGAGGGCCACATCGGCGGCGACCTGGACTTCCTCGTCGACCTGCTGCCGGATCGCATCCAGCTCCGCCGCGGTGGCGATGCCTTCGGCCTGCAGGCGCTGCGGGAAGGTCAGGACACAATCGCGTTTGGCGTCTTCTTCGCGCTCGGACGGGGGCCGATACAGCACTTCGTCATCGGACTGGGAATGCGAGTAGGGCCGGGTCACGTGGGCGTGCACGAGCGCCGGGCCGCGGCGGGCGCGGCAGTGGGCGGCTGCCCGCGCGAGCGCTTCATACGAAGCGATCGGGTCGCACCCGTCCACTTCTTCGAGGTGGAGATCGGGGAAGTTCGCCACCAGCGCCGACACCGAGCCCCCGGCGGTTTGCACTTCGACCGGGACCGAGATGGCGTAGCCGTTGTCTTCGATCAGAAACAGCACGGGCAATTTCAGATTGCTGGCCGTGTTGAGCGCTTCCCAGAATTCGCCTTCGCTCGTGGTGCCTTCGCCGGCGGAGCAGTACGCGATCTCGTCGCCCTGGATGGGTTTGTCGGCAGCACCCTCCAGCCGGGAATACCGCAGCCACGCCTCGGCGCAGCCCACGGCCTGGAGGAATTGAGTCCCGGTGGGGCTCGACTGGCTCACGATGTTGAGCGCCTTGTGGCCCCAGTGGGACGGCATCTGCCGCCCCCCTGAATTCGGGTCGTCGGCCGCTCCTACGGCGGAGAGGAGCATTTCGGTGGGCGTCATGCCGAGCGTGAGACACAGGCCGCGATCGCGGTAGTACGGATAGAACCAGTCGTAGCTGGGCTTCAAGACCTTCCCGGCGGCCACGAGCACCGCTTCGTGACCGGCGCCGGAGATCTGGAAGAAGATCTTGTTCTGGCGCTTGAGCAGGAGCTCCCGGTCGTCCAGACGGCGCGAGAGGAGCATGAGTCGGTAGATGTCGAGCAGTTCGGCCTTGGCGAGCGGCGGCCGGGCCGGACGGGCGGACTGCGCTTCACCGCGCGGGCGAGTGCGGGGCGTTGTCATGGGTCAAAACATAGCCTAGGGATGCGGCGCTGCCAAAAGCTCCGGGAGTCGCGAGAAGTAGCCCGTCACGGCCCGGACGTCCGGGCTCGTCCGCACGAAGAATTCCTGTCCTGCATCGGGGCCCCAGCGGACTTCCGCCACCCGCCCGGCGAGGATCCGGGCCAGCCGCGCTTCGAGGGCGCTGTCGGTTTGGGCTGCGACGTGGAGGCGGGCGCGGACACGGGCCAGGAAGGGGGGCAACAGGGCGACGCGCCAGCGCTCGGGCGCGTCGAGCCAGGCAACCCGGGCGGCGGGGGTCGCCGGGAGGGTCTGCGCCGCGCTGTCGGAGACCGCGTCGTCGAACCCCGAATCGGCCGCGACGCTCCACCACACTGGCAAAGGAGCCGGTTTGGGCAGATCGACGTCCGGTGCGATGCCGCCGCCGCCGCGTACCAGGCGGCCCGCGTCGGTGTGGTACTCCTTGAGGGTATCCGATTCCGCACCGGACTTGCCGGCGAAGGCGTAGTACTGCTCGACCGCGAGCCCGCGGTAGCGGCGCTGGATGTAGCGGCCGCTGGGAGACAGGACGTAGCCGATCGTCAGGTGCAGGTTATCGCCCATCGGCATCACGATGAAATCCATCTGCATGAGCGCCTTGCCGAAGCTGCGGCGGCCGAGCAACAGGGCGCGGTCGTGATCCTGCAGTGAGGCCGACAATGCCTCCGCCGCACTGGCGGTGTTCTCGTCGATCAATACGACGAGCGGCAGCGTCGCATAGGAGCCATCGCGCTTGGTGGTGTACGTGGTATCCACATCACGCTTGCGGCCGTGCGTCCGGAACACGACCGTCCCGCGTGGAAAGAATTCCGACGCCAGCTCGACCGCCGACTCGACGTACCCGCCAGGGTTTCCCCGCAGGTCGAGGATCGCCCGGCGCATGTGCTGGCCCTTGAGCCGATCCAGGGCGTCATGGACTTCCTTGGCGGCGTCGGCGCCGAACTCCTCGAGACGGACGTAGCCGGTGACGGAGTCCACCATACGGACGAGCGAGACCGAGTGGAACTCGATGAAATTCCGCTTGATCGTCACCCGGAACGTGTCCGGTTCGAGCCTTGGGCCCCGCTCGAATTGCAGCCGGATCTTCGATCCCTTGTCACCGGCGAGCCGCAGCTCAACGCTGCGGACCTCCAGGCCGGCGACCGAGGTGTCGTTGACCGATACCAGACGATCTCCGGGCTGCACCCCCGCCTTGGCGGCCGGACCTCGAGCGGCCACCGCCAGGACGGTGATCGCGCTGTCCACTTCCTCGAGGGCGAGGCCGGTCACGGCCAACTCGCCGCGCTCGAGGGCGGTGCGGCGCTCGAACTCCACGCGCGAGTAGAACGCGCTGTGAGGATCGAGCGCGTGCAGGACGCCATCGATGGCCGCGTGCACGAGCCTCGAGTACGCGACGGTGTCGGGGTAATTGAGGCGGATGTAGTTCAGCACGCCGCTGAACGCCTGGAGCTCCTCGTAGGCGGACGTCTGCTGGGCGGGGAGCGGCTGGGCGGCCGCAGCGAACAGCAGTGGTGCGAAGACGCCTAGTCGACCCAGATCGTGCCAGCGGATGGGGTTAATGGCTCACCATCCTTCCATTTTCACGTCCGCGAGAACGCTGTTCAGTTCATTGAACCGGAGGCCCCGGGGCTGCGCGGGCAGCAGCGGACTCGTGTATTCCGTTTGACCGTCGTGCACGGGGACTCGGAAGTGGGCGAACCGGTTGTTCCCCAAGTCCGCTGAAACGAGGACGAACATCTGAAACCCCGGCGGGACGTGCTCCTGGGTCACCCGCAGCCGCACAGTGTACTTGCCGTCGGCTGCGGGCTGGGAGGTCCAAGCAACATGATAGGTGGGGATCGCCGTGCCTTTCACCCACTCGTCGAAGAACCAGTCCATGGGAATGCCGGCGTGCCGCTCGACGACCTGCTGGAAATCGGAGGTCGTCACCTGATGCCCGCGATACGTTTGATAGAAATCGCGGAGCGTCGCGGTGAAACGATCTTCCTTCATTGTGCTCAGATCCAGCATCAAGATTCGGAGCATGTGGAACACCCACGCTCCCTTCTCGTAGATCATCACGTCGTATCCACGCCGAGCATTGGGTGTTGCATTCCGGTATCCGATCCAGATTGGCCCTGCGTCGTCTCGATCGTCACGGATGTCCGTCCGATACTGGTCGAGGAACTTGAAATACTCGTCGTTGTGCTTGCGCTCGGACTGCAAATACCACAGGGCCGAGAAGGTGGCCAGACCTTCGCTCAACCAGGCGTCTCGATAGGAGATGGGTTGTACGCCGTTCCCCCACCACTGATGGGCGACCTCGTGCGCTCGGAAAAACTCGTCAAAGCCGTCGAGAGAAGTGTTTTGAAACGTGGACCATGACAAATCGATCATGCCCGGGAACGAAACGCCTTCCCCATAGGGGATCTCGGTGACATAGAAATGCCCGTACGGAGAGTCGCCGAACAGGTGCGCATAGAGCTTCAGACTATTGGTGACGTCCGCGGCCACGTTTTCTCGCATGTGGCTCTGCTGCGGGAGCATCACGCCCTGTTGGGCGAGCTGCCGGCTGAGCTCCCGATGCGCGTCCTCGGAAAGGAGCACGTCCAGCGGGGGTACACCCTCCTGCTGCACATGGTAGTTCTCGAACAGTCCGAGATT
>JBGQHV010000220.1:0-4880 GCA_041498155.1 Gemmatimonadota bacterium | reverse complement strand
GGGGGCTCCGCACATCGGTTACCCGGAGCCGGGGGATTGCTCCCTCCGTTCTTCATCCTGCCGCCGCCGGTTGACTGTTGCGTCGCTCGGTAGGGCGATCAGGAGCTCCGGCTTCCATCCCCACACGGCCTGGCCGGGCCGTACGGTTCGCCGGTGCGAGTGCTGCGGGTCAGATCGGGTCGCGGACCGACCTTCCGCACTGCACGCCGAGGCACCACTTCGACGTGGCTGGGGCACGCGACTGGCCCCAACGATCCGAGCCGGAGAGATCCTCCCGGATCGGCAGGCGCCTGAGCCCTTGTTGCGTCGGCGCCCTCCCCGGAATTTCCGCTCGAACAGCGTCGTGCAGGCGTTGCTGGGACACCAGGCCCCAACCCTTCCCCGCCCGACGTGGAGACAATCTAGGAGCTCCTGCAAATCGCGCAAGTGCCGATGTTTCTTCGGGTTAGCTCACTTCGATGTGCATCGTCTGTGGAACCTAAGCGAGGGTCTTGGTGGTCGTTACAACGTCCTTCCACACAGTGTGGAGTTGTGTATCCACACCGTGCACGTTCCCACATCAGAGCGCGGGGCGCCTCTTGACCAGCTCCGCCCGCTTCATGAACGAGTGAACCAGCACCATGTAGCGCCCCAGCGCCGCGTCCAGCTGCGCGCCGCGATACAGCCCCCAGGCGCGCAAGCTATCCGCATCGCTCGCGCGCGGGTGGTCCGGAGCTCGCCACTCGCGCCCACAGCGCTCGAGCGCGCGCCGCAGGTCGACGCTGCCGGAGCGCAGCTGCGTCTGCTGAAGTTGTGCGTGAGGACTGTACACTTCACCGTCGAGGAGGTCTTCCACCGCCTTCAGGGGAGCCGCAGCCGCGCCGCAGGTCGCGCGCACGCGCGCGGCGCGCAGCAGGACCAGGTCGGGCGATGCGCTCCCGAGATCGACCCGGAAGCCGGCGGTCGCGCCCCGGATACGATTGAGGGAATCGGTCGTCTGATTCAGCACGCGCTCCCAGCGCGCGGCGCGGGCGCTGTCCGGCGCCTGAATGGCGACGGCGAGCGCAAGGACCAGCGTGATCATTTCAGGAGTCGATACCGACTTCGCAGTATGCGTATGGCTCGCCGGCCTGGGCCGGGAGAAACAGACAACCCGCGCCGGACGTGGCGAACCAGCCGGCGACGAGCTGGGTGGACCGATGCTCCCCGGCGGGCGGCGCGGTGAACAGCTCTTTGAGCCAACGCCGCACGTGGCGCAGCTCCGGAGCCCGGCGGCCGAGCAACGCCAGGATGGCGCCCGTCCCCTGAGTCGCGCGGAGGAAATGTGCGAGGGCATGGCCCCGCTCGGCGAACGCGTAGGCCCGGACCCCGGGACCGTCATAGATCAGCTCGCACTCCCCCGGGTCGGCGTAGGGCTGATCCATGCGCGGGCCGAAATAGGCGAACGAGCGCCGCTCTCCTTCGCGCCGCTCGACGACCGCGGCGGCGGCGTCGGTGCGGATCCAGGCGGCGTGAACGAAATCGTCGTCATGCAAGATGCCGGCGGCTTCCGTCCATTCCACGACGGCCAGCGCCTGATCGAGCGGACACCCGACGGCGTCGTCGAACGCAATGAATCGCGGAGCTTCCGCCGCACGGGCGAAGAAGTGACTCAACGCCTCGGCGCGGTCTTCGAACATCTTCGACATTCGCGTAGTTGCGGGAACGGTCATGATGAGATTATAACCCAAGGCCGGCGCATTGGGGCCGGTGTCACAGGTAACTCCAGAATCGACAGGAAGATGCGAGAGTCTTGCATGCGTTTCCGATTTTCGGCCGCCGTGCTCGTCGGGGTAGCGCTTTCAGCCCCGCTCATGGGGCAGCAACCGCCCCCGCCGCCAGCCGAGTCCACGACGGCCGAGTCCGCTCCGCCCGTCCCGCCACCGCCGAGCCCGGCCCAGACACGGTATCTCCAAGGCCTCCGAACGGCCGGCCGCGGTGTGGCCCAGATCAAGGACGGGATCAGCCGGCTGGTGCGGGCTGAGACCGGGCACGACACCGTCCAGGTGCACTCGGCGGCGCGCCGCCTCGGCGGCCTGTGCAGCGCCGCCCGGGGATTCCTGGTGAGCGGGCGAGGATCCATGGAGCCGGCGTCCTACGAACCGCCCACGCGGAAGCCCGCCCGCGACCTCGTCCTGCAGCTCGATTCGCTCTCTCTCATCGCCAAGGAATGCCAGCTGACGGCCGGCAAATCGCCCGGGCCGGTGGCAACGGGGCTGCTGGCGCGTCTGCGGGCGTACGAAGCGGCCTTGGCGGCGTTCCGAACGGCGATCGGACTGCCCAACAGATAGGCGCTGCGCCGTTACGGAATGGCGGTTTGACGTGGCTCCAGCCGCACGACCCAGAGCCCACTGTTCAGGTCCGGCACATAGATGAGGCCGTCGCGGTAAATGGCGCCCCACGCGTTCGCCGCGTTTGGCACGTTGCCGTCCTGGTCGCCGGTGTGGACGTGCGCATACTCTCGGCCCTGGGCGAGGAGGTCGCCCTTGAGCTCGCCCGAGATGTCGATGATCCGCAGGCCGCCCTGATAGTCGCCGAGGTACAGCGTGTCGCCCGCCACCCAGACGTTGTGGCTCCCACCGTCCTGCGGCTCGAACCAAGCCACTTCCTTCGGGGTGGCCAGATCCGAAATGTCGATCACGTGCAGGCGCCCGTAGGCGCGGCCCAGTCCGATGACGCCCGCGCCGCCGCCCTGCTGCCGGGTCGGAAAAACTTCGTCGCCGACGAAGACGTACCGCGTGCCGACGCGCCAGGAGGTGTGGGTTCCGCGAATGAAGCCCGGCCCCCCCGCGAGCTCGACGTTCTTATACAGCGCGTTCAGGTCATACTTGTACTGGAGCACCAGCTGCGGGTTCTCCGGACTGCCGCCTTTCATGCCGTTGCCGACGTCGAGGATCACCAGACCGTCGTTCCAGTACGACAGCGTGGCCAGTCCATCGCGGACGTCGATGTCGTGCAGCGTGCGGCCCGCTTCGGGGCGCTCCACCTGCCAGCGGGCTACTTGCCTGGGGTGGTACGGGTCGCGGATATCGATGACCCGCATCGACCCGGTCGCGTCGTCGGTCAGGTAGATGTAGCCGTGATACACGTAGGTGCTGTGCACGCCGCCCGTGACGGTCTCCGTGAACTCGGCGATCGGCTTGGGGTGGGCCGGGTCTTCGAACGACAGGATGACGATGCCGTTTTTGCGGTTGGAAGCGCCTTCGCGCGTCATCACGCCGAACTTGCCGTCTTCCGTTGTCATGACGTCGTTGACGACGCGCGCGTCCACCATCACCGAGTCAGTGAGGAACGGCTTGGCCGGATCGGAGATATCGATCGCGTAGATGCGATCGCCGATGGTGGACATGTAGGCATGCTTGCCGTCGGGATGCAGCCACAGCTCGGCGGCCTCTAGGCCCTTGAGCGGCAGGCGGCCGACGATCGACACCATCCGGGTCACGTTCCGCGCCTCAACGCGAACGATCGCCTCGGCCGACCTGGCTCCGAGGGCCGCGATGATGCGGTAGGTCCCCGCTTCATTGGCCACGAACACTCCGCCAGCATCGATCGTCGCCGTGCCACCTCCCTGGCCCACCGGCGCCACCGCCCACTCCGCCCTTGCATCGGCCACCGCGCGGCGCGCGGCATCGGTCGCGGCGAACCGGAAGCGGATCACATCGCCGGTGCGAACCGCGGTATCGCCGGGGGCGACGCCGATCCGGACGACGCTGTTGGCCGCCACCGTGACTCTCCACGTCAAGGACGCCCCGCCGGCCGAGGCGGTGATCGACGCCTGGCCGGGCGCACGGGCGGTGAGCCGGCCCGCCGTGCTTGCCTCGACGACACCGGGTCGGGAGGACGACCACGTGACCGGGTCGTACCGCCTGTCTCCGTTGACCGAAATCGGGGTGGCATCGAGCACCAGCGCCGTACCGGCCAGCATACGCGCCGGTTGCGGTGTGACGACGACGCGGGCCGCCGGGAGGGCGAGGACGGTGATCCGCGCGAACCCGAGCGTGGGGCGGTTGGATGGACCCTGCAGCACCACGGCGGCGGCGACGTTGAGGATCCCCGTGGCGCCAGCCGACACGAGCCCGGTGGAGTCCACACGCCCTTCGAATCGCCCGCCGCCCATGAACCAGCGTATGCTCACGCTGTCGAGCCGCCGGCCCGCCGAATCGTAAGCGGTGGCCGCGAGCCGCACGGTATCGCCGACCTTGAGTGCGTATTCCGCCGGCCGCACCTCGACCCGGGCGACCGGTTGGGGGAGCGGCATGGGCTGTTGCGCGGTCTGCTGCACCGCCAACAACACGAGCAGAAGTGACGACGTCATGAACATCCTCGCGACGTGATGTGACGCGTGAATCCCGGGTAGGCGGCAGCGAACGCATCAGGTTACGACTCGGGGCGCAGTGGCGGAAGTGCCCGGAGCGACAGGGAAAGCGCGATCTGGTGACGTTATACTGTCGCTATAGTGACAGGGCTCGCTTTAGCCCTGCGGGAGAGCCCCCGGATTCTATTGACAGTGGCCGTGGTCGAACCCTACCTTTGCCCCCGGTTCAAGCAATACGTGGCACCGTCACCGGATGTCTGCGCTCCGCGAGGACCAAATGTCTCGCGGTTTTTGTTTGAGCCCGCCCCAGGTCGCGGTGACCTCGGGCGAACCACTCCGGGGCGATGCCCCATTCGTGCAGAGGTTTATCTGTATGGCAAAGGGTAAAGTGAAGTGGTTCAACGATGCGAAGGGCTTCGGCTTTATCGCGCAGGAGTCGGGTCCGGACGTGTTCGTCCACTTCACGGCGATCCAGGCCGATGGCTTCCGTAGCCTCGCCGAGGGTGACGCCGTCGAATTCGATGTCGCCCAGGGTCCGAAGGGTCTG
>JBGQHV010000219.1:0-4892 GCA_041498155.1 Gemmatimonadota bacterium | reverse complement strand
GCGATCGCCCCGCCTTCACTGTGACCGAGCAGCGCGATCCTCCCGGCCGACACATCGGGGCGGTGCCGCAGCCACGCGACGACCTGGCGCACGTCGTCGGCATAATCGGCCGTCGTCCCCTCCGCACCACCCGACCCTCCCGTCCCCCGGTCGTCGAGGCGCAGCACGCCGATCCCTGCGGCGCCGAGCCGCTCGGCGAGCTGGCGGAACGGCCGGTATTCGGGGAGGAGCGGCCACAAGTCCTCGTCCCGCGTCTGCCGTCCCGACCCGGTGATCGTCACGACGACCGGCACGGCCACGGGACCAACCGCCGGTCGAGTGAGCGTGCCGGCGAGCGAGAAGGTGTCGCCCTGCACCGAGCGGATCGGCACGCGGACCTCTTCCGCCGTGTAGGGAGCCCCCGCGGGCGCGCGGTAATCGACCACCGGTCGCCGCAGCCCGGCGAGCGGCGGTAGCGAATCGCGTCCGTCCCACAGCTCCGCCCGCAGCCGCTGGAGCGGCACGTCGATGGCCGCCGGCCGGCCCCCGGCCGTCACCGTGCGCGCCTCGATCCCCGCGAATGTCACAATGGCCGTGTCGCCGTGATGGACGATCGTGACGGGGATGGTCGAATCGGCGCCCATGGGGAGCATGCGCACGACCGTGTCCCGGCTGAAGCGGCGCGCCAGGAGCGCGATGACGGCGACCGACTGAGCGGGTATCACGCCCGCGGCGGGGCCCGCGACGGCGTTGCTGCGTGATTGTCCGGTGCGTTGGCTCAGCCTCACGCTGCGCAGCGTGTCGCCGTCCGCGGTGACGGTGAAGGTGGCGCGCAGGCTGTCGCCTGCCGCGTCGTACGCCTTCGCCTCGAACCGACGGAACCGGCCGAGGGAATCGAACTCGGTGCGGCTGTCGAGCTTCAAGCCGAGAATGGGCACGACCACCGACATCTCGGCGAGCCCTGGCGCGCGGCGGAACTGCTCGCGTCCCACTTCGGCACCCGATTGGAACATGCGGTATAGTCCAGTGAACGGCGGCTGTTGCGCCGGGGCCAGCGTGGGGAGTCCCGCCAGCGCGGCGAGCAGTCCGAGGCCCCTACCCTTTGCGATGGCGTTCATTTCGTGCTCTTTCTCCGCGCAGGCGCGCCGCTTCCGTGGCGGCGCGCCGCAGCAGGAATTCGATTTGTCCGTTGAGACTGCGCAGCTCGTCGCCCGCCCAGCGCTGCAGCGTGTCGTAGAGCTCCGGGTCGATCCGGAGCAGGAACGCGCGACGCTCCGCCACGTCCGGCCGCCCCTAGTGGTACAAGCTGCCGGTGTTGACCACGGGCTGCGTCCCCTGTTCGGAGCACAGCACGACCAGCAGGTTGCTGACCATCGCCGCCTTGCGCTCCTCGTCCAGATGCACGATGTGCTTCTCCGACAGCTGCGCCAGCGCCTGCTCCACCATCCCTACCGCTCCGTCCACGATCTTGCGGCGCGCGGCGATGATGGCGCTCGCCTGCTGGCGGCGCAGCATCACCGAGGCGATCTCGGGCGCGTAGGCCAGGTGGCTGATGCGCGCCTCGAGCACCCGCACCCCCGCCTTCGCCAGCCGCTCCTGGATCTCCCCTTTGAGCTTCTCGGCGATCTCGGCGGTATGACTGGCGAGCGCCATCTGCCCTTCCTCGTGCGCGTCGTACGGGTACTGGTTGGCCAGTCCGCGCAGCGCCGACTCGCTCTGCACGTGGACGTAGTTGTCGTAGTCGTCCACCTCGAACACCGCTTCGGCCGTATCCACCACCTGCCACACGACCACGGCCGCGATCTCGATCGGGTTGGAGCTGTGATCGTTCACCTTGAGCTTCGCTGTCTCGAAGTTGCGCACGCGCAGCGAGAGGCGGTGCTTCATGTAGAACGGATTGGCCCACCACAACCCCGCCTCCTTGGCGGTCCCCATGTAGCGACCGAAGAGCTGCAACACCTTGGCGTAATTCGGATGCACGATGAAGAATCCGAACCACGAGACCGCGACCACGACGGCGGCGAGCGACCAGCCGATAGCGGCCCCAGGCGCGAGCGCGAGGGCCGCCTCGATCAGGCGCCACATCGTGAGGCCCGTGAGCCCGAGCAGCAGGACGATCATCACGGCGCCGGGCAGGGCGCGGATCTTGGTCTCGCGGATCACAACGGTACCCTCGTGGGTGAAGGAGCTTGCAATATGATATCATATAGCTATCCCAGCCGGCAAGCCCCCCGCTAACCCCTTGCCCAACAACGAGAACGCCGACAGGTTCGTGCTCCATCAGCCGCTCCGCACCCATCCCGAGGACGCCGCTCATGCTTGACTCCCTGCTCGCCACGCTCGACCCCCGCCGCGGCCAGGCGTGGCACGGACCCACCGTGAAGGGCGCGCTGCGCGGCGTCACGGCGGCCCAGGCGCGCTGGGCGCCGGGCCGCGGCCGGCACAGCATCTGGGAGCTGGTGCTGCACATCGCGTACTGGAACTATGCCGTGCGGCGCCACCTCGAGCCCGACGTGCCGCGCTTCCCACGCGCGCCCGCCAACTGGCCCGCCCTCCCCGAGCGCGCGGACGAGCGCGCCTGGAGGAAGGACCGCGCGCTGCTCGCGGCGCAGCATGCGGCGCTGGTGCGCGCGATCCGGCGTTTCCCCGAGCGTGGCTGGTCGCGCATCCCGCGCGAAGGGAAGCGGTGGACGTTCGGTGAAATGATCGTCGGCATCGTCGCCCACGACGTGTACCACGGGGGTCAGATTTCCATGCTCAAACGGTTGTGGCGCGGCCGCCGATGACACCCGAGGAATTCCGTCGAGCGGGCCACCGGGTCGTCGACTGGATCGCCGACTACCAGACCCGCATCGCCTCTTTCCCGGTGCTCGCCCGCGTGGCGCCGGGCGAAGTGCGCGGACGGCTCCCGGCCGAGCCGCCGCAGGAGCCACAGCCGTTCGAGTCGGTGCTGCGCGACCTGGAAGAGGCGATCCTGCCGGGCATCACGCATTGGCAGCACCCTTCGTTCTTCGCGTATTTTCCGTCCAACCGGTCGCTCGCGAGCGCCCTGGGCGATTTCCTCTCGACCGGCCTCGGCGTGATCGGTCTCAACTGGCAGGCCTCCCCCGCCCTGACGGAGCTGGAGCAGCTCACCACCGACTGGGTGCGGCAGATGGTGGGCCTCTCTCCCGCCTGGCGCGGCGCGATTCACGACACCGCCTCGACCGCCACCCTCGTCGCGCTGCTGTGCGCGCGCGAGCGCACCAGCGGATTCAGCCTGCATGCCGGCGGCCTGCAGGCGGTCGCGCATCCGCTCGTGGTGTACACCACGGCCCAGAGCAACAGCTCGGTCGAGAAAGCGACGCTGCTCGCCGGATTCGGCCGGGATCATTTTCGAACGATTCCCGTGGACGACGCATTCGCGCTGCGCCCCGATGCGTTGCAGGCCGCGCTCGCCGCCGATCGGGCGCGGGGCCTCGTCCCCTGTGCGATCATCGCCACCGTCGGCACGACGGGGGTCACGGCGTGCGATCCGCTCGAACCGATCGCGGCGCTGGCGCGTGAGTTCGGATGCTGGCTGCACGTGGACGCGGCGATGGCGGGCTCGGCGATGATCCTGCCCGAGTGCCGCCACCTGTGGACCGGGATCGAGGCGGCTGATTCGATCGTCATCAACGCCCACAAGTGGCTCGGCGCGGCCTTCGACTGCTCGCTCTACTACGTCCGTGACGTCGAGCACCTGGTGCGGGTCATGTCCACCAATCCCAGCTACCTGCGCACCCCGGCCGACGCGCAGACCATCAATCTGCGCGACTGGAACATCCCGCTGGGACGACGGTTTCGCGCCCTGAAACTGTGGACGCTGATCCGGGCCGAAGGCGTGGCCGGCCTGCAGGCCCGGTTACGCCGCGATCTCGCGAATGCGCAGTGGCTCGCCGCCCAGGTGGATACGACACCACCGTGGGTGCGGGTGGCGCCGGTGCCGTTGCAGACGGTGTGCGTACGCCACCAACCATCGGGCCTCGAGGGCGACGCGCTCGACCGCCATACGCTGGCGTGGATGGGGCGGGTGAACGAATCCGGGGCCGCGTTCCTCCATGCCGCGGTGTTGGCGGGTCGCTGGACCGTACGGGTATCCATCGGCACGGAAACGACCGAGCGCGCCCACGTCGCCGCACTGTGGCGACGGATGCAGGAGGCGGCCGAGGTTAGATTGTGATGATGCGACGCTCGTTGGTGGCCCTCACCCTGGTCCTTGCCCCGGTCCCACTCCGGGCCCAGCAAGCGGTGTGGGATTCGGTCGGCCGCGTGCTGCAAGCGTCCCCGACGGCGGCCGGCGGATACCTGCGCTTCAACTTTCCCCGTCGCGACCTGACGCTGCGCGTGGGCGACGTGGCGATCTCACCGCGCCTCGCCCTGGGCGCCTGGGCGGGGTTCACCGGCTCGGGGCCGCGGGCCATGGTGATGGGCGATCTGGTCGTCACCGAGGCCGAGCTGCTGCCGGTGCAGATCGCCATCGATTCCCAGCACCTCGCCATTACCGCGGTGCACAATCATCTGGTGGGTGAGTCGCCCCGCATCATGTACATCCATTTTCACGGGGAGGGACCGGCCGTGGATCTGGCGCGGCGTCTCGACCGCGTCCTGGCCCGCACCACCACACCCCGCGGCGTCGCCGCTCCCGCGTCGGCACCCGTGACGATCGACACGGCGCTGGTGTTCGGGACCTTGAAGCTCCATGGCACCGCGAGCGGCAACGTCGCCCAGGTGAGCGCCGTCCTCGTGACTGCTCCGGTCACGCTACACGGGCAGACCCTCGCCCCCGCGCTCGCGGCGGGCAGTCCGGTGAACGTCCAGGCCGTGTCGCCCGACCGGTTCGTGGCGACGGGCGATTTCGCCGTCACCGGGGACCGCGTCGCCCCGCTCACGGG
>JBGQHV010000218.1:0-4909 GCA_041498155.1 Gemmatimonadota bacterium | reverse complement strand
CTCGTACAGCAGGTTGGGATCGCCGTTCAGGTGGACGGTCTCGAGCGCGGTCGCGAGCTCGACATCCACCCCTTCCTGCCGCAGGACGCGCCCTTCCAACGCCACCACGGAGCGCGCCACACGGATGGCGTCGAAGCGCTCGCGCCCGCGGATGGCGCCGCGCGCGCGATCCTGCACCGCCTGTAGGAAGTCGAGCGCCCGGTTGAGCGCTTCCAACACTTCCCCCAGCTCCTCGAGCAGCTCGAGTCGGCGCGGCACCGGCAGGTCTTCCATCCGTCCCAGCGACTCCATCGTCAGCTGGAGCCCGGCCCGCGCGCCGGTGAGGGGGTTCTTGGCCTCGTGGGCGACGACCGAGGGGAGCGTCAACAGGTCTTTCAGGGGATCGACGGAGATGGACGGCGGGCGCTCGATCCCGATGGTCTCGCGACGGTCGGAGAGTCCCAGGCAGAGGCCGGCCAGCTCGAGGGTGAGCCGCTCGGCGCTGCGCCGCTCGCGTCCCGAGGGCGGACCCGCGGCGGGCCGCATGCGCACCGGCGCGATGACCCAGGGACCGTCGTAGGACAACCGGCACCCCACGTAGCGACTGCCGCTGCGAATGGGGATGTTCCACCGTTTCAAGGTGGCGTCGACGTCCATGCTGGTGAAATGGTGTCGCGGGCTGGGATCGCTCGACGCCCGGGGAACCAACGTGGGCCCGTCGGCGACCTCCCAAAGCGTCACCGGCTTGCCGTCGAGTGCAACGCTCGTTTGCCGGAGGATCTCCCCGGCACTTCCCCGAAAGGTCTCCGTCGGCACTCTGGGTGCACCCCCTCCGATGTGACTCCACCGCCACCGCGCAAAGCGCACCTAAAGTAGCAACAATGCGTCGTAAATGGTACAATCTGGGCAACTTCCACACTCGGACCGCTCCATGAAGACCCGCTCTCCGGGACTCCTCTGGCTCCTCGGGGTTGCCGCGGCGTGCGGTGGCGGCTCGGGCCCCGGGCAGACCCCGTCGCAGATCACGGCATCCGCGGGGGACAATCAGGTCGGACAGGCTGGCCAAGCGCTCCCGACTCCCCTCGAGGTGACGGTCAAGGACGCCTCGGGAGCGCCGGTCTCGGGGATTTCGGTCACCTGGGCGGCGGCAAGTGGCCACGGCTCGGTTACCCCGATCGTCAACACAACGGCGGCGGACGGGAAGGCGACCGCGACCCGGACCCTGGGCGCCGGAGCCGGCCTGCAGTCGACGACGGCGACGGTGTCCGGACTGACCCCGGCCGCCTTCCTCCACATCGCGCAGATCCAGGGCGCCACGCAGATGCAGGCGAGCGCCGGAGGCGCGCAAACCGATACGATCCTGGCCACGCTCCCCACGCAGCTCGTGGTACTGGTTCGTGAGCAGAACAACGCACCCGTGCAGAATGTGACCGTGACATGGACACCGCCGCCCGGCGGAACCGTGAATGGCCTGCCGAGCGCCACGACCTCGACGGACATAAGCGGGAATGCCACGGTCACCGTGACGCTGGGTCCCACGGCGGGGAGCCAGCTGGCGACCGCAGCCGTCACTGGGCTGATCGGCTCCCCGGTGATCTTCGCCGCAACCGGCAAGGCCGGACACCCGACCAACCTGGTTGCGGTCGCGGGAACAACGAGTGGCATACCAGGGAGCGTCGTGACCCTCACCGTCAAGGCGACGGATGGTCAGGGGAATTCGACGACCGGCGATACGGTGGCTTGGGCTGCGGTAGCAGGTGGGGGTTCGGTCAACCCGGATACGAGTGTCACCGCGGCGGACGGTACAGCCAGCACTCAGCATACGCTCGGGCCGGCGGTGGGGTTGGACTCCGTGAGGGCAGCGGCTTTCGGCGACACTGTCCGCTTCGGGCTGACGATCGTGAGCGCACCTCTCGCCGACACGGTGACCGTCGGGCCTTTGGTGGTCTTCACCCCGGCGGTAATCACCATCGCCTCAGGAGGCAGTGCGGTGTTCAAATGGGCTGCGGGGTCGTTGTCGCACGGTGTTCAGTGGCTCACCGCTCCGGGAGGCGCGACCCTGCCGATGAACTCCGCCATTCTAACCAGCGGGACGTACAGCGTCGTCCTGTCGACCCCCGGTACCTACACCTACGACTGCACGGTTCATGGCGCGGCCATGCACGCCTCGGTGGTCGTACAGTAGTCGACCTTCATCACGCTCCTCAACTCTCTTCGAGGCTCTCTCGTGCTCCGTGCTCTGTGCGCCGTCGCGCTCCTCGCCGCTCCGCTCCAGGCCCAGCAACCGGCTCCGATACACGGGTTCCCCACCGACCAGCTCGCCGCGCAAGTCCGGCGCGAAGCGCTGGCGCGCACCATTCCGAGCCGCGACACGCTGCGTGCGCTCGTCCGGCTGCTCTCGGCAGTCCCACACGAAGCCGGGACGGAGCGCTCGCGCCACGTCGCCGAACTGCTGCTGGCCCGGTTTCGGGCGCTCGGCCTGGACGCGCACATCGAGCAGTTCGAGGCGCTCATGCCCCGCCCTCTCACCCGGACGCTGGAGCTGCAGGGACCGGAGCCGTTCACGGCGAGTCTCAAAGAGCCCGCCTTGCCCCAGGACCCCACCACGGGACAGGCCGACCAGCTCCCCACGTTCAACGCCTACTCGCCGGACGCCGACGTCACGGCGGAGCTCGTGTACGTGAACTACGGCCGGCCGGACGACTACCGGGTGCTCGACAGCCTGGGCATCAGCGTGAAAGGGAAGATCGTGATCGCGCGCTACGGGCAGTCGTGGCGCGGCATCAAGCCGAAAGTGGCGGCGGAGCACGGGGCCATCGGCTGCATCATCTACTCCGACCCCAGGGACGACGGCTACTTCGTCGACGACGTATATCCCACCGGCCCGATGCGTCCCGCGAGCGGCGTGCAGCGCGGCAGCGTGATGGACATGCCGGTCTATCCGGGTGATCCGTTGAGCCCCGGGTGGGCCTCGGTCCCCGGCGGGCGGCGGCTCACGCCGGCCGAGGCGGTGACGCTCGTCAAGATCCCCGTGCTCCCGATCGGGTACGGAGACGCGCTGCCGCTGTTGCGCACGCTAGCCGGCCCGGTGGCGCCGGAGTCGTGGCGCGGGTCGCTCCCCATCACCTACCACATCGGCCCGGGGACGGCGCAGGTGCATCTCGCGCTCAGCTTCGAATGGCGCACCCGCCCACTGTACGACGTGATCGCCACGATCCCCGGCGCGCTTTGGCCCGATCAGTGGGTGGTGTACGGCAACCATCACGATGCCTGGGTCAACGGCGCGCAGGATCCCATCTCGGGCCAGGCGGCGCTGGGCGAGACGGCCCGGTCGGTCGCCGCCCTCTTGAAGACGGGGTGGCGTCCCGCCCGCACGATCGTGTTCGCGGCCTGGGATGGAGAGGAATGGGGTCTGCTCGGCTCGACGGAATGGGCCGAGGCGCATGCCGACGAGCTCCGGACCAAAGCGGTCGCGTACTACAACTCGGATACGAACGACGCCGGGTGGCTCAGCGCCGCCGGATCCCACGCGCTGGAGCAATTCATCACCGAGATCGCGCGCGACGTGACCGACCCCAGGTCCGGCAAGAGCGTGCTCCAGGCCAACCGCGACCACGCGCGCTCGGAGCGGGCGCCCAAGGACACGAGCAGGGACACCACCTTCGCCCTCGAGGCGCTAGGGTCGGGATCGGATTACACCGTTTTCCTCGACCACCTCGGGCTGCCGGCGGTGAACGTCAGTTACGGTGGAGCCGGCCACAGCGGGATTTACCATTCGATCTACGACAGCTACACCTTCTACGAGCGGTTCCTCGACACGGGGTACGTGTACGGCGTGACCGAGGCGCAGACCATGACGACGGCGGTGCTCCGCATGGCCGACGCGCCGCTCCTGCCGTTCGAATTCCAGGCGCCGGCACGCACCTACCGCAAGTACACCGAGGAGATCGCGCGCCTCGCCGCTGGGAACGACACCACGAAGAGTCTCGACCTCACGGCGGTCCGGACCGCCCTCGACCGGCTCGACACGGCGGCCGTGGCGTTCGAGCGTGAGCGCGCGGCGCTCGACGGCGTGCGGGACGTCGCGCGGCGGCGCACCGCCCTGGGGGCCGTGAACCGGCTCCTCGCCACCAGCGAGCAGGCGTTGGCCGATTCCGCTGGGCTGCCGCGGCGGCCCTGGTTCCGGCACCTGGTCTACGCCCCGGGTGCGTATACGGGATACGGCGTGAAGACCATTCCCGGAATCCGTGAAGCGGTGGAGCTGCGGCACATGGCCGAGGCGCAGGCGGAGGCGGCGCGGGTGGCCGCGGCGCTCACCCGCTACGCGGATCTGGTGCATCGCGCGGCGGACGCGCTGGCCGTCGCACTGCGGTGAAATCCGTGCGTATTGACACCCCCGGCGCGGCCGGATACCGTGGGTCCACCCCAACTTGAACCCAAGGCGAAGTCCATGAGCGCTCCACTCCCGCCCCGCGGATCGATGCCCCGGTCGTCCTTCGCCATCGCGATGAAGGACTACACCTTCATCCGTCCGGGCATCGCCGTCACGATCAGCGCGGCGACGCTGGTGGCCGCCCTGGTCATCGGCGTGCTGCTGATCAAGTCCCTGGCGCACGCCTCCACCACCGTGACACGCGGCGCGACGGCGAGCGAGGCGCTGCATCGCCTGAACGCCAAGTACGAGGTGTGGCACAGCATGGCGACGGGCGGCGACACCGCCTACCGCCGGCAGGCGGACAGTCTCCGTGGCACACTGCAGGCGGATCTGTCCCGCTTCGGCAACACCCTCGGGAGCGATCAGGAGCGGAGCTTCGTGCAGCAGATTCTCGAAGGGCTCACGTCCACCGATGCCCCGGCCACGAAAGACGCGCGGGAGGCGATGATCGTCCTCCTGGCCCACCAGGACGCGGCGCTGTTCGATGCCGCCGAG
>JBGQHV010000217.1:0-4921 GCA_041498155.1 Gemmatimonadota bacterium | reverse complement strand
GGGGTCGCCAACTTTCGGGGCTCACGTTTTTTCGCCATTCGGGGGCTTCCTTTCTCGATTGGGCAGCTGTCGGGGGCGCAATCTAATGGGGCCCTCCATTCCAGGCAAACCGGAGTGGTATAATCCAAGGGTGAGCATGCACGACCAAGTCTACGGCCCGGACCGCGCCCAGCGTCTCGTGGCGTTGTTGCGCGCGCTGGCGTCGCGGATTCAGGACCTCGACCGGGATGGCCGGCTGCTCGAGGCCGCACCAGAGCTGCAACGATTGCTGGGGAATGCCCGCAGCGAGCTGTTCCATTATGAGGTCCGGGTGACCTACGACACACCCGAAATCGCCGAAAGTCGCCGGATCGTCGACGAGGCCGAGCAGCGTCTCGACGAGCTGGACTTCGACGCCCCGGATGACGACGAACCCTGGCGGAAGGACTCCGACGGATGAAGCGGTTTTACGCGTTGCTGGGTCTGGTGGCGGTGGTGGCTGCCGTCCTCATCTGGAAGGGTTCGCGGCCCCAGACGGCCGCCTTGGGGGCGAGCGACGGCCCGCCCGCGACGGTGACGGCGGCCGACAGTGCGTTTCACGGGTTCACGCTGGGCAGCGATTCCGCCCCGGTGGAAGTGGTGGAATACGCCGACTTTCAGTGCCCGCACTGCGCCGAGTTCGCGGTTGTCCAGTTTCCGACGATCCGCGATCAGCTGATCAACGCCGGCCGCCTTCGCTGGCGGTTCCGCGACTTCCCGCTGGGGTTCCCCTGGTCCCGCCTCTCGGCCCTGGCGGCGCAGTGCGCCGGGGAGCAGGGAAAGTTCTGGGAAATGTCCGACGCCCTGTATCAGCGCCAGTCGGATTGGGGGCGCAACCCCAAGAACCCCGGCGGCCTGTTCCGTGACCTGGCGCGCACCGCCGGCGCGGACGGCGGCAAGTTCGACGCGTGCATGGACGCCCAGCGCTACGCCGGCCGCCTCGAGGCGAGCCACCAGGAGGGCATCGCGCGGGGTGTCAACGGCACACCCACGTTCTTCGTCAACGGACGGCTGCGGGATTTCCCGCGCGGCGCGACCTCCGACGCCTTCCAGGCGGTGGTCGACAGCATTCTGCGGACCCACAGCTAGTGCGCCACCGCCAGGCGATCGCGCTGCTCGCGCTCGTCGGGTTCTGCATCGCCCTGTATCTGTGGATGTACAAGGTCGGGCTCATCGGCCGGCTGCAGTGCGGCACCGGAAGCTGCGAGTTCGTGCAGACGAGCCGCTACGGAACGCTGTTCGGCGTGCCGGTGGCGTTCTACGGGATGGTGGGGTACGCGGTGATCTTCGCCGCCGCCCTGGCCGGACTGCAACCCGCCTTCGCGGGCCGTCGCTGGCCCACCACGGTCGCCGCGGTGGGCGCGGCGGGTGGGCTGCTGTTCACGCTCTATCTCACCTACATCGAGCTATTCGTGCTGCACGCGATCTGCCGCTGGTGCATGGGCAGTGCGGTGGTGATCACCCTGATCACTGTGGTTGCGGTGATCGGCATGGCGAAGCGGGAGTAGATCAGCTCTCCTGCGCCTCGTATTGGTCCTTGAGCCGCGCCACAACGGTCGGATCGGCCAGCGTCGTCGTGTCGCCGAGCGTGCGTCCCTCCGCGATGTCCTTCAACAGACGCCGCATGATTTTCCCGCTCCGCGTCTTCGGGAGATCGGCGCTGAACAAAATGTCGTCGGGCCGGGCCAGCGCGCCGATCTTCTTGGCGACGTGCGCCTTCAGCTCTTCCCGCAGCGCGTCGGTCGCCTGATGCCCCTCTTTGAGGGTCACGAAGGCCGCGAGCGCCTGTCCCTTCAGCTCGTGCGCTCGGCCCACCACGGCGGCCTCCGCGACGGCGGGGTGATCCACCAGGGCGCTCTCGACTTCCATCGTGCCGATGCGGTGTCCCGCGACGTTGAGCACATCGTCCACCCGGCCTAGGATCCAGAAGTAGCCCTGCTCGTCCCGTTTGGCGCCGTCGCCGGGGAAATACATTCCGGGCCAGCGGCTCCAGTACACCTGCCGGTACCGCTCGTCGTCTCCCCAGATGGTGCGCAGCATCCCGGGCCAGGGGCTCGTGATGGCGAGGTAGCCGCCGCCCACCGGCACGGGCTTGCCATCGCCGTCGAGCAGCTGCGCGTCGATGCCGGGGAAGGCGACCGTCGCGGAGCCAGGCTTGCAGGTGGTGCATCCGGGCAGCGGCGTGATCATGATTCCACCGGTCTCGGTCTGCCACCACGTATCCACGATAGGGCAACGCCCGCCGCCGATGTGCTCGTGGTACCAGACCCACGCCTCGGGGTTGATCGGCTCGCCCACCGTTCCGAGGAGGCGGAGCGTCTTGAGGTCGTGCTTCGCGGGCAGGGCCGTCCCCCATTTCATGAACGCGCGGATCGCCGTCGGCGCCGTGTAGAACACCGTGACGCCGTGACGCGCGCAGATCTCCCAGAAGCGGTCTTTCGCGGGGTGGTCCGGCGCCCCCTCGTACATCACCTCGGTGGCCCCGAGGGCCAGCGGTCCGTACACGACGTAGGAATGGCCGGTCACCCACCCGACGTCGGCGGTGCACCAGAAGACGTCGGCGTCCTTGAGGTCGAACACCCATTTCGTCGTGGCGTAGACGTGCGTCAGATAGCCGCCCGTCGTGTGCAGGATCCCTTTCGGTTTTCCCGTCGTGCCGGAGGTATAGAGGATGTAGAGCGGGTCCTCCGCGTCCATCGCTTCCGGCGCGCAGCGGGGGGCGGCCCGTTCCATGAGGTCCTCCCACCACTGATCGCGGCCCGCCTGCATCGTCACCGGTTGGCCGGTGCGCTTCAACACGACCACGTGTCGGATGCTGGGCGTGTCGGTGAGGGCGTCGTCGGTGTTCTGCTTCAGGGGCACCAGGGTGCCGCGGCGGTAGCCGCCGTCGGCGGTGACCAGCACCTTGGCGGTGGCATCGTTGATCCGGTCGCGCAGCGATTCCGCCGAGAACCCGCCGAACACCACGGTGTGCGGGGCGCCAATCCGCGCGCAGGCCAGCATCGCGACGGCCACTTCCGGGACCATCGGCAGGTAGATCGCGACGCGGTCGCCGCGGGCCACGCCGAGTCCTTTCAGGACGTTGGCGAACCGCTCCACCTGGGCCAGGAGGTCGGCATAGGTGAGTCGGCGCACCTCACCCGGCTCGCCCTCCCAGATCAACGCCGCGCGATCCCCGCGGCCGGCCCGCACGTGGCGGTCGAGGCAATTGACAGACGCGTTGAGCTTGCCGCCGAGGAACCACTTGGCGTGCGGGGGTTTCCATTCGAGCACCCGGTCCCAGGGGCGGATCCACTCGAGCTGTTTCGCCCAGTCGGCCCAGTAGCCTTCCCGGTCGGTTCGGGCGCGCTCGTAGATCGCCGGATCGCGGACGTGCGCCTGCGCACAGAACGCGGGCGGCGGCGTGAAACTGCGCTGTTCGTCGAGCAGCGTCTCGAGGCGATCGGTCATGGCTCGCGGTGGCGGTGATGGGGAGTGGTAAGGTATCGCCGGGTCGGTCCGGCGGGTCAAGCGGTTTGCAGCATGCGCCGGGCCATGCGTCCTGCGACTTCCCGCGGCGGGCTCGGCGCCGGTCCTCCTTCGCAACCTCTTGCCGCCGTGATGCTTGCCTGGATCGCCCCGGCTGGCATCGAAGTGGCTGATGTATCCACGCCATGATGTCCGCACAGCCGACGGAGCGGGTGCTCGCCGCACCCGAAGCGCTGGGCCTCGAGACGCGCTCCAGCTTTCGACGAACCGCCTCGCAGACCCTGGACGAGCTCCCTGAGGGCGCGGGGCGGCTGGTGATCGACCTCACGGCGACCCGGGCTGTAGACAGTGCGGGGCTCGGCGCCCTGATGCTCATCCAGCGTCGGGCCGCCGATCGGCGCCAGACCGTCTGCCTGCGCGGGGCGAACGAAGAGCTGCGGTTCCTGCTGGTGCTGACGAAGCTGGACGACCTGTTCGAGCTGGAGGGCGGGGCCGGCTAAGACCGTCCCGCGTAGCCGCGACCGATGCGACGCGTATATTGCCGAGGTTATGGCCACCACGGGCACCAAGCGTAAGGTCCTGTTCATCGAGGATGAAGCTGCCTTGCAGACTTCGTACGCCCGGTACTTCACCGCGCGCTACGACATGGCCTTCGCGCGCACCGGCGCCGAAGCGATGCAGCAGCTCGACAGTTTCAATCCCGAAGTGCTGGTGCTGGACCTGCGCCTCCCGGACACCGACGGTATCGCGCTGCTGCAGCGCATTCGTCAGAAACGCGCCACGATCCCCGTCGTCGTCACCACGGCCTACGTGAGCATGGAACCGCTGATGCACGTGCTCGACCTCGGCCACAGCGCCTACCTCGTGAAGCCCTTCGATCTGAACGAGCTCGCCGCCCAAATCGATGCTGTCGGCGCGTGACGTCTCTCACGCCTACGGGTCCTTGCGGGCCCTCGACGGCATCACCTTCACGCTGGAACGAGGACACACCCTCGCCATCTTCGGTCCCAACGGGGCCGGCAAGACCACCCTCCTCAAGGTCCTGGCCGGGCTGATCCACCCGCGGCACGGCGCGGTGGAGCTCGACGGCGGGCGCCGCGCCATTGGATGGATCGGCCATCAGTCGCAGCTGTACGGACCGCTCACCGTCGCCGAGAACCTCCGCTTCTGGGCGTCGCTGTACGATGTCCCCGAGCCGGCGCGGCGCGCGCGGCAGGCGGACCTGATCGGGCGACTCGGTCTCGCGCGACAGGCGGATCAGCAGGTGCGGACGCTCTCGCGGGGCCAGGCGCAGCGCGCCGCCATCGCGCGGGCGCTGATCCACGATCCATCGGTACTGTTGCTGGATGAGCCGTTCACCGGTCTCGACCGCGTCGCGGCCGAGGAGCTGCGTCGCCTGCTGGCAGAGCTCGCCGCGGCGGGGCGCGCGACAGTC
>JBGQHV010000216.1:0-4995 GCA_041498155.1 Gemmatimonadota bacterium | reverse complement strand
GTATCTCCCCGCCCAGGGCCGCGAGCTGCGGTTGGACGACGCGCTCGTCAACGTGGCGCTGGCGCTCGGGCCCGACGGACGGCTGTACGCGCTCGGCGCCGAAGACTCCGCCGCGACCCAGTTGCGCGTGGACGTCCTCGATACCGCGACCGGTGCCATCCTGATGACCCGCCGGCTCGGGCCCACCGAGACCGCGGTCGCCGTGGACGCGCGTGGAGGCCTGGTGACCTTCGACGCGGTGGCGCTCGCCCGCGGGGCCGGGGCCGGCGGGCGGGAGCCGTTCGCGCCCGGGTTCGCGCTCCCCGACACCCTGGGCGACACCGTCACCCTGGCCCGCTTCGCCGGCAAGGTGACGCTGGTGGATTTCTGGGCATCGTGGTGCGATCCGTGTCGCGAAGAGTTCCCCCACATGATCGCGCTGTACGACCGGTTCGACCGCAAGGACTTCGAGATCGCGGCGATTTCCGACGACGTGGATCACGGCAAGATGCTCGGCTTCGTGCGGGAATTTCATCCGCCGTTTGCGGTGCTCGTAGGCGGGGGCCGGATGAAGCAGCAGTATCACTATCGGGGGCTCCCCTACTCCGTCTTGCTCGACCGGAGCGGGCGGGTGGTCGAGCGGTATTTCGGCTTCGGGGGTCCGGCCGAGTTCCAGCGGCTGGCGGCGACGATCGAGCGTGAGATTGGTACGAAACCTGCTGCACCAGCGACACCATGAACGTCCTCATGGTGGTGGCGCAGATGGCGGCCAGCTTCCAGGCACGAGACACCGCGCAGGTTCCCCCCGCGGTGCTGGTCGGCGCAGGCGACATCGCCGATTGCGGCTCAAATGGAGACGAACAAACGGCGGCGTTGCTCGACAGCGTCGTCGGGACGGTATTCACGGTGGGTGACAACGCGTACACGGACGGGAGCGCGTCCCAGTTCGCGCACTGCTACGCGCCCAGCTGGGGCCGGCACAAGCAGCGGACCCGCCCCGCGCTTGGCAATCACGACGACCGCAGCGACGGCGGCGCGTCCTACTTCGCGTATTTCGGGACGCGGGCGGGCGAGGCCGGGCGCGGATACTACAGCTACGACCTCGGCGCCTGGCACATCATCGCGCTGAACAGCAACGTCAAGATGAAGCGAGGATCAGCGCAGGAGCAATGGCTGCGCGCCGACCTCGCGGCGACGAGGGCGCGCTGCGTGCTCGCCTACTGGCACCACCCGCGATTCAGCTCCGGCACCGAGCACGGCAGCCAGCCCCGGACCGCGCCGCTGTGGCAGGCGCTCGCCGATTTCGGGGCGGATGTCGTGGTGTCGGGCCACGATCACGACTACGAGCGCTTCGCGCCGCAGAGTCCACAGGGACAGGCGGATCCCGGGCGCGGGATCCGGGAGTTCGTCGTCGGTACGGGAGGCGCGGACCTCCACCCCCTCGGAGCGCCGATCGCGAACAGCGAGGTCCGCAACGGCGATACCTGGGGCGTGCTGAAACTCACGCTCTCAGCGGACGGCTACCGCTGGCAGTTCATTCCGGTCGCCGGCAAGACGTTCAGCGATTCCGGCAGCGCCCGCTGCCATTGACGGGCTATTCCTTGCGAACGCCGTCCGGGTCGTACGTCAGGTAGCGGGTGCGCCCGTTGCGGCGCGCCTGGACCTCGTAGACGACGACCGTCCCGGTCGTGACCCGCTCGGCGCCGACGAGCGTCGCGCCCTTCATGTCCCGCTCGAGCCCAGCGCGCACCGCCGCGGGTACCGAGTCGGCGGGAATGACGTCTTCGATTTCCAGCGTCTGTCCTTGCAGATCGTAGATCAGATCGCGCCGCGCGGGGCCGTCCTGGCTTTCGATTTCGTACACGACCTTTCCATCGCGACGTTCGCGGCTCACGTTCAAGATTCTGGCGGCCGGATAGGCCTGGCGAAACGCGGCCGCGATGGCCGGCGGGAGACTGTCGGATCGCTGGGCCGCCGCGGATTCGGTCCCGGCCGCGAAGAGCAGGGCGAGCACGGCGATCACCATTCGACTTGGCACGACAACCTCCGAGCGTGACGAGTTCCAAATACTCTCTGACCCTAGGACTTCAGCTTCCGGTGAAGCGCGCTGAAGAGCAAGACGCCCGCGGCGACCAGCGACGCGTCGACCGCCGTGGCCGGGGTATCGAACCGGCCGGCATCGAAGTACTCCTTGGCCTGCAGCACCACGAACGCGACCACGCCGGTCGTCACGACCCGGGTGCCGACCTCCGCCCACGTCGCGGGCGCGTCGGCGTTGAGCCACTGCTTGAACGTCGCCATTACGGTTTCCTCACGACCGCCTCCGTGGGCGGCTGGCTCAAGAAACGGGACGGGCTCAACAGGAACTGGTCGAACCCGACACCTTCCATCCCGGCCTGCAGACGCACCGTGACTTCGCCGGCGGTCCGGAACCGAATCACCGACTCGGTCGAATGGGGAGGCGTCTGGTCGCACCCCACCCACCGCCACCCCTGCTCCGCCGGTCCCTGCGCCGTCAGATAACTGTCGGTTCCCGGCTTCAAGGCGTCCTGGTTCTGCTGATCGACGGCTCCGGTCACCTGCACCCAGAACATGTTCGCTTTCGCGTTGCCCTTGGGGGATCCCACCTTCATGTGAATCCAACAGCGGTATGGGAGGCCGCCGTGCACGCGCACGGTGAACGTCACGTGCGGGTCGTCCTCCGGTGGAGGATCGAGGTCCCCGCCGGTGTTGGGCGTCCCGATCATCCGACCTCCGGGCGAAGCCGGGTCGTTCCAGAAGTCGAACTCCGACAGGGCGTGGTCGGTCAGGTCGGAGGCGTACACAATGACGTCGGGCGGCCCCTGTGTCGGGTCGGCACCCCGGGTGAGACCGAGCAGGCACCAGCCGAGTCCCGCCCCCACGAGCAATTGCAGTCGCCGTTGCATGACGATCCTCACCAGTTGATGGTCGCGTTCAGTCCGCGCCGCAACGTCACGACGCCCCACCGGCGTCGATCTCCCGGTGCCGGCGCTTGAAGACGAAGAAGATGATGAGCCCCAGCACCACCGGTCCCCCGATGGCATAGGGGAGCACGCCTCCGGGATTGAGCCTGGTGTACTTCGACACCATCAGGTGGATACCCGGGCTCGCCACCGGATGGCTGGTGGCCTCCGGGCCGGCGGGCGCCGGGATGGCCACCATGTAGACCATATAGTTGCCATCGAGGATCGCGTTGATCCGCCATGCGAGCGTGGTCGATTGGCCGGCCGGGATCGGGTCCACGTACTGGGTCCGCTGCGGCGACCAGTCTTCCGGATCCACGACATCGCCGGTCTTGCTCAGATTCACGATGTTCATCGCCACGATCATCGGCGCCGACGCCGCGGTCCCGTTGTTGGTCACCACGGTGTGGTATTCGACCGGCGTTCCCGCGCGGACGCTTTTGTTCTCGGCATCGATCGTCATGCTCAGCGCGCTCACGGACGGCGCCACTTGCGTCGGCTGCTGGCGCAGGGCCATGAGGGGGGCGGCCGCGAATGCCAGGGCGCACGCGATCCACATCGCGGTCTGGACGCCGGACCACCGCAGCCGGCGCGCCTTGCCCGCCTCGAGGCGCAGGGCGGGACCGGCATACCAGAACAGCAGCACGAACGTGAGCAGGGCAAACCCTACGGGGGACAGCAGCCAGGACCAGGCTCTGTCGAACGTCCAGTTGTTGACCAGGAGGCTGGCGAGGAAGAAGCGCGGCGCCGCCAGCGGATTCACCGATTGGAAAAGGAGTCCCATAGTTCCGCCCTGGGCATGCCCAGTGAGTTGGGTGGGGAGGAGAAACACCACATACAGGCACAGACTGACGAACAGGCTCGTCTTGTTGGAGTTGCACCAGAAGCCCACGAACATCGATAACGCCGTGAAGGCGAACGTCAGGACGCACCCCAACCCCAGGCCCCACAGCACCGCAGGACCGAGGACATCGTCGCCCTGGGACAGGACGCGCATGTAGGGAATCGTGATGGCCAGAGCCACCGGCCCCGGCGAGGCCGCCGCCAGGAACTTCCCCACGACGATCTCGCGCCGGCTGGTCGGCGTGAGCAGCAGCGCCTCGAGCGTGGAGCGCTCCCGCTCGCCGCTCAGGCTGTCGGCCCCGATGATCAGGCTCACGAAGACGCTGGCGACCATCGCCGCCTTGGTCAGCTCGTAGACCATTTCCTTCGGCGGGATCAGGCTCAAGGTGCTGTCGCGCGCCGTGACATACGTGTAAATGCCAAGCACGACGGTGTACGCGACCGTGAGGTGGAGCGCTTTGCCGCCGATCCAGAGGTCGCCCAGCTCTTTCTTGAACACGACCCACCACGTGGACGCCGCCGGCGTCGCCGGCAACGGCTGTCGCTCGATCGGCCGCGGCGCACGATGGGTGGGAGCGGCCCCGGGCAGGATGTCCGCCGCGCCGCCGGACGGCTCGCGCGTTCTCGCCGGCCGTGGACCCGGCGCGCTGATGGCGTTCCGCCAGTGTGCCCAGAGGCGCCGCAGTTTTCTGGCCGTGCCGGCTTCCAGACGGAGACGCGGGCCGGCGACGCCGAACAGCAGGATCAGCGCTACGATGGCGAACGCGGCGCAGAGCAGCGGCAAGTACCACACCTCAGCCAGTGGGGTCTGGGAGGCGAGGGTCTTGACGAGAAAGCTCGAGCCAGCGGCCCAAGGATTGACCATCGAATACAGAAACGTCTTCCTCGCCTCCATGGCCGACTGGACGATCCCGGGTCGCGACAGCTCCGTCGGCAGCAGGACGAGCAGAAACAGGCACAGATTGACGAGCATGCTGGTCTTGTTCGAGTCGCACCACAGGCTGACGAGGATCCCCAGGCTCGTCATCGCCAGGGCCAGCACGGTGCCCACCGGGATTCCCCAGCGCAGTCCCTGGCCGAGCACCGGATCGCCTTTGGCCAGCACCACCCAATACGGGACAGCGACCAGCAAAGCCACCGGCCACGCGGAAAAGGCCGCGAGGAACTTGCCCAACACCACCTGGCGCCG
>JBGQHV010000215.1:0-4996 GCA_041498155.1 Gemmatimonadota bacterium | reverse complement strand
CCGCCCGGCTCATCACCCGCAACGGCAACGACTACAGCGCGGCGTTCCCCGAGCTGATCCGCGCGCTCGGCGCGCTGCCCTATGCGAGCCTCGTCATGGATGGGGAGCTCGTGATCCTGGATGACGCGGGCCGTCCCAGCTTTCAGCGACTCCAGAATCGCGCCCGCGTCGCGCGCGCACCCGAGATCCGCCACGCCGCGGTCGAGACGCCGGGGACGCTGTACCTCTTCGACCTCATGGCGCTCGAGGGATTCGATCTGCGGGCGCTGCCGCTCGTGAAGCGCAAGGCGCTGCTGCGGAAGGTGCTGCCAGAAGCCGGGCCGCTGCGCTACTCCGAGCATTTCGAAACGAACGGCGAAGCGCTGTACGACCAGGCGGTGGGCATGGGGCTCGAAGGGATCGTGGCCAAGAAGGCGGACGCGCCCTACAAGAGCGGGCGATCGGACCAATGGCTCAAGGTGCGCGCCGACAAGACGGGGGACTTCGTGGTAGTGGGTTTCACCGAGCCTCGCGGGTCGCGCGGCGGGTTCGGCGCGCTGCAGCTCGGGGCCTATCGCGACGGCAAGCTGGTGTACATCGGCCGGGCCGGCAGCGGGTTCACCACGCAGCAGCTCACGGAGGTGGCCGGCCGTCTCGAGCAGCTCGCGATCCCGCGCCCGGCATTCGAGGGCCCGGTGCCCGCGGAAAAGGAGAGTCGCTGGGTCGCTCCGGAGCTCGTGGCGGAAGTGCGCTACAAAGAGATCACCGGCGACGGCCTGCTGCGTCAGCCGGTGTTTCTGAGATTCCGGGATGACAAGAAGGCGGAGGAATGCGTGGTAGAGAAGCGTGGGGTGTTGGATGTTGGAGGTGGCGAACCGGTGCCTGCGGCGCAGCGCAGCGACCCACAACCAACATCCCACGCCGTTCAGTTCTCGAACCTGGGGAAAGTCTTCTGGCCGGAGGAGGGCTACACCAAGGGCGACCTGATCGAGTACTACCGCGCCATCTCGCGCTGGATGCTGCCGTATCTCGCCGACCGGCCGCTCGTGCTCACGCGGTTTCCCGATGGGATCAACGGGAAGTCCTTCTTCCAGAAGGACGCCCCGGAGTACGCGCAGGCGTTCGTCCGCACCGTCACGATCTGGAGCGAGGACTCCCAGCGCGAGCTCGACTACTTCGTGTGCGACAACGAGTCCTCGCTGCTCTACATCGCGAACATGGCCGCGATCCTGTTGCACGTGTGGTCGTCCCGCGTCGCCACCCTCGAGACCCCCGACTGGTGCATCCTCGATCTCGATCCGAAGGACGCCCCGTTCACCGACGTGGTCACCGTCGCCAAGGAAGTGAAGGCGCTGTGCGACGACATCGGCCTTCCCACCGGGATCAAGACCAGCGGATCCACCGGACTCCACGTGCTGATTCCCCTGGGCCGCCAGTGCACCTACGAGCAATCCCGCACCCTGGGCGGCCTTCTGGCCCGGGTCATCGCGGCTCGGCTCCCCGACATCGCCACCGTGACCCGCCAGGTGCAGAAGCGCGGCGGGAAGGTGTACCTCGACTACGTGCAGAACGGGCACGGACGCCTGCTGGTGGCACCGTTCAGCGCACGCCCGCTGCGAGGCGCGCCGGTCTCCACGCCGATCTCCTGGCGCGAAGTGACCCCGAAGCTCGACATCCGGGCGTTCACCATCCGGACCGTGCCGCAACGGATGAAACGGCTCAAGGAGGACCCGCTCTGGTCGCTGCTCGATCAGCAGCCGGACCTCATGGCGGCGCTGTCCCGGCTCCACAGCCGTCTCGACGAAGTCCCGCCGGGTGACAGCTGATGGCGCAGCTGCACGAGCTCCGCTTCACCGTCTCCGAGACCAGTGGCGACGTGTCCGCCCTCCTCGTGCGCCCGCCCGATGCCCGATTCCTCTACGTCCTGGCACACGGCGCCGGGGCGGGGATGCGCCACCCGTTTCTGGAGCGTCTCGCCCAGGGCCTCGCCCGCCTCGGCGGGGCAACGTTGCGCTACCAGTTCCCGTATATGGAGCGCAAGCAGCGACGGCCGGATCTGCCGGCCGTGGCGGTGACCACGGTTCGGGCGGCGGTCGCGGCCGCCGCGCGGGAGGCGCCGGACCTGCCGCTCGTCGCGGGTGGGAAGTCGTTCGGAGGCAGGATGACCTCCACCGCGCAGTCGGCGGCGCCGCTGCCCGGGGTGCGGGGCCTGGCGTTCGTCGGGTTTCCGCTGCATCCCCCCGGCAAGCCGGCCACGACGCGCGCCGACCACCTTGCCGCGGTGGAGGTCCCGATGCTGTTTCTGCAGGGCGATCGGGACGAGTTCGCCGAGCTGATCCTGCTCCGGCAGGTGGTGCGGACGCTCGGCAGGCGCGCGACGCTGCATCTCGTGAAGAGCGGAGACCATTCGTTCAATGTGCCGAAGAGCGCGGGCCGGAGCGCGGACGACGTGATGGGGGAGCTGTGCGACACGCTGGTCGCGTGGGTCAGCGGGCTCACGGGAAAGGCCTGATGATGCAATACTGGATTCTCAAGACCGAGCCATCCACCTACAGCATCGACGATCTGCTGCGGCAGAAGACGGCGGTGTGGGACGGCGTCAAGAACCCGCTCGCGTTGAAGCACCTGCGGGCGATGCAGTCAGGGGACGAGGTGCTGATCTATCACACGGGCGACGAGAAAGCCGTGGTGGGCACGGCCCGGGTGACCAAGCCCGCCTACCCCGATCCGAAGCAGAAGGACCCGAAGCTGGTCGTGGTGGATCTCCGCGCAGGCGACCGCGTGCCGGCGCCTGTCCCGCTATCCGTCATCAAGTCCGACCCGCTGTTCCAGGATCTCGCGCTTGTGAGAATGCCGCGTCTCTCCGTGGTGCCTGCGACGGCCGCTCAATGGAAGCGACTGCTGCAGCTCGCCCGCCGTCCCTGAGAGGAGTGAACCCCGTGACCGTGCGTCTGCTGCTCGCTCTGGCGCTCATCACCGTCCCGGCCACCGCGCAGCGGCGCGGGCGGACGACCGCGGCCCCCGCGGCCCCCGCGGCCCCGCCGGTGGCGGATACGCTCAACAACATTCGCTTTCGCAACATCGGACCATCGATCGCGGGCGGTCGCGTCGCCGCCGTTGCCGGGATTCCCGGGCAGCCGCAGGTCTACTACGTCGGCGCCGCGGGCGGCGGGGTGTGGAAGACGACCGATGGGGGCGATTCGTGGGATGCGATCTTCGCCGACCAGCCCACGGCGTCGATCGGGGCGATCGCGCTGGCCCCGTCCAACCCGAATCTCGTCTGGGTGGGGACCGGGGAAGGGAACATCCGCAACGACGTCATCAACGGCCGCGGCGTGTTCTTCTCGCCCGATGCGGGCAAGTCGTGGAAGGTCATGGGACTGGGGGACGCGGGCCAGATCGCCCGCATCATCGTCGATCCTGCGAACCCCGACGTCGTGTTCGTGGCCGCCATCGGCCACGCCTGGACGCCGAACCCCGATCGCGGCGTGTTCCGGACGAGTGACGGCGGCAAGACGTGGCAGAAGGTGCTGTACGTCAACGACACGACCGGCGCCTCGGACCTGGTGATGGTGCCGGGCAATCCCCGCGTGTTGTTCGCCGGCATGTGGCAGATGGTGCGTCACCCGTGGGGGATGGTCTCGGGCGGCGGCGGCAGCGGCGTCTATCGCTCGACCGACGGCGGGACCACCTGGGAGCGGCTCGCCGAGGGACTGCCGCCCGGACCGTGGGGCCGGATCGCCCTCGGCGTGGGACCCACCAATCCGTCGCACATTTACGCGCTCGTCGAGGCGAAGCAGGGGCTGCTGTGGGACTCCCGCGATCTGGGAGATCACTGGCGCGGCGTGTCGGACAACCATGCGCTCAGCGCCCGGGGGTTCTACTTCTCGCTGATGCACGTGTCGCCAATCGACGACAACAAGATCTTCTTTTCCTCCTATCAGCTGCTGCAATCCGATGACGGCGGGAAGACCTCCCACCTGATCGATCGCGGGGTGCACGTGGATCACCACGCGCTCTGGATCGACCCGCAGAATCCCGCGCGCATGATCCAGGGAAACGACGGCGGGGCGTATGCGACGGAGAACGCAGGAAAGAGCTGGCGCTGGTTCAACAACCTGCCGATCGGCCAGTTCTACATGGTCGCCGCGGACAATAACGTCCCCTACAACCTGTGCGGCGGGCTGCAGGACAACAACGCCTGGTGCGGCGCCTCGACCGGCGCGGGCGCCGGCGGACTGAACGGGTCGGAGTGGTTCACGGTCACCGGCGGAGACGGCGAGTACGCCGTGCCGGCGCCGAGCGATTCGACCATCGTGTACGCGGAATCCCAGAACGGCAGCATCCAACGCCTCGACATGCGAACCGGGCTGAACCGGGCGATCCGTCCCTACGTCCCGGGCGTGGACGATCGGGCGGCGGCGGAGCTGCGCTACCGCTTCAATTGGACCACCCCCATCGAGGTGTCGCGCGGCGACGCCAACGAGGTCTATCTCGGCGCCAACGTCGTGTTGAAGACGACCGACGGGGGACAGCACTGGACGGCCGTCAGCCCCGACCTCACCCGCAATGACAAGACGAAGCAGCAGACCAGCGGCGGCCCGATCAACTTCGACATCTCCGGGGCAGAGACCTACAACACGATCTTGACCGTCAACGTCGCCCCGACCGACACGAATGTGCTCTGGGTCGGCACCGATGACGGGCTCGCCCAGGTGACGCGGGACGGCGGGAAGACGTGGGCCAACGTGGCCGGACATTTCCCCGGCCTGCCTGCCGACGCGGAAGGGCGCGTTTACCAGGTCGGCGTGTCGCCCTTCGATGCGGGCACGGCGTATCTGGCCGTGGATCGGCACGAGTTCGACGACAATCGGCCCTACGTCTACAATACGGCCGATTACGGAAAGACCTGGACCGGCATCTCGGCGGGACTGCCGGCCGATGCATCGGCCCGGGTGGTGCGCGAGGATCCCAATCAACGCGGATGGCTGGCCCTGGGCACCGACGCGGCGTTGTG
>JBGQHV010000214.1:0-5025 GCA_041498155.1 Gemmatimonadota bacterium | reverse complement strand
GGGACGCCTTGCGGCACTGCCCCCTCAAGACAGCGTGTCTACCAGTTTCACCACCAGGGCGGGCTGGATAAGCTAGAAACCGGTGCGCCCGGGGTCAAGCGAGGTCCGGCGCTTGCGATCGACGGCGCGCGGCCGCACACTCTCGCTATGCTGCGTGTCCTCGACGCCGACAAGATTCTCGAGACGCTGGAGCGCCTGGGCCGGCGCGTCCGCGAGCGCTTTCCCGATGCGGGACTCAACAACGTCGCCGCCGAGCTGCTCGCGATCGGGCGCGACACACAGCGGCGTGCGGCGTTCGTCAACCGGCCCTATCCCCCGGTGCGCGTGCTCGCCGTCACCTTGATCGCGCTGCTGCTGATCGTCGTGCTGCTGGGGGCCACCGCATCGCTGCGGGTCACCGGGCGCATCGAGAACCTCGGGTCCCTGATGCAGGCCCTCGAAGCCACGGTGAACGACCTCGTGTTCGTGGGCGTCGCGATCTGGTTCCTCGCCACCATCGAAACACGGATCAAGCGACGCGCGGCGCTGCGCGGCATCCACGAGCTGCGCAGTATTGCGCATGTCGTGGACATGCACCAACTGACGAAGGACCCCGAGCAGGTCCTCGGCCTGGGCCCCGGGACGTCGTCGTCCCCGGACCGGCCGATGACCCGTTTCGAGCTGGCCCGCTATCTGGATTATTGCAGCGAGATGCTGTCGTTGACGAGCAAGCTGGCGGTGCTCTACGTGCAGCGACTCGACGATCCCGCCGTGCTCGCCGCGGTCAACGACGTCCAGGCGTTGACGGGTGGGCTCGCGAACAAGATCTGGCAGAAGATCGTGATTCTGGATACGTCGCCCCGCCCCGCGCCGCACTGATCATTCAGCGTATTGCCGCTACAACGTGGTACGTGGTAGGAGCGGGCGAGCCGGAGGGACGGTCCACACCGCTCGCTACCACGCACCACTGAGGCGGACGTCAATTCGGCGAGTGTACCCCTTGCCCCGAATACGGCCGGCCTTGGCCGATGCCAGGTCCCGACGGGAAGATGTTGTTCAAGTCGTTGTCGATCTGGGCGATCACCTGCCGGATCGACCCCGGGAAGGGCGCGGTGCGGCCGTGGCGGCCGAACGGGTCCGTGTACCAGACCTTGGGGCCGCCGCGGTTGCTGATGACGGTCGAGTTGATGTCCACCACGCGATGGGCGCCGTTGAACTCCGAGCGCGGATTGTTGAACCCGACGCCCGTGTCCACGCCGTTGTTGGTCGACGCCTGGCACGGCCCGCCGCGGGCGCGCTCGCCGTTGGGGCCCACCCAGTAACACACGTCGATCGGCCGGCCCGTGATGTTGGCCGCGGAGGGATCGTAGAAGCGGCTGGGCAGGAAGACCTGGAAGTACGGGTTGAAGAACGCCAGCCCGTGTCCGCCCTCCTCTTCGACGGAGTTCGAGGTCTGCCAGCTCTCGTGCAGCAGGTCCCAGTTCGACGTCTGTCCCGCCGGCACCAGCAGCTGGTTCGCGCACACGCGGTCGGGTATGATCCGCCGTCCGCCGCCGTCCGGCGAATTCGCGGGCGCCGCCGTCCCCACTACGACGTCGGAGTCGCCGTTGCAGCTGCGCACGAACTCCCCCGGCGTGCCGATCGCGATCAGCTCCGTGACGTGCAGCTCGGTGCCGTCGGAGCATTTGATGTGGTAGGCCAGCTCGTGCAGGTTGTTCGTGAAGGCGTCCTTGGAGTGGGTGCCCTGGTGCATCTTCACGAGCACGTCGCAGGTGATGTCGAACAGCTGGTCGGCGGCGTCGCTGTTGAAATGCAGGTGGATGTCGTTCGCCCACTCGACCTTGTGCCCGAAGTGATCTTCGTGGCGCGGATTCGCCGGGTCGTACACGTCGAGCTGTTGGTTGGCGTAGCCGAACGGGATCGGGCCGACGTCCTTGTAGAGGTTCGAGCCGCGCGGATCGCGGCCGTGCTCGTGCCCGAAGCTGCACCCGGTAGCGGGATCGACCGGTGGATGCCAGGTCGGGTAGAGCAGGCCGTCGGGCCCCACCACCGAATACTGATCGTGGATTTCCTTGGTACACGTGTCGCCGGGACCCGGTGTCCACAAGCCGTAGGCGGCGCTGAACCCCTTCGGCTGCTGCGGGACGAGCGAATCGGTGCTGCAGGCAAGGCCGGCCACGATAGCCACCGGCGTGCCGGCGCGGAGCACCCGCACGAGACGGCGCAGTACGAATGACATGATCCAAGGCCTCGGTTCGGGTGCTGCCGGAATTCCTCCTGGGAGATACGACTCGATCACGGGCTCAGTCCGTGACCGAGGTCACGCGGTCCCGGGCAACACGCCGGGTGTTGAATTGTCCGCGCCGACATCGTACTCATGTAGCATGCGCACGACGACAACTTCGTTCATCCTCGCAGCATTCCTGGCGCTCGGCGCCGGACCGCTCCCCGCGCAACGCCAGGCCAGCCGCCCCGGATTGTGGCTGGGCGGCGGACTCGGGCTCGGCTGGGCCCGCGTCAACTGCCGCATCTGCGGCGCCAATCGCGGACACAGCCTGTCGGCCTATGCACACGCCGGCGGACGGATTTCCAATCAGGTGCTCCTGGGCGGTGAGATCGAAGGCTGGTTGCGTAACTCCAACACCGACCAGGGCCGGCCGGGGGACGAGCTGATGCTGGCCTACAGCGTCGTCACGTACTGGTATCCCTCGCACCGCTATTTGTACTATCTGAAGGGCGGACTGGGGATGGTCACCTACCGCATCGACGACGGCACCGACCGCCTGACATCCTCGGCGCTGGGTCCGCAAATCGGCGCCGGATGGGAGCTGCCCGTCGGCGCGCACTTCTCTTTCATTCCGTACGTCAACATGCTGTTCGCCTCGACCGGCGCCGAGATCAAGTTCAATGGCAATCCGTTTCTCGACAACGCGAGTCTGGCGCTGTTTCAGTTCGGGCTGGGACTGGCGCGGAGATGAGCGAGGGAAGTGGGGAGGTGGGGATGTGGGCCCACAACCCCACTTCCCCACAACCCCTGCGCGTCAGGCTGCTTTGATGACTCCCTTGGGGTAAACCGCCGTCTTCATCAGCATGTCGTGGAACGCCTGCTTGGCCGCCCCGAGGGTGAAGAAGCAGCCCACGAAGATGATGAGCCCGCCCAGCCGGCCGAGGGTGACCAGCACGTGCATCCCTGTGAGGAAACCCGCCAGCGACAACACGTAGTTGCAGTTCTTGACCAGGTAGCGGCCCAACAGCGTCGGCACACTCGCCGCCGTGCCGTCCGCGTTCGCGATGCGAATGCCCAGGATCAGCTTGCCCAGCGTGTAGCCGGTGAAGCCCTCGATCAAGAAGTAGACGGCGCCGATGACGACGAAGGCGAGCACCATCGCGAAGATCGTACCGAGGAACCCGCCGACCACCGCCATCGCCGCCGCGGTGGAGTCTCCGGCCGCCATGCCGCCAACCGCCGCCGTGGCCGCCGCTCCCCCCAGCATCCCGCCGATGGTGCCCGCTCCAACCCACGCCAGGATCCAGACGATGATGCAGTCCAGCACCAGGGCTCCCAGCCGCTTCCCGAAGCCGATCCGCTGCTCCATGCCGCCACCTCCCTCGGGGGTAAGTGAGCCAACGCAGGTCCCTATATCCGCCCCTGCGGGCTCCCCGTCAAGACCGAGCGATGATCGCCTCGGCCAGGCGCCGGGCGGCCGGCGGCGCGAATTCGAGAAACAGCTGCGGCTCGAACATCTCGAGCTCCATCACGAGGAACGTCCCCATCCGCTCCACACCATCCACGCGAGCATAGAGCCACGGCCCGGGCACCCGGGCCAGCGCCCGGCTCCCCGCGTCGAGCGCCGCCGCCCCGGCCGTGGCGGGCTCCGCCCACCCGCCGAACCGCTCCTGGACGCGGAACTCCTCCGCCCCCGCGCGCTTGCGGACCGCATGGCTGAACTCGCCCGCGATGTAGACGAGTGACAGCTCCCCCGCCGTCATCACCTCGGGCACGAATTCCTGCACCAGCACCCCCCCGGCCTCCAGCAGACGCGCCAACCGGGGCTGGTCAGCCGGGCCGCGGTGGCGGTCGGTGAGCCAGGTCTCATGGGCCGAGGCTGAGACCTGCGGCTTCACCACCGCCCGGTCCCATCCGCGCTCACCGAGCAGCCGGACGAGATCCGGGGCGTCGCCGGGCGCGAGCCATTCCGTGCCGGGGACCGGGACGCCGTCGCCGGCCAGATCGCGCAGATAGGTCTTGTCGTAATTCCAGCGGACCACACCCGGCGGGTTCCAGAGCCGCACGCCGCCGGCCTCGAGCCGGTCGAGCCAGCGGCGGAATTCCGCGAACCGCAGGTGGTAGTCCCAGCAGGAGCGCAGTACGACCGTGTCGAAGCGCGACCAGTCGACGGCCGGGTCGTCCCAGGATACCGCATGGACGCGCGCGCCGAGTCCCTGCAGCGCGTCGCGCAACGGGTGGTCGTCGGGATTCAGGTCCGGGAGTTTGGGGTAGGTGACGAGGGCCGCATCCACGGCCCAATCCTAATCACCCCCGCCCCCCGATCAGAAGCGCCAGGAGAATTCGCCGTCACGCCGCCGCAGCCCCGGGGGAATGCGGAAGATCTCGGGATCCACAGTCGTGCGGGTGAGGTCGCCGATCTCGATGGTCGTCACGCTGGGGCGGTCGTCGTGCTCATCCCGATCCCGCGACCACGCGGTGACGACGACCTTCAGCGGTGTGCCGGCAATCAACCCCTCGCGAGCGGCCACCTGGCGTCGCACGAACACCGGGTCGGATTGACCCAGCACTGTGCCGAGCCGGGAGAGCATCTCGATCAACGGATTGTGCATCAGCAGCGGCCGGGCACTCAGCCAGTAGTCGGTGATCACGCGCATGTGGACCGCGTCCCCGCGCATCCCGAACGCGCTGACCTCCACGGTGAACTCTTCGGTGAGGCGGACCCGCTGCGTCGCGAATCCCGCGATGGAGTCGCCCGGGCCGAGCCGTTCGGGGGTGATCTGCGCGTCGCGCACCCGGAAGCGGACCACCCCCACGTC
>JBGQHV010000213.1:0-5062 GCA_041498155.1 Gemmatimonadota bacterium | reverse complement strand
GTCCGGCTGGGGACGACCCTCGCCGGCTGGGGTTTCGCGGTGCTGCTGCTCCTGCCGCATGCCACCCTGATCCTCGTCTCCCTCGTTCCATACGCAACCTGGACGACCGAAACGCTGCCGCCGGTCTTAGGCTTGGTGAACTATGGGCGCCTGTTCGCCGAGCCCGAGCGGCTCGAGCCGCTGGTGAACTCGCTCTGGATGGCGACGGCGAGCACCGCGGCGGCGGTCGCGCTGTCGCTCGCGGCGGGCTGGCTCGTGGTGCGGCGCCGCGCCGCGCTGCGGCGGGTGATCGAGGGCCTGCTCGCGCTGCCGTGGGCGCTGCCCGGCACGGTGTTCGCCGTGGCGCTCGCGACCGCGTTCAGCGTGTCGGCGCCGCTGCAGCTGCGCTGGATCCTGGTCGGGACGGTCATGATCCTGCCGCTCGCCTATTTCGTGCGGAACCTCCCGGTGACGGGGCGCGCGATCCTGGCCGGATACCGCCAGCTCGATCCGGCGCTCGAGGAGGCGGCGGCGAGCCTCGGCGCCGGGCCCTGGCGCACGCTGCGCCGGGTGACGCTGCCGCTGCTCCGGCCGGCGCTCGCCGCCGGCGCGAGTCTCGCCTTCGTGGGTGCGTTGGGGGACTTCGTCACGTCGATCCTGCTCTACACCTACCGCAACCGGCCGATTTCGATGGAGATCAACGCCGCGCTGCGGGTGAACGAGATGGGCGTGGCGGCCGCGTTCGGCGTCGTGCTGATGGTGGTGAGCGCCGTCGTGCTGGGGATCGGAGCGCGCCGATGAGGCGGCTCTGGGTGCTCATCGCTGTGTGCTTCGTGGACATGATCGGCCTGATGATCATCGCGCCGCTGCTGACACCGTACGCGCGTCATTTTGGCGCGGCCGATTGGGTGGTGGGGCTGCTCTTCTCCTCGTTCGCCATCGCCCAGCTCTTGTCGTCGCCCATCTGGGGCAGGGTATCCGACCGCTACGGCCGTCGTCCGGCGCTCCTGGTAGGACTCGGCAGCTCGATGTTCGCCTACCTGATCTTCGGCTTCGCCAGTAGCCTCTGGCTGCTCTTCGTGTGTCGGCTGGTGCAGGGAATGGGCGGTGGGACGACCGGAGTGGCGCAGGCCTATGTCGCCGACACGATGGAGCCGGCGGACCGCGCCAAGGCCCTGGGCTGGCTCTCTGCGGCGACCAGCGCGGGCGTCAGTATCGGTGCGGTCATCGGCGCGCTGGCTAGCCATCTCGGAACAGCGGCACCGGGGATCGTCGCTGCGGCGCTTGTCCTGATCAACATGGTGTTCGCCTGGCGCTGGCTGCCGGAGTCGCGAGTCCCTCAGGAGCACGTCGCCACCTCGTCAGGACGGGTCGTGCCCCCCAGGGAGCCTCGCCCGATTGCGCATGCTTTGTGGGAGGTCGTGCGGCATCCCGGGCGTCCCGTATCGGAGATGATCTGGATTTACGCGATCGGCATGCTGGCGTTGAATGTCGTGATCGGGGTGATGTCGCTGTACCTGATCGACACCTTCGGCTTCACCGAGAAGAACCTGGGATATGTCTTCACCGTGTTCAGCGTCGTCGGCGTGGTGCTGCGCATCGGGCCGGTGGGGTGGATGAACGGCCGGTTTGGAGAGGTGCGCACGCTCCGGTTCGGTGCCGTGTTGATCATGGTCGGGCTCACGCTCCTGCCGCTGCCGAAAGCGTTCCCGATGTTCGTCGTGTGCCTGCTCCTCGTGCCGGCCGGAACCGCGTTCCTGTTCCCCGCGACGACCTCGCTCGTGAGCCAGCGCACCGATCGACACGAGCTGGGCCTCACCATGGGTGTGCAGCAGACGTTCCGCGGCATCATGAGCATCATCGGCCCGATCGGGGCGACGTTCGTCTACCAGGTGGCCGGGCATGGCGTTCCGTTCTGGATCGCGGCCGTGGTCGTGGCGGTCGCGCTGGGGCTCTCCTGGAGATTGCAGCACCAGGTGCCGGCACCCGCCGCCGCCTGACGGCTGCTCCCCCCCTCAGCGGGGACGGGGCAACAACAACGCGTTGACGGTGACGGTCACGGTGCTGGCGCTCATGGCGAGCGCCGCCCATGCCGGCTTCAGGAGCAGGCCGAGCGAGGGATAGAGGGCGCCGGCCGCGAGCGGGATCGCCACGAGGTTGTAGATCGCGGCCCAGAACAGGTTCTGCACGATTTTCCGGCGCACGTTCCGGGCGAGCATCAGGGCCCGCGGGACGTCGGCAGGATCGTCCCGCATCAGCACGATCCCCGCCGTTTCGACGGCGACATCGGTGCCCGCGCCGATTGCGATGCCGACCGACGCGGCCGCCAGGGCCGGGGCGTCGTTGACGCCGTCACCCACCATCGCCACGCGCGCGCCGGTCCGCTCGAGCGCTCGCACCTCGGCGGCCTTGTCTCCCGGCAAGACCTCGGCGTGAACCGCGTCGATGCCCAGCGTCCGGCCCACCGCATCCGCCGTGGCCCGGTTGTCTCCCGTGAGCAGCACGACGCGGATGCCGAGCGCGTGCAGCCGGGCGACGGCATCCGCGGCACTCGGCCGGATACGGTCCGCCACGGCCAGGAGTCCGAGCAGGCGCCCGTCCAACGCGACGTACACGATCGTCTTCGCCGACCGGTGCAGATCGTCGACGCGAGCGTCGAGCCCGATGGGCACGCCCTCGCGCTCCAGCAGCGTCCCGTTGCCCACCAGCACGACCTTGTCTCCAATCGTGGCGCGAACTCCCGCACCCGCGATCGCCGCGAAGCCGCGCGCCGGCTCCAACGGCACGCCGCGGGCCCGCGCCGCCGCCACGATCGCGCCCGCGAGCGGGTGCTCCGACTGGGCGTCGGCGCTCGCCGCCAGACGGAGCAGATCCGTCTCGACGACGCCCGGAGCGGTGACGACATCGGTCAGGGACGGCCTGCCTTCGGTGAGCGTGCCGGTCTTGTCGAACACCACCGTATCCACTCGGGACGCCGACTCGAGCACCGTGGCGTTGCGAAACAGCACGCCCATGGCCGCCCCGCGGCCGACCCCGACAGTGATCGCCGTGGGCGTCGCGAGTGCCAGCGCGTCGGGACAGGCGATCACGATGGCCGCGACCGCGGCGGACAGGGCGAACGCGGTCCCGTGTGTTCCCAGGACTTCCCAAGCGACGAACGTCACGACTCCCGCGGTGAGCGCCGCAATCACGAGATAACGTCCCGCCAGGTCGGCGAGCCGCTGGGCCGGGGCCTTGGACGACTGCGCGTCCCGCACCAGCGCCACGATTTTGGCGAGCGCCGTGTCGCTGCCCACGCGTGTGGCCCGGAAGCGAAACGCCCCCTGGCCGTTCCGGGTCCCGCCCGTGACCGGCGCACCAGGCTCCTTTCGTCTGGGGACGGACTCGCCCGTGAGCATCGACTCGTCCACGTAGCTCGAGCCATCCGTGAGGACACCGTCCACTGGGATCGTGTCGCCGGGCCGCACGGCGAGCTGGTCGCCCACCACCACCGCCTCGAGCGGGACCTCTTCCTCGGTGCCGTCGCGCACGCGCCGGGCGGTGGGCGGCGTGAGGCGCAGCAACGCTTCCACGGCCCGCCCAGTGGCGACCCGGGAGCGCATCTCCAGCCAGTGTCCCAGCAGGCTGAACGCCGTCAGCATCACGGCCGCGTCGTAGAATGGCTCTCCGGTCAGCCCGAGCGAAACGGCGACCGAGTACAGGTAGCTGACGAGTACGCCGGTGGCGATGAGCGTCATCATCGTGAGCTCGCCCCGGCGCAGCGAGCGGGCCGCGGGGGAAAGGAACGGCCACGCGCCCCACCACACGACGATCGAGGTGAGCACCAGACTCACTGTGTCGTTTGGGAGGCCTAGTGGTGGCCGGAGCGGTCGACCCGCGAGGCTCGTGCCGAGCGGCGAGTACAACACGACCGGGACACCAAGGAGGGCCGAGACGACGAATCGCCGGAGCATGTCGCGTACCATGGACGCGCCGTGGTCGCGGTGCTGGTCATGGTGGTGCTTGTGTTCCGTCATGGGGGCGTCGCGGGTTTCCTGGAGGTGGGTTTCCTTCCTACGCTGATGACGGTACCGGTGCGGTCGGTGTCCGCACGAACAGCGATCGATGCCGCTCCAGCCACACCCAGCTCGCCACCGGTGACGCAAGCGCAATGGTCCGCGGTGCAAGCCGCCCCTGACGCTCGCCGTGCGCTCATGGGCCGCGGGCCTCCCTCCCGGCCTCCCACCTGCGCCACAAGTAGTAGATCGCGGGGATCACGGCCAGCGTGAGGACGGTCGCGGTCACCATGCCGCCCACCATGGGAGCGGCGATCCGTTTCATCACGTCGGCGCCCGTCCCCTCACCCCAGAGGATCGGGGCGAGCCCGGCGATGATCGCCGTGACCGTCATCATCACGGGCCGCAGCCGCTCCACCGCGCCGTGGTGCACTGCCTCCTTGATCTGCGCCACCGTCGGGCGCTGCTCCGCGCGTGCCAGGTGGTAGGCTTCGTCAAGGTAAATCAGCATCACGACGCCGGTTTCCGCGGCGACTCCCGCCAACGCAATGAAGCCCACATACACCGCGACGCTCGTGTTGTAGCCGAGCGCCCAGATGGACCAGACGCCGCCCACCAGCGCGAACGGGAGCGCGATCATGACGATGAGCGCATGTGGCACGCTGCGGAAGTTGAGATACAGCAGCAGGAAGATGATCCCGAGCGTCAGCGGCACGACGAGTTTCATCCTCTCGCGCACCCGCTGCATCGCCTCGAACTGGCCGCTCCAGGTGAGGCGATAGCCGGGCGGCAACGACAGCTCGCGCGCGACCACGCGTTGCGCGTTGCGCACGTAGCCGCCTAGGTCCTGGCCGGCGATGTCCACGAACACGGTGGTGACGGGAAACGCATTGTCCGTCTTCACGGCCATCGGACCCTGCACGATCGAGACGGTCGCGACCTCACCCAGGGGAATCTGCGGCCCGGCCATCGTGGGGACGACGATCGCGCGGAGCTTCTGGAGGTTATCGCGCAGCTCACGCGGGTAGCGCACGTTCACCTCGTAGCGCTCGCGCCCTTCGACGGTGATGGCCGCGGTGACGCCACCC
>JBGQHV010000212.1:0-5076 GCA_041498155.1 Gemmatimonadota bacterium | reverse complement strand
GGCGGGGGAGCTGATCCGCTATCTCGTCGCGAAGCACGTCGCGTTGACCTCGACCTTGACGGTGTTCGAGACGTTCACGCCGGGCCGGCCCCCGGCCGCGCCGGCGGCACTCGATGCCATGCTCCCCGAGGCGCGCGATCAGTACCTGCGCCAGCGGGTGCGCATCGCCACGTCGCGCGATACGACGTGGGTCGTGCTGCTCCGCAAGGAGATGCGGCTCGAGCGGGCGTTCGCGCAGGCCGGCGGCCTGCTCCTCACCGGCACCGATCCGACCGGGTACGGCGGCGTCGTGGCGGGGTTCGCGAACCATCGGGCGCTCGAGCTGCTGGTCGAGGCGGGATTCACTCCGCTCGAGGCGATTCGCATCGGCACCTTGAATGGCGCCACCTATCTGGGACGCGCCGACCGCATCGGGACGATCGCCGCCGGCAAAGCGGCCGACCTGGTGGTGGTGAACGGCAACCCGGCGAGCGACATCGCGGACGTGGAGAAGGTCGAGCTGGTGTTCAAGGGGGGGACCGGATACGACCCGGCCACGCTGATCGCCGCGGCGCAGGGGTCGGTGGGGTGGCGGTAGGTCTCCTCCCGTCCGCTTGACGTCGGCTTGAGATCCGTCATGTCTCTTTCCCGCATCGATTCGGGCCACGGCGTTCTTCTTCAGCTGGGAGGAGTCTATGCGCCACCGATTTCATGCCGGACTATCAGCCGGAATGGTTTCACGCCTCATCCCCGTTCTCGCCATTGGCGGCATCTTCTCCGCATGTCGTGAAGCCGAGGCGCCGCTCAGCCCACCGATCACCGCATCACAGTTCAGCCACGCCTCGGGACACGGCCTTGAGGGCGCCATCGTCTTCCACAGGGAGATCGGCGACGTCGAGATCTTCGCCATGAACGCGGACGGATCCGCGGAAATCCAGCTGACCGACAACACTGCGCAGGAATTCAGTCCGGTGTGGTCGCCCGATGGCAAATGGATCGCGTTCAGTAGTAACCGCGACGGCGACTTCGAGATCTTCGTCATGCGCGCTAACGGGACTGGCGTTACCCAACTCACCCACGATACCGATCAGGAATTCTTTACACCCATTTGGTCGCCCAACGGCAAGCGGATCTTGTTCACTGGCGTCCGCGTTGTTGGGGACTTTGACGTCGAAGCTTTTGTCATGAACGCTGACGGGACCGGGCTAACCCAGCTCACCAACGACGCCGGTCTCAGTGTCCCGACCGCCTGGTCGCCTGACGGTAGGCGGATCGCATTCCTGCGCGACGGCGAGATCTTTGTGATGAACGTGGACGGGACCCGAGTCATTCAGCTCACTCACAACACGGCCAGGGACGAGGGTGACCGCGCGGGCTGGTCGCCCGACGGCAGGCGGTTTGTGTTCAGCAGCGACCGCGACGGGGGCGACCTCGATATCTTCGTCATGAACTCGGACGGGAGCAGAGTCAGGCAGCTCACGCACAACGATGGAGTCGACGACGACGATCCCGTCTGGTCGCCCGACGGCAAACACATTGCGTTCGCGAGCGCGCGGGACGGCGACGGGGAAATCTTCGTCATGAATGCGGACGGGACCGGAGTCACTCAGCTGACGTTCAACGAGGGGCTCTCCGACGGTGTCCCCTCCTGGAGGGCTCGGCCTCTCCCCTAGGGCCAGGATACCCGGGGCGGGGGCAGTTGCCCCCACCCCCGGGTGTTGTTCCGACCTTCGGTCCGCAATCTCATCGAGGCTAGGCGCCACGAGGCGGGGGCTCACGGGGCCCGGTAAATCACGCCGTTCTTCATGACGAAGCGGACGCGGCTCACGACCGCGATATCCTGAGTCGGATCCCCGGCCACGGCCACCAGGTCGGCTTTCAACCCCGGCACCAGCCGCCCGATCTCCTGCTCCAGGCCGAGGATCCTGGCGTTTACCGCAGTGGCCGCGAGTAGCGCCTGCCCCGGTCGCATGCCGTCCCGCACCATCCACTCGAGCTCGCGCGCGTTGGTCCCGTGGGTGAACACCCCCACATCACTGCCGCAGCCGATGGTCACGCCGTTCCTCATGGCCAGCTGAAACGCCTGGGCCGCTTCGCGCATGCTGGCGGTCGGGGGGCTGCCCCGCACATACCCGTCGAAGTACTCCGCGTATGCCTCCACGGCCGTCAGGGTGGGTAGATAGGCCACACCGTGTTGCGCCATCAGGTGAAACACCGAGTCGGTGCCGCCGAACCCGTGCTCGATCGTGTTGACGCCCGCGAGCGTGGCGCGCCGCATCCCTTCGGGCGTGGTGGCGTGCGCGGCCACGGGCCGGCCCGACGAATGCGCCTCTGTCACCAGGGCGTCCAACTCCTCCTGGTTGAAGGTGGGGACCGTCGTTCCCCCCGGTCCCCGGCCGTAGTCGGCGTACACCTTGATCCAGTCGGCGCCGCGGGCGGCCTGTTCGCGCACGGCCTCGAGCACCTGCGGCACGCCGCTCACCGGCTGTCCGCCCTGCGGCAAGTCGAGGTCGGGCCGGAACCCGCGGGGGCCCGGACCGTAGCTCCCCGTCGCCACGATGGCGCGTGTGGAGACCTCGAGCCGCGGCCCGGGAATGAGCCCGTCCGTGATCGCCCGCTTGATGGAGACATCCTCGAACCCGGCGCCTTCGGTGCCCAGGTCGCGCAGCGTTGTGAACCCCTGCATCAGCGTATTGCGGGCGTGCAGCACCGCCTCCACCACGCGATAGCCGGTGGGCTCTTTCAGTACCTGATCGTTCCACAACGTCTCGTTGTACGAGTGGAGGAACAGGTGGGCATGCGCGTCGATCAACCCGGGCAGGAGCGTGAGTCCCGGGAGCGCGATGGTTTCGGTTCCGCGCGGGGCGCGCACGGCGTCGGCGGGCCCCACGGCCGCGATGCTGTCTCCGTCCACGAGTACGACCCATCCCGCATGCGCCGCCTCACTGGCGGCGTCGAACACCCGATCGGGACGCAGCAGCACGGGGTGCCCGGGCGCCGCCGGGACCAGCGGCGCGAACCCGGCGCGCAGCGGCAGCTTGAGGGCCGAGAGCAGCGTGTCGCGCGCTTGCGCGTCAGCGCGTGGGGATACCGCGGCCAGCAGCAGCGCGGACAGGGCGGTTCGCATGGCAGAGGTCATCGCTTCGCTCCCAGGATCGCTTTGGGGATCATGACGTGAACGCCGACGTTGCCGTCCACCAGCTCCGTGACGCGCACGTCGCACGCCACGCTCACCAGGCGATACGCCTCCATGTTCGACCAGCCGCGGGTTCCGGCGACGAAGTCGATCGCCTGCTGCACCGCGATAGGAGGCGGTGGCAGCCGTTACGGGATGGTGTGGTCATGGGGCAAGAGGATACACGTGGCAGGGGTTTGCGGCCAACGGAGAGCCTGCGGGCAGCGTTGAACCGAGATGCTTGATGCGCCAAGCAGGAATCGAACCTGGAACCTGCTTATCACAACGGATGAGGAGGGGGGCGGACGGCCCTCCTCCTCTGAACACACCGATCCGCCTTCGTTGCCGCCAACGCTCTTGTGGGCAGTCGCCGTGGCAACCTTTGTAGGTTAGGCCCGCAACGCCTTCTCTGGCGTGACTTCCACCTTGATCAGATGGGGCTTGGCGGTCTCCGCCTTCGGCAGCGTGATCGTCAGCAGCCCGAGGTTGTAAGTCGCCTTGATCTTGTTGGGATCGATCGAGGCGGCCAGCGTAAACGACCGCTCGAAGGCGCCGTAGGTCCGCTCATAGCGATGGACCTTCTCGGCCTTCTCCTCCGGCACCTGCTCCTTCGTGCCTTTGATCGTCAGCAGGTTGCCCAATACCGAGATCGTCACGTCCTCGGGCTTCACCCCGGGCACCTCCGCCACCAAGCGGATCTCGTTGGGCTCCTCGAAGATGTCCACGGGCGGCAGCCAGTTGGTCGCCGTCGTGGTCTCCGGTCCGGACCACTCAAATGCGCTGACCGGTTCGGGAGAGATCCGGCCCATCCGGTGCTCCAGCTGATAGAGCAAGTCCACCATCGGATCCCTTCGCAGGGAGACATTGCGTGTGTACATATCGAACTCCTTGTGGCTGTTGGTGAGTGTTGGAATGGATCGCACTTAACTGCTGGTAGTTGTACCTATTGCACCATATATTAGTGTACTATACTTGTCAAGTACATCGCCACACTAGCTTGCAGTACGAACTATAATTAACATACCATGGTTGATCAGAAAGCCACCCGAGGAGAAACCGCGTGCACATCCCGTATCGAATTCGGCACCGGCTGGAGGAGTTGCGGTTGGGGCAGCGAGCACTCGCCTCCGCCGCCCAGGTGACCGAGATTCAATCAGCGGATCCACGAACCACACTGTCACGGCTGCTCCGCAGGTCGTCCGAGCGTCCTAAACGAGAAACACCTTCCTCAACTTCCACGCCGCCTCTACACTGAGCGACTCCCCCTGTTGTGGCCGCGTCCTCGCTGGGCGATGAGTTCCTCCAAATGTCCCCAGATCTCGGGCCTGATACTGTCCACCAGCTCCTCGTTCTTCTCGCCGAGCATCACGGCGATCGCGCTCGTGTCGAGGCCGGCGATGCGGCACTCCTCGATCACGCTGGTGAAGTGAATCCGGGCTTCCCGGATCATCGCCCCGAACAGCCTCGCCCCGTCGCCGCGTACACCCAGCGCCAGGGCGAGCAGATAGAGATCTCGGGCGCCGTCAAGGCGGTCCCCAAGGTATTCCCGGGCCCCGTGTGACCCCTCCTGTGGGTGTGGGCGCACTGGGTCGCCGTGATAGTGCTCGAGCCGAGCCAAGGGGTTCGGGCCCTTCTTGTACACCTTCTTGGTGCCGCGATGGTCCTTGCTCTTGCCCTTGTCTCGAGCCATGGCCCTCCCCCCGTCTCAAGATGGTGCCGCGATTGACCCCCGTCCTCTGCGGCAGCGCTACGCCGCGTAGGTCAGCGCGTCCTGAACCTTTCGGACGCCCGGCGTGGCCCATGCCGCCCGCATCACTTCTTCGCGTTCTGCCCATGAGTGGATCGTGCCACGGAGCGTCACGCCGCCACCTTCCGCCGTGTCCACCGTGATTCGCTGTGCATCAGTCTCCGCACTCCGCGTC
>JBGQHV010000211.1:0-5195 GCA_041498155.1 Gemmatimonadota bacterium | reverse complement strand
TGGCTTGATCTACCTTGATGCCGCGATTCTCCTCGTCGGCACCGTGCTCGCCGCCAAGGCGTTACGCCGCTGAGCCACATGTCTGGTCATCGAGAATTCAAGGACGCGCTCTACGCGCAGTTCGCCCGCATCGGGCACGCACTGGCGAGCCCCAAACGGATCGAGCTGCTCGACCTGCTCGGTCAAGGCGAGAAGACCGTCGAGGCGCTTGCCGAGTACGTCGCCACGCCGGTCAAGAACACCAGCGCGCATCTGCGCGTGCTGCGCCAGGCGCGGCTGGTGGAGACGCGCCGCGACGGTACATACGTGTTTTACCGCCTGGCTGATGACGACGTCTTCCGTCTCCTGCGAACACTCGAGACGCTCGGCCACAGCCGGCTCGCCGACGTGCAGCAGGTCGTGCAGTCGTACCTCGACGGGCACGACGCACTCGAGCCGGTGACGCTCCAGGAATTGCGGCGACTGATGCGCGAGGATGACGTCACGGTGGTCGACGTCCGGCCCGCGGAGGAGTACCATGCGGGACACATTCCGGGTGCACTGTCAATGCCCGTGCCGGAGCTCAAGCGTCACCTACGCGAGCTTCCGAAGAGCCGGGAGGTCATCGCCTATTGCCGCGGGCGCTACTGCGTGTATTCGCTCGACGCGGTGCGGGTGCTCCGCAAACATGGGTATCGCGCCCGGCGCGCCTATGAAGGGTGGCCCGATTGGAGGGCGGCGGGGCTGCCCGTGGAGATCGGCGCATGATCCTCCCCGATGCACGAAGTCCAGACCAGAGGACCGGATGCGATGAAGAGTCTGTTCGTTCTCAATGACCCACCCTACGGCACCGAGCGCAGCTACAACGCGCTGCGGCTCGCCGGCGCGCTTGCGAAACGGGAAGGCGAGGAAGTGCGCGTCTTCTTGATGGGCGACGCAGCCGCCTGCGCCAAGGCGGGGCAGTCCGTCCCCCCGGGCTACTACAACGTCAACCGCATGCTCCAAGCGGTGACCCTCACACACGCCGCCATCGGCGTTTGCGGCACCTGCATGGACGCCCGAGGCATCACGGAAGCAGAGCTTCTCGAAGGCACACGGCGCAGCTCCCTGGAGGAGCTGGCCGACTGGACGCAGTGGGCCCACAAAGTTCTGGTATTCTAAATCCCATGAACGGATCCCGGACCATCCTGGTGTTGGGCGGCGGCGTCGGTGGACTCGTTGCAGCGCACGAGCTCCGACGCTTGCTGCCAACGGAGCACCGCGTCATCCTCGTCGACCGCGAACCTCGGTTCGTCTTCGCTCCTTCCCTGCTCTGGCTCATGACGGGGAACCGCACGGCGGAACGGATATCACGGCCGCTCGCGCCGCTCAAACGCAAAGGCATCGAAGTCGTGCAGGGGGAAATCGAGCGGATCGAGGTCGCCCGCCGCGAGGTGACCGTCGGCGGGGAGAAGTTATCGGGAGACTATCTGGTGATCGCCCTCGGCGCTGAGCTCGCTCCGGAAACCATTCCGGGCCTCGCCGCGGGGGGCCACAATTTCTACACGGTGGCCGGCGCCGAGGCACTGCGCGACGCACTGGGCGCGTTTACCGGGGGAAGGCTCGTCGTCCTCACGGCGGCACCCGCGTACAAGTGCCCGGCGGCTCCGTACGAGGCGGCGATGCTGCTAGAGCACTATTGCCGCAGCAAGAAGGTCCGCGGCCAAACGCAGCTCGAGCTCTATGCGGCCGAGCCGGGCCCGATGGGAGTCGCCGGACCCGAAGTGTCCAAGGGAGTGCGGCAGCTCGTCGAGTCCAAGGGAATCACCTACCACCCTGAGCACCAGGTGCAGGAGGTTGACTCGTCGGCTCAGCGCCTGCGCTTCACCAACGGGGCGGAGGTGATCTACGATCTCCTCGCGTACGTGCCGCCCCACCGCGCGCCGCGGGTCGTGCGAGAGGCGGGCATCGTGGGAGAGAGCGGCTGGGTTCCCGTAGACGCGCACACGATGGAGACCAAGTTCGAGCACGTGTACGCGCTGGGCGACGTGGTCAGCATCCCGCTGAAGCTCGGCAAGCCGTTGCCGAAGGCGGGGGTCTTCGCTCACGCCGAGGCGGAGGTCGTCGCCCGGAACATCGCGCGGGCCATCACCGGGCGAGGCGCACCGGCAGCGTTCGACGGCCTGGGCGCGTGCTTCGTCGAGACGGGCGACGGGAGGGCCGCGTACGGCAAGGGCAACTTCTACGCGGAGCCCGTGCCGGAAGTGAAGCTCCACGCTCCCGGCTGGCATTGGCACATCGGCAAGGTCTGGTTCGAGAAAAACTGGCTCAGGCGGTGGTTTTAAGGGGCGTCTGCCACGCTTCCAGTCCCTCGCGCACGATGAGCGGCAGCATCGCGAGGGCGGCGAGCGGATCCGCCCACCACCACCCGAGCAGCGCGTTCAGACCGAGCCCGACGAGCGTCGTGAGCGAAAGCCACGCACACACGATCGTCTCATGCGCGTCGGCCCGCAGCGCCGCGCTGTCGAGCGCCCGCGCCGTCCGGAGCTTGGCCCGGGCGAGGAGGGGCATCACGATCAACGACAGCGCGGTGAGCACCATTCCCACGGCACTTGGTTCGGGCCGGTCCCGGACGATCAATCGACGTCCCGACTCGACGACGAGATAGGCCGCCAACGCCAGGAGCAGCGCTCCGGCCCCCCGGGCGGCCCGGGCTTCCACCGTGGGCCCCACCGGCGCAGAGCCTAATTCCGCGCGTAGCCGCCACCAGAGGACAACGCCGCTCGCCACTTCGATGACCGAGTCCACCCCGAAGCCGGTGAGCGCCACAGAGCCCGCCGCGAGGCCGGCGAAGATCGCCACGAGCCCTTCGAGCGCGTTGTAGCTCACGGTCGCGACTTCGAGCAGTACGCCGCGCCGCAACAGCGCGATGCGACTCGGGGCCTGATCGGGTTCGAGTACTGTCATTGGCGGCGCCTGGTCGCCCAGTGGGTTTCATTGACGATTTCATCCGATCGAAATACACCGGCCGGCGCTCGAATCATATCACCACCATACCTGCAGCGGAGGGAACCAGCCCCGGTCGTTCACGTGACGGCTAGGCCGCCGGCTTCGTTGCCCGGAGCACGGACGCTTGGGCACCGAAGGAGCCTGCCACTTTCCGCGTTTCCGCGCTCGTGCTCCCCGCGTAGAGAGGTTCCCAGCTTGCCGCCCTCCGCCACGACCCCCATGATTGGGCGTGCGTCGCATTCTCCTATGGGTGGGAGCCCTCGCCTTCGCCGGCTGGGAGCTCGTCGGGGTGCTGCTCTGGGTCGCTGCAGCCGGTTCGCTGGGCGTCGCCAGCGGACAAACGTGGGCGCGGCTGCGCTCGGATTGGTACCTGCTGATCGTCGTCACCGATCATCTGGTCATCGCCGGCGTCGTGCTGCTCTGGGTGTGGGGGGATATGGGCCGGCGGGGCTGGTCGTTGGGGGCACGGCTCGCCTGGCTGGTGGTGCTCATCGCGCTTGGCACCCCGACGCTCCTCGCCTACCTCGCCGAACGCCCCGCGATTCGCACGTCCACCGTCGTCGCGCCATAGGAGGCCGTTCCATGGGCAAGCCGCGCTCCAGCATCGCGCCATTCGGCATCGTCGCGCTCGTCGCCACGATCGCCGGTCTGCCCACGCGGGCCCAGGCTCAGACTGGCGCCTTCGACCGCTCGAGAGACCGGGGCACGGGGATCCCCGCATCGATGTTCGGGACCTACATCGAGCGTGGCCAGTGGCTGTTCTTCCCGTTTGTGGCGGTCACGCGGGACCACAACCGCGAGTACAATCCGAGCCGGCTAGGCCTCGGACTGGACCAGGACTTCCGCGGCCACTTCCGCAGCACGGAGGTTCAGATCTTCGCGGCCTACGGGGTGACCGACTGGCTCGCGCTGGAGGTCGAGACCAGCCGCATTCGCGCGACCTTCGACAAATCGCCCAGTGACCCCTCCGCCCTGCCCGCGAGAACCGTGGAGTCGGGTCTCGCGGACTTCGAGGGGCATCTCCGCATGCGCGTGGTGCGGGAGACCGACGGCCGCCCGGAGGTCTTCGGGTTCGTGGAGATCACGGCCCCCTCACAAAAGAACACGCGCTTTATCGGCGACAAGGAATGGGACTTCCGGCCGGGCCTCGGGGTCGTTCGCGGGTTTGGGTGGGGCACGATGACGTTCCGGACCAATGTCGAATGGAACCGGGACGACCGGCACCTCGACCTCGGAGAATCGTCGATCGAATACCTCCGGCGCCTGTCTCCCTCCTGGCGCCTGAATCTCGCCATCGAGGGCGGAGAAACGGGGGCACCCGACGAATGGGAACTGGTGACCGGGGTGCAGTGGCGCCTGCGGGACTTCCTCCTCGTGAAAGCCGACAACGTGGTGGGACTTTTTTCGAAGGCCAACGACTGGTCCCCACAGATCGGACTCATGCTGGCGTTGCCGCATTGAGGGCGCTCAGGGGTCGAGCCGGGCCCAGAACGCCCACCCACCCGTGAACTCCGTGACCGCGAACACCAGCTCGTTGCGGCCCTGCTGGAGCGGCAGATACAGCGCGCTCCCCACCCTGTCGAGCGCGGACAGGCCCAGGTCGGCCGAGCGCAGCCGGGAAGGGTTCGTTCCGAAGAACAACGGCTGACCATTGCAATAGACGACGGCGCCGTCGCTGTAGCCGAACAGCATCCGTCGCAAGCCCGGGCGGTCGGATTGGATGATGGCCCGCGCGAACACCACCTTCGAACCCGCCACGCGACCGCCCATGACACTGTCCACCATGGGCGCCCCGGTCGCCGGGTCGATGGGAATCCCCGCATTGGGTGACCGCCGGTATCGATTGACCAGCACGAATCCCGCTGCCTCGGGGTGTACTCTGTCCCACTGGAGCGCGCCGAGATCGGGAAGCGTTCCGGGCGTGAGCTGCGACGCATCGAGCACCTGCGACAGGTCCCAGTCGGTGATCGTGCCGCGCGGCAGCGGCGGCGCCGGCGCCAGCGGAGCGGGGGGTCGGGACGTGTACCGGATGTTCGAGAAATAGGCGCCGCGGCCGAAGTATCCCGTCCACACGCCGACCGATGAGCCACCGACGCCTGCGAGTCGAGGAACCGTCAGCGCCGGCGTCGTGTCATTGTCCAGATAGAGCCGGGCGGTGACGCCGGCGACGTCGATACGGACGTGCAACCATGTGTCGAACGCCAGCACGACCGCGGCGTTGGCATCGT
>JBGQHV010000210.1:0-5203 GCA_041498155.1 Gemmatimonadota bacterium | reverse complement strand
GCGGCGGTGTGCTTCGCCGCCACCGCCATCCTGATCGTCCTCGTCCTTGCGCGCCCGACACCGACTCCGGCCGGGCCCGCGGTGGCCGTGCAGGACACGCGGGTTCCCGAGCTCGGCGCCCGCGTCGCCGGCCAGGAGACGCGACTGTCCGAGACGGAGACGCGAATGCAGAGGCTGGAGCACGCCATGCACGAGCGCGCCTCCGCTCCATCGGTGGCGACCGAGGACACCCGGGTCCCGGCGCTCGGCGCCCGCATGGCCGGGCAGGAGATGCGAATGTCCGAGGCCGACGCGCGGATGCGGAAGCTGGAGCGCGCGATGCAGGCGCGCGCTGCGGTGGCCGCCGCGCCCACGCCGTCGGTGGTTCGCGAGCATCCGCCCATGCCGACCGCGGTGGCGTCGCCGGCCCCGCCACCAGCGACGGCATCACCGGTCCCGCCACCTGTGGCGGCATCGCCGGTCCTGGCGCCCCCAGCAATCGCGTCGCCGCCACCGCCACCCGCCGCGAGTGCGCCGCCCGCGCGACCGGCGCCGGCGCCGCGATTCGATCTTCGGAGCAAGCTACGCGAGGACTGGCGTGAGATCCGGCGCGGCGCGGACTCGGCCGGGGATGACTTCCGGCGCGCGGTCGACGGGGTGAAGCGGAACTTCGGGCTAGGCGACTAGGATCACTCGCAGATGATGGCCCAGCCGGGCCCGTACTGCTTCTTCGTGCAGTGCGCAGCGGGCGTGCCCTCCCGCTCCAGCACACGGCGGAGCTGGCGGTCGGCGTCCTCTTCGGGGATGGGACGCGTGACCCGCTGTCCCTCGGCAGCGGCCGCCGAGGGGGCGCCGGGCTGCGGCCCGAGTACGGTCGTCGAGGAACCCGGGTCGCTGACGCCCGGAGCGGGCGCGGGCGGGGCCGCGCCGGCGGGCACCCCGGCCGCGCCGGCCGGCGGCGCGCTACCCTGGTCGGTCCTGGCGCCGGCCGGCTCCTGACCCGGGCCCAGCGGACCCTGCACGCCGCCGGCGCCACCCACGGGCGCGCCGCGCGCCACCTGGGTCAGGCAGTTCTCCATCGCCGCCCACGAGGGGCTGATCGCCAGGCACCGGTTGAAGCTGTCGCGGTCCGCGCCCGCGGCAACGCGGGAGACGCGATCGGCCGCCGCGTTCTCCACGTTGAGGCAACGGACCTGGAACTGGACCTGGGGGTAGACGGCGCGGCAATAGGCGGCGACGTCCTCGGGCGGCGTGGCGCCGACTCCCGACGACAGCATCAGCCCCGCAGCGGCCGCGATGAGGCACGCGACGACCGTCCGCATGGACCGAGTGTAGCGTAGGTGTCCCGCGGTTCCCGCGCCCTGCTCCAACCCGAATCTCCCACCGGCGGGAGCTGAAGGGGACCACCCTACGGGCACGTTGCAGGGCACGTTCAGTCGCCGCCGCGCTCCTGGCCGCCGCCAGGACAGCGCTGCCGTCCAGCCCATCAGCGTCAAGGCGACAAGCCAGCCAGGGACGAGCAAGGGCGCCCAGAGACGCGGCTGGCCCCAATACGCGGCGATCATGGCGGGTGCGAATGCGCTTCGTGCCGCCCTGCTTGTCACGAGTGGTGGTTCGCCCTTGGGGGCGATGCGCCGAGCTGGACGAGAGTCGCCAACCATAGCACCCAGCAGCCGAAGTGAAACCGGAAGACGCCACGGTTGGGCAGCTCGAACGCCAACTGCGTGTCGGCTGGAACGATCGTCAGCTCGCAGGCGCTGCAGGGCTGACCATTGCCCCCGGTGCGCACGGCGCCGCTCGGGGTCTCATGCGGCAGCAGGCCACGCTCGACCTTCTCGCGGACGATGTCGATGAGCATCATGTCTGTGAACTGACGCGACAAGGGCACCACCCGTTTACGACGGTCACCGACGGGAGCGAGGCCCTGGGGCATGAGTGACAGAAATCGTCGCTGCCTTCCCGGTCGTGACGGTAGTGCGCAGGCTGCTGTACCCGCCTTTGGCGCAACCGACCGCGCGCGCCATGACCGTGCACCAGAGAACAGTCTCAGCAAGGTTCACCAGGACATGGGCGGGACGCTACGCCCGCCGCGGCTGGCGTCAGGAGAACGGGTTGACCACGTTTGCGGGCGCGTTCGCCATGCTACGATGGTCGCGTCTCACGCAATTCGCTGATCTGCAACATCCGGGCGGATAGCTCAGTTGGGAGAGCGCAGCCCTTACAATCCGCGCCGCGAATCGCCGCGCCCCGCTAAGTTGCAGAGTTACCGGATGGTTTTTCGCTCGCTCGTTGGCTGGTGTTGGCTGTTGTGGGGTGGGTTCGGGGTGCTCGCGGGCACAGTTTCGGGCACAGTCGGGGCGCCGCCGGTCATCTCACGGGTGCCGGCCCGTCAGCAGCACCGCGGCGACCAGCCCCGCAAGCGTCAGGACGATGACGACAGCGATGGTGACGAACCGGTTGCCGTCGTCTTCGGTGAGGCCGGGGCTGCCACGCTCGACGCGACTGCGACTGGCGGCCGGCGGCTCAGCGTCGTTGACGCTTCGGTCCTTCGCCAGCACGCGATCTGCGTAGCGCTCGACTGCTGCGTCGTCGTCCGTGTCAGCCACGATGATCAGGAGCGCCACCCCGTAGAGACCGCCGTCAGCCCGGCCGATGCCCGCGACGAACGCGTAGAAGTCACCTGGCCCGCGAGAGACAACCTCGCCGGCCAGCTCACGTGTGAGGTACCCGATCTGCTCGCCGGTGGTCCGGAGCACCCTGATTGCGTTGATGTCGTGCGGGTTGTCGGGCTCGTGCTCGAGGACCAGTGGCTCGCCGACGCGGCACCGCGCGATGATCGCCTGGCGCTCGGAGCCGTCCGCGTTGCGGAAGCTCTCGCCGGCGACGTGGGCGAAGAAGCGGCGCACGGGTTCAGCTTGGGATCACCGTGGCCAACCTCCGATACCCCCTACGCTGGCCGCCGGATCGCCAGCACGATGAACCCGACGCCGGCCATGAAGGCGCCGAGGTGCACGGCGGGCCAGGGGAAGTCGGGCCGGTGCCAGTCGAATGAGCCATAGGGCCGTATCTCGGTCGTGAGGTACCAGCCGAGCGCGAGGGCGAGTAGGCTGGCGCCGGCCACAACGAGTCCCCACGCCAGGCGGCGCATCGTCACTCGCAGACCGTGACCCAGCCTCCGCCGTACTGTTTCTTGGTGCACTTGGCGTTGGGGGCACCCTTGCGCTCGAGCACGCGTTTGAGCTGTTGATCTGCCTGTTGTTCGGGGACCGGCCTCGATGGCGGCGTGGGCAGCAAGGGATTCGGATTCGGACCAGGAGGCGGGGTAGGCGCCTGGATCACGGTTGTGGCCGGCCCCCGAGCTGTCCGGTTCGCGCAGACATCGCCGGTCACCCGCATGCATGCAATCAGCTCGTCGGTGTTGCTCGATAGGAGAGCCTGGACATCGCGTTTCGGAGGTACGCATCATTCGATCTCGCGCCCTGCGAGGCGACACTGAACAAGCGCCCGCGCAGCCCAGGGACATAGCCGCTGACGAGGAATATATCCAGGGCGTCCTTGAGAGCGAGACACGCGCGGGCGCCCTCGATGTCACTGATCTCCTGTCCGATGGCCGGTGACGTAAGGACCCCAAGGACGGCAAGGATGCCGACGGCCGCCCGTAGGGTCACTGACCGAGCAGCCCCTTCGCGCGCATCTCCTGACGCGTGCAGACCTCCATGATCGACCAGCTGGAGTGAATCCGTCCGCAGTAATCCCAGATCTCCCGCGGAATGCCGTACGGCATGTCCTGCTGGCGATAGAGTCGAGCTTTCGCGGCGTGTTCCTGCTGCTCGCACACGAGGCGAATCTGATAGCTCTGATGCAGGTAGGCGCAGTAGCCGCGGATGTCGTCGGACGGGGAGGCCCAGGCAGTCGGGGGCGCCGAGATGAGGACGATCAGGGCCACAGTCGTCAGTCTCGCCATTTGTCCCGCCGCCCCCCTATGGGTTGGAGAGTGTCACGCCGGAGGGCTCGAACGGGCAAGCCGAAATCTCGCTTGCGGCAAGAACGCCGACACCCCTATGGGTAGGTCGGGGAAATCCCTGAATCGCGCGCCTACCCCAGCGCCAACGCGGCACCGGCAATGATCGTCTGGCGCGCGGGCTACTTCCTCTTGGGGTAGCCCTTGTTCGCCAGCGGCCGCTGTGCGGTTGGCCACTGTCGAGCAACGCGGGGCTGGCCCTCGGCATCGGAGACGAAGTCGGCGGCGCATGCCCAGAGAATCGGAACCATGTCACGGACCGCGCCGTTCATCGCATCGGTGACCTCTCGGTCAGATATCCCCCAGCGCGTCTCACGGTCGTACTTGATCCACTGAACGGTATCGGTGAGGAAACTCCCCGCGATGGGACAGTACTGCGCCACCGGGCCAATGATTCCAGCGTCGAGCGTGGCGCTGAATGAGGTGCTCCATGTACCGATCGCCGCGACGTACAGCTCCATCGCTTGACGGACGGCTTGAGGCTTGAACGAATTGTCAGCCCGCGCGAGGTAGCGATCCACAACGGGCTTGGCATCGAGCACGCGACGTTGGTGCTCGGCGTACGGCAGGCCTGCCTGCACAACGGACCGCAGTGCCTGTAGGTGCTGCAGCGCGCCGGCGAACTCGTCGGCCTGCGCCGTCAGCGTCAGCGTCAGCGCGACGAGAGCAACCACCAGAGCCAAGCCCGTCCGCTTGGTAAATCGCGGCGGCCCCACCGCACCGACGGGAGCGGTTGAAGGCTCGGCCAGATGGCTCATTCGACGGGTATTCCGAGCGCCTTCCAAAAGGCTGCCTCAGCCATGATGCGAACGCCGTACTGCCGCGCCTTCTTGGCCTTGCCGGACTGCGTGTCGGGGTCGGCGACCACGAGGAGGTCGAGGCGCTTCGTGACTGTCGCCTGGACGGCGAGTCCGGCTCCTGCGGCGAGCTTCTCGGCTAGCTCACGGGTGACCCGCTCCCCCTTGATCTGAGAGCCCATCTCGCCCGTGAAACAGACTGTCTGCCCGCGCAGCGACGGGCCCCGCCTCGCTGGGTCGGGCGCCGGCGCCCGAGGCGCTGACACGGCGGCCAGCAGGTGCGCGAGCACGGCCCGGTGGAGCCCCAGGAGATCGCACACCTCGGCTAGGTCTCGGTGTTCGGCGTCCGTGACGCGATCGTCCGCCATCGCCTCGGACACCAGGCTCTCCAAGTAGGCTTGATGAG
>JBGQHV010000209.1:0-5211 GCA_041498155.1 Gemmatimonadota bacterium | reverse complement strand
GCGCCGGGGTCGAGCACGAGATCGATCGCGCCGACCGAGTCGCCGAGCTGCAGCACGGCCGTCCACGTCTTGCCGCCGTCGGTCGTCTTGTAGACGCCCCGCTCCGGGTTCTTCCCCCACAGGTGGCCCAGGGCCGCGACCCAGACGGTCGAGTCGGTGCGCGGGTCGATCACGAGCGCCGGGATGTCGCGGGTGTTGTCGAGACCCAGGTGCGTCCACTTGCCGCCGCCGTCGGTGGACCGGTACACCCCGTTGCCCCAGGACGAGCTGTTGCGTCCGTTGCCTTCCCCCGTGCCGACCCACACGAGGTTCGAGTCTCGCTGCGACACCGCCACAGCGCCGATCGAGGCCACCGGCTGGTCTTCGAACACAGCCGACCAGGTCGTGCCGTTGTTCGTTGTCTTGAAGAGGCCGCCCGTCCCGGCGGCGGCGAAGATCACCGACGGGCGCGCGTCGCGGACGGCGAACGCCGACATGCGGCCGCCCATGGTGGAGGGCCCCACGGCGCGGAACTTCAACCCGCGGTAGACCAGGGTGTCGAGCGGGTGCGCGGCCGGGGCCGGGGCGGGGGCGGGGGCGCGGCGCTGCGCCGCGAGCAAACCGGGGGCGAGGAGGCAGGCGCTCGCCAGAAGATGAAGGGGTCGGATCATGGGGCCTGAAGATGGTCGCTCTGTTCCGAACGCTCAATCCCCTTATGTTGATGCGTGGCCAGTCCTCACCCTCCGCGCACCAGCCTGTACCCGACCCGCTCGGCGGCCGGGGCGTCCCTGGGACAGCTCCTCGCGACCCAGGGGTACGTCCACTCCCTGCTGCTCGGCGTCACGCCGGAAGGCGTGGAAATCGCGGCCAACGCCGCCAAGGCGATGGGTGCGAGCTTCGATGTGCTGGTGGCGTCGTTCATCCAGCTGGGGGCGAACCTCGCGCCCGTGGGGGCCCTGGCGGAGAACGCGACGGCGGCCGAAATGGACCCCGATTTCCAGCCGGGCATCAACCTGGTGGAGAAGCTAGGATCGGCGATCGAGGAATCGCGGGCGCGGGTGCGCCGCGACCTGGTGCTGTACCGCACGCACCGGCCGATCAAGAAGCTCGACGATCGCCAGATCATCATCGTGGACGGCCAGGTGTTCTACCCGTGGAAGGTGCTGGCGGCGGCGCGGGCGGTGTACGAGCTCGGGGCGCGGCGCATCGCGATCGCGACACCGGTGGCGAGCGCCCTTGCGGCCGAGCGAGTCCGGGCGCGCCAGTTCGAGTTCGTGTGCCCCAACGTCCTGCCGGAGGAGGAGCAGACCGGGAAGCTCTACGGCGACGCGATGGCGGACAGTCCGGAGCGATTGAAGAGTATCATGATCGCCCATCAAGCCGCATAGTCGCCTGGCAGCCTAGTACTTGACGTCTACCATGCCGCGCTCCATCCAGGCATGCTCTCCGCGCAGCACTTCCTGAGCGACGTTGTACGTCGGCACGTCTTCGTTGCGCCACAGACCCTGGAACTTGGCCTTCACCCGCCCGCGGGCCTGACGGCAGAACACGTCGGCGACGCGCATCGCGTGGTCGCCCGCCGCGGGATCGTCCCGCAGGAGCCGCGCCGCGCGCGAACAGGCGGCGGCCATGGCGAAGAGCTCGGCGCCCACGTCCACCAATCGAAACAGCACGCCCTGGCGCTGCTCGAGCTTCGGCCCGAAGCGCAGCATGGCGTGGAAGCACCCGCGCGCGAGGCGCCGGGCGCTGCGCTCGACGAAGCGCACGTGCTTCGCGAGCACGCCGAATTCGCCGTACTTCGGCCAGAAGCTCCAGCCGATCCAGCGTGACGGATACCACCAACCGTAGAACAACGCCGAGCGCACCAGGCCGGCGAGACGCTCGCCGGCGGTCTTCCCCGGCATCACGACGTCGCCGGCGACCTGGAGGTGCTTGTCCACCGCCTCCCGCGCGATGAACAGGTGCATGATTTCGGAGCTGCCCTCGAAGATCAGGTTGATCCGGAAATCGCGCATGATGCGCTCGACGGGGACCGCGGGCTCGCCGCGCTCGCGCAGGCTGTCCGCCGTCTCGTAGCCGCGGCCGCCGCGGATCTGCAGCGTGTCGTCGATGATGCGCCAGCCGGCCTCCGAGTTGTACAGCTTGGCGATCGCTGCCTCGAGCCGGATGTCGGAGTCGCCGCGGTCGGCCAGGGCGCCGCACAGCTCGGCGATCGCCTCCATGGCGAAGGTGTTCGCCACCATGGTGCCGAGTTTCTGCGCGACCGCATCGTGCTGCCCGATCTTCTTGCCCCACTGCACCCGCTCGTTGGCCCAGGCGCGTGAGATCGCGAGACAGCGTTTGCCGGCCGCGACGGCGGAGATCGGGAGCGTCAGGCGTCCCGTGTTCAGCGTGATGAGGGCGAGCTTCAACCCCTTGCCCTCGCCCCAGAGGATGTTCTCCTTGGGGACGCGGACGTTGGTGAACGAAATCACGCCGTTGTAGATCGCCTTCAGTCCCATGAAGTGACAGCTGTGCTCCACCTTCACGCCCGGCGCGTTCGCCTCGACGATGAACGCGGTGATCTGCCGTTTCTCTTTCCCGCCGACCGTCTTGGACGGCGTGCGCGCCATGACCACCATGAGCTCGGCGATCGTCCCGTTGGTGCACCACAGCTTGGAGCCGTTCAGGATCCACTCCCGCCCGTCCGGGGAGGGGACGGCGGTCGTTTCGAGCGCCGCCGGGTCGGACCCGACGTCGGGCTCGGTCAACGCGAACGCCGACACGGCGCCTTTGGCGAGCCGGGGGAAGTACTTCCTCTTCTGCTCGTCGGTGCCGAACATCTTGAGCGGCTGCGGCACGCCGATCGACTGGTGGGCGGACAGCAGGGCGGTGATCGAGCCGTCGATCGACGAAACGAGCTCGATCGCTTTCATGTAGGAGAGCTGCGACAAGCCCAGGCCGCCGTAGTCGCGCGGGATCTTGATGCCGAACGCGCCGATGTCCTTCAGGCCCTGGACGATCGGCGCGGGGATCTCCCCTTCGCGGTCGATGCGGTCGGAATCCACCTGCGACAGGAGCCGGGTGAGCTGCTCGAGGAACGGGCGCGCCCGCTCGGCTTCGGCCGGGTTCTGCAGCGGATAGGGATGGATCAAGTCCATCCGCAGGACGCCCAGGAAGAGATCCCGGACGAAGCTCGGCGCCACCCACTGCTCTTCGCGCGCCGCCTCGGCGACGGCGCGCGCCTCGTCGGCGCTGACTTTTGGCTTGGGTTCGGCGGCGGTGGTGGTCATGGCTGCAATCTATAGAGATGCCTCCTGCCGGAGCAGCCGGGGTGTGACTATGAAGGCCGCCAGCGCGCCGCCGGCAATTCCCCCCAGGTGGGCGAAATTGTCGATGAGCGGCGTCGCCAGGCCGCTCAGGACCTGATAGCCCGCCCAGGCCACGAGCACGATAGCGATCCGCTTGTCGCGCAGGTGGAACCGGTCCCGGTAGCGGTACAGGACGACGACGACCGCCGCGAGCAGGCCAAAAATCGCGCCGGAGGCGCCGACCGAGGGCCCGGTGCGCATGACCAGCGAGAGGATCGCGCCCGCGCATCCCGCGGTGAGGTAGACGAACGCGGTGCGCGCGGTGCCGAGCGCGTGCTCGCAGGCCATTCCCACGATGAAGAGTACGATCATGTTGCCGATGAGGTGGTCCACTCCTCCGTGCAGGAACATCGAGGTCCCGAGGCGCCACAGCTCACCTGCCTCCACCCGGTTTCGTACCAGGGCCCCCGCGCCGACGATGCTGTTGGTGTCGGTCAGGGCCCCGGTGGCCAGCTCCCAGGCGAACACGGCGCTGTTGACGACGATGAGGAGGAGAGTGAGGGGAGGTCTAAGGGACATCCCGCGCTCGAAATCGACGGGCGCCCGCTGCGCCGGGGTCGCGAGCATCGACGGCGTGATGAGGATCGGCTCTTCGGCTCTCGGATGGCCGTCGTCGGGCGTCTCCCGTGTGCCGGCGCTCACCGTCGCTCGCCCGTGTCCAACATGACCCCGAGGGCGAGGACCACTCGGCGGTCGAGCGTGCGCTGCGGGTCGGCTTTCAGGTCGAGGGCGTAGCGGTCGAAGATGGTGAACTTCCGGTTGAACTCCCCGATGACCTCGTCTCCCTCGGGGCGCACGAATATGAAATTGGTGCGCAGCAGGCCGAACAATGGGCCGATCACGCGTCGCAACAGGGAGAGAATGACCGAATCCTCCTTGGCCAGGTACAGCACCGCGCCATCGGGTGCTTTCACGTACCACCGCTTCCGGAACAGATTGTAGAGGTAGTTCTTCCACAAGAGCGCGATCGGGCGTCCGGCCGGGTCGCGAACCGTGTAGGTGGCCGTGATCGGCTGCCACTTCTTGTCCTGGAGAATCTCGAGCAGCCGCTCCCGTTTGCTTTGGTCCCGGTAGAACGTGACGTGTCGCTTGGCCGAGAGGCCGACGCCGACGATTATCAGGGCTGCGAGGCTTCCCACAACGGCGAGAATTTCGAACACCGACTCGAGCACCAGGCCGATCGCCAGATGAGCCAGCTCGGCGAATCCGATGCCCACGACGGTCCCCGCGAGGATGCCGCCCAAAATCGCCCCGAGGTTCTGGAGCAGATGCGCCGGGCGTTCGACGAACACCACCTTGTTCCCCTGTTCGTCGCACACGTCGTACTTCTCCGAGATCTTGAGCAGCTGCTGGCGCAGCAAGAACACGTCCCGATCGAACGCCGGATCGCCCCCTGGCGGCGGCGGCGTCGCGGCCGGCGCCAGTGCGGGAGCGCGGTTCTCCCGACCGCATTGCGGGCACTTCACCAGGCGCCCGGCGAAGTCGTCCTTCAGCTCATAGGAAGTGCCGCACTGGCAGACCACGCGGACGGACATACGGCCTCGGGAAGGTGGATGGCCGTTGAATGTACGGGTTGACACCGACGGGGCGAGAGGGAAATTGGCGACTCCTCCACAATGGAAGTCCGTATGCGCCGTGTGGCGATCCTGACCTCTCTTCTCCTTGTATCGGTCGCCGTCCTACACGCCCAGAATCCCCCTGCGCCCCCAGCCCGCGTGCTCGTGAAGGCAGGTCGCCTGATCGACGGCCGGTCCGATCAGGCCCAGACCAACGTGGGGATCTTGATCGAGGGGCAACGCATCAGAGCGGTGGGACCGCTCGCCCAGATTCAGGCCCAGGCCGGTGACGCGCGGGTGATCGATCTCTCCCAGATGACCGTCCT
>JBGQHV010000208.1:0-5280 GCA_041498155.1 Gemmatimonadota bacterium | reverse complement strand
CACCGCGGCGCCGGCCAGCAGCGCGCGGCCCGGGCGCCGCCCGATCACGGCCCGGCGGCGTGGCGGGCGAGCCAGCCCTCGACTTCGCCGCGGTAGGCGGCCAGGGCCTCGGGCGTGTGCGCCTCGAACCGCATGACGAGCACCGGCTGCGTGTTCGATGCGCGCAGCAGCCCCCACCCCTCCGCGAAGGTGATGCGCACGCCGTCGAGCGTGGAGACCGGGTACTGCGCCGCGAACGCCTTGGCCGCGCGCTCCACGACGTCGAACTTCAGCTCGTCGGGACACCCGACGCGCAGCTCGGGCGTCGAGACGGTGTGCGGCAGGTCGGCGAGCAGCCGCGACAGCGGTCCTCCGGTGCGGGCGATGTACTGCAGCAGGCGCGCGGCGGCGAACAGCGCGTCGTCGAACCCGAACCAGTCGCCGCCGAAGAAGATGTGGCCGCTCATCTCGCCCGCCAGCGGGGCGTGGATCTCCTTCATCTTCTGCTTGATGAGCGAATGGCCGGTCTTCCACATGGTGGGGACGAGTCCCGCGCGTTTCAGCTCCTGGGGCAGGATCTCCGAGCACTTCACGTCGAAGATGACCGGGTAGCCGGTGCCCATGCGCTGCGCCAGATCGCGGCCGAACAGCACGAGGAGGATGTCGCCGAACACCGGCGTGCCCTTCTCGTCCACCGCGCCGATGCGGTCGCCGTCGCCGTCGAACGCGATGCCCAACTCGGCGTCCTCCAGCATCACCGCCGATTGCAGGTCGCGCAGGTTCTCCACGACCGTCGGGTCGGGGTGGTGGTTCGGGAACGTGCCGTCCGACTCGGCGAACAGCGGCACCACGTCGCACCCCAGGTCGCGCAGCGTCTCGATCGCCACGAGGCTCGTCACGCCGTTGCCGCAGTCGACCACGACCTTCACGCGCCGCGGCAGCGGCGTGTTGCGCCGCACGATCGCCGCGCGATACGCCGCGAGCACGCTGCTGTCAGACTCGCGCCGGCCGCCCGCGATGCGGTCCAGTCGGTCGGTCGCGATCAGCTGGTAGATGCGCTGGATGTCGTCGCCGAACACCGCTTCGTTCGCGAGCACCATCTTGAAGCCGTTGAACTCGGGCGGGTTGTGCGATCCCGTCACCTGCAGCCCGCCGTCCACGGCGAGGACATGGGTGGCGAAGTAGAGCGCCGGCGTGGGCACCACGCCGACTTCGACGACGCTGCCGCCCGCCTCCACGATGCCCTGGGCGACGGCGTCGGCCAGTCCGGGGCCCGAGGGGCGGTTGTCCAGCCCCAGGGCGATGCGCGGCGCGCGGCCCAGCCGCTCGTGGGCGAGGGTGACGAACGCTGCGCCTACAGCGCGCGCCAGCGCCGGCGTGAGCTGGTCGCCCGTGGTGCCGCGAATGTCGTACTGGCGGAAAATCGTGGCGGGGACGTCCACCGGTCCCCCCGTCAGTTCCCCGGCGTCGGCGCGGTCAGCGTGGCCGCGGGGCGCAGCATCGCGCCGCTCGTCTTGCTGAGATCGAGCAGGCGGTTGGGACGGATCCCGAAGTACAGCACGGCCGCCACGCAGACGGCGAGGGCCGCCGCGCCGAGGCGACCGAGGCGGACGCCGGCGTGGGCCTGGGCAAACGGGGCTGGCCGCATGTACATCGCCATGATCACCGGCAGGTAATAGCCCGCCGATACGACGCTCGCCAGGACGAGGACGGCGGCGAGCCAGCCCTTCCCCGCACCCACCGCGGCCATCAGGATGTACCACTTCCCGATGAACCCGGCGGTGCCCGGGAAGCCGAGCAGCGACAGCATGCACACGGCGAGCGCGAACGCCAGCCACGGCCGGCTGGTCGAGAGCCCGGCGAGATCGTCGATCTGGACCTCGCTCTCCCCGCCGCGCCCCTTGGCGGCGAGCAGCGCGAACGCGGCGACCGTGGTAAGGCCGTAGGCGGCGAGGTAGAACAGCACCGCCGCGGACCCCTGCGCCGGCCCCGCCGCCACGGCGACGAGCAGGTAGCCCGCGTGCGCGACCGACGAGTAGGCGAGCATCCGCTTGAGCGAGCGCTGCGCCAGGGCGATCAGGTTTCCGATGACCATCGTGAGCACGGCGAGCCCCACGATGATGCCCTGCCAGGCGGCGGTCGCCGAGAACGCCTCGATCAGCACCCGGGCCAGCGCGGCGAACGCGGCGGCCTTGACCGCCGTCGCCATGAATCCGGTGACCGGCGTCGGCGCGCCGTCGTACACGTCCGGCGCCCACATGTGGAACGGCACCGCCGCGACCTTGAACCCGAAGCCGACGAGCAGCAGCCCGAGGCCGATCAGGATGAGCGGGCTCCCCTGGATGGCGAGCGACGTCACCTGGGCCCCGATCAAGGTGAGGTTCGTCGTGCCAGTGGCCCCGTACGCCAGGGCGATCCCGTACAGCAGAAACGCCGACGCGAAGGCGCCCAGCAGGAAATACTTGAGCGCCGCCTCGGCGCCGCGGGCGCTGCGGCGGTCTATCCCTGCGAGCACGTAGACCGACACCGACATCAGCTCGAGGCCCAGGAAGATCACGATCAGGTCCTCGCCGCCGGCCATGAACATCATGCCCAGGGTGGCGAAGACGAGCAGCAGGTAGTACTCGGGGGCCCGCATCTGCTCCCGCTCGAGGTAGTCGAACGAGAAGAACACGGTGAGCGCCGCGGCGCCCAGGAACAGCCAGTCGGCGACGTAGCGGAAGTCGTCCACCGCGATCATCGGCGTGATGCCCTGGGACCGGGCCGCGTTCCACCATAGCCACCACACCGCCACGGCGGTGCTGCCGAGCGCCGTGAGCGTCAGCCATCCCACGAGGCGCATGTCGCCGGCGGTCGTGTGGCGCCACGCCACCACCAGCAGCAGCACCAGCGCCCAGGCGGTGAGCACCAGCTCCGGGAGCAGCGAGACGAGCAGGTCGCGCGTCGTCGAGAGGTCGAGGCTCATCGCAGCGCCGCCGGCTGGGCCGGCTTCACGATATCGATCAGGTGCTGGGCCGCCGGCTCCATGCGATCGAGGATCGGCTTGGGGTAGAGGCCGATCCAGAAGATGCCGGCGAGAATCGGCACCAGCACGACCAGCTCGCGCAGCGACAGATCGGGGAGCTTCTCGTTCTCAGTCTTGTCGAGCTTGTTGAAGATCACGCGCTGCAGCGCCCACAGGAGATACATCGCCGCGATGATCACGCCGGTGGTGGCGAGCGTCGCCGCCACGGGATAGGTGCGGAACGCGCCGATCAGGATCAGGAACTCACCCACGAAGCCGTTGGTGCCCGGCAGCCCGATGGAGGAGAGCGACACGATGGTCAGCACGGTGGCGAGCAGCGGCACGACGCGCGCGATGCCGCCGTACGCCTCGATCAGGCGGCTGTGCCGGCGCTCGTACATCATTCCCACGAGAAAGAACAGCGCGCCGGTCGAGAGGCCGTGGTTGATCATGACGAGCAGCGCGCCCTGGACGCTCTGCAGCGTCAGCGACCAGATCCCCAGCATCACGAAGCCGAGGTGCGACACGGAGCTGTAGGCGACGAGCTTCTTCACGTCGGGCTGCACCATCGCCACCAGGCCGCCGTAGATGATCCCGATGAGCGACAGCGTCACGATCACCGCCTGGACGGTCGGGTGCAGCGCGACCGCCGGGAAAAACGGCAGCGCGAAGCGCAGGAATCCGTACGTCCCCATCTTCAGCAGGACGCCCGCCAGGATCACCGAGCCCGCCGTCGGCGCCTCGACGTGCGCGTCGGGAAGCCAGGTGTGGAACGGGAACATCGGGACCTTGATGGCGAACGCCAGGAAAAAGGCGCCGAAGAACCACCAGGCCGCCTTACCGAGCGGACCGACGTTGGTCAGCAGGAAGTTGTAGTCGAACGAATGGAGGCCGGTGCGGGACGCGGCTGCGAAGTACAGGCCGAGGATCGCCACCAGCATCAACAGGGAGCCGGTCATCGTGTAGATGAAGAACTTGATTGCGGCGTACAGCCGGCGCTCCCCGCCCCAGATCCCGATGATGAAGTACATCGGGATCAGCATCACCTCCCACATCACGTAGAACAGAAACAGATCGAGCGCCACGAACACGCCGATCATGCCGGTCGTGAGCACGAGCAGGTTGGCGTAGAAGCCGCGCTCGCGCGTCGTGATGTAGTGCCAGCTCCCCAGCACCGACAACGGCACGAGGAAGGTCGTGAGCAGCACCATGAAGAGCGAGATGCCGTCCACCCCCACGTGATAGCCGATGCCCCAGGCCGGCACCCAGGGGCGCGTGGCCTCGAACTGCATCCCCGCCGCCGGCACGAAACGCCACCACAGCGGCACGGAGACGGCGAATTCGATGAGCGCCGCGACGAACGCCAGGTGCTTGGCGCGGCGCTCGGGGGCGAGCCACAGCGCCGCCGCGGCGAGCAGCGGCCAGACGAGCAGGACGGTCAGGACGGCGCGATCGTACATGGATCAGTGCAACGCCTTTGCGAGTACCGCGACCACGCCGAGCACGAACACGACCGCATAGAACCCGAGCTCGCCCGTCTGTAGCCGGCTCGCGAGCCACCCCAGGATGCGCGACAGACCGGCGGCGCCGTTCACCCCCGCCCCGTCCACCACGCCCACATCCACGACGCGCCACAGCACTTTGCGGGATACCCAGAGAATCGGCTGCACGATCACCGCGTCGTACAACTCGTCCACGTACCACTTCTTCCACAGGATCTTGCCGAACCCCGTTTCGGCGGGCGCCGCGCTCGCGGGCACCAGCGCCGTGAGATCGAGCAGCCGCAGCGCCCCGATGATGCCGGCCAGCCCCGTGGCCACCGCGACGGCGATGAGCGTCCACTCGGTGCCGTGCGACAACACCGGAGCGGGCATCAGCGCCGCGCCCGCCTGCGTCACCGGCTCCAGCCAGTGCTCCAGCCATGCCTTGCCACCCACGAGCTCGGGGAGGTTGAGCAAGCCGCCGGCCAGGGACAGGATGCCCAGCACCACGAGCGGCCCGGTCATCACCCACGGCGCTTCGTGCAGGTGTACCTGCTCGCGCGCGCCGGTGCGGTTGGGGCCATGGAACGTGTACAGCATCAGCCGCGTCATGTAGAACGCCGTCAGCAGCGTGGCAACGAGACCGAAGGCCCAGAACAGGTACCACGCCGGCTGCACCGTCCCGCGGGCAAACGCGGCGCCCAGGATCGCATCCTTGGAGAAGAACCCCGAGAACGGCGGGACGCCGGCGATGGCGAGCGTCGCGATCCACATCAGTCCCGCCGTCCAGGGCAGATACTGCCGCAGCCCGCCCAT
>JBGQHV010000207.1:0-5305 GCA_041498155.1 Gemmatimonadota bacterium | reverse complement strand
GTATCGTCGTCCTCCAGCGCGAACACGCGGAGCGCCTGCCCGGGGTGCGCCGCTTTGTAGCTGTCGAGCTGTGCCTGGCTGAAGAGCAACACGCTGCCGCTCCAGTCGTTGCTGTTCTGGTCGAACGCGTACGGCCCACCCGCATGCTCCCCGGCGCACTGGTAGTCGGTCAACGAATCGGTGCTTCCCGACTGCCCCAGGACGTGGATCTCATATTCGGGGTTGCCTTTCAACCAACCCTCATAATCTCCGTCAAAATGGGCCTTGGTCATGAAGAGACCAATTGCAGTGGCCCCTCCGCCGGTCCCCCCACCTCCGTCGGACGGGCAGTCGAGGCACTGCGCCCGGGGCGGTGTGGTGAAGTCCGTCTCGACGGGCACGACCGCGAGGACAGGTGTAGCGGGCGGCGTATCGGGACTGAGTACCGTGCGTCGGCCATCGGGGGAGAAGGCCACCGGCGCCTCCCGATCGGCGAGCGCCGTCGCCACCAGCACGTTCTCGTCCCCGGACCACGCGGCGCGGTGCGCGGCGACCGGGAAATACACTTCGAGCGGGATCGCCGTCGCGGCCTCCTGCTGCACGTCGGCGTCGGTGGTGCCGTTCTGCTCGGCCAGGTCGTGCAGCGCCCGGCGGCCGCGCGCGCCCAGAAACGTCTGCAGCTGAATCTTGTGCTCCGGGAACGGAGAGGAATCGAGCTGCGCCTTCACGTAGGCACGAAATGACGGGTTGCGCAGCGCGCGGGCGAACAGCCGGGCGAGCCGGTCGGGACGGCGCAGCGTTTGCGGCGTCGCGGCGACGGTGGCCGACTCCGCCGGCGCTCTTGGATCGGTCGGCATGGTGGCGGACCGATCCACGCACGCTGTGGCGGCCGCGAGCAGCAGGCCGCAGAACGTGAGAGGGTGTGTGCGAGACATCGTTCACTCCTTGCTCGGGGTGGATCCCGGCGCACACCGGGCGCCGGGGCCACAACCTCGGTCGGCGTCCGCGTCCGTGTGTCGTCCGAATCACCCGTCGCGCGCCCAAATTGCGCCGCACGCCTCCCCGGCCCGCTCGGCCCGGTGTAGTTTCCCCGCTCGATGCTGCCCCTCTTCGCGCTCCTGCTTGCCGCCGACACGTCCCTCACGGCGCGGGACTCCCAGCCCGTCGCTCCCTATTGGCAGCAGCAGGTCGCCTATCGCATCACGGCCGCGCTGGACGAGCCTACCGGCGTGCTCACCGGGCACGTGCGCATCAGCTACGTCAATCACTCGCCCGACACGCTGTCCGACTTCTACGTGCATCAGTACCTGAACGCCTTCCGGCCGGGCTCGCGCTGGAGCGTCGTTGATTCAGCCGAGGGACGGGTGCGCTTCCAGCATCTGCGTGATCCCGACTACGCGTTCGAGCGCGTCACCGCCTCCACGGTGATGGGAGTGGCATCGCCGCCGGACTATCCCTTCGCGCCCGATTCGACCGTCGCGCATTGGCGGTTGCCGCGCCCGCTCGCGCCCGGCGATTCGCTGGTGGTGGAGATCGACTGGCAGGTCCGCCCGTCGACCCTGCCGCGCCGTCAGGGCCGGCGCGGCCGGCGCTTCGACTTCGCCCAGTGGTATCCGAAGGTTGTGGTGTTCGACCGTTTCGGCTGGGAAGCGCACCCGCTCTACCCGGCGGGGGAGTTCTACGGCGAGTTCGGCACGTTCGACGTGACGCTCGATCTCCCCGATGACCAGGTGATCGGCGCCACCGGCGTGCCGGTGTGCGGCGACCCGGGGTGGGAACGGGCCCGCGCCACGCCCGCGGTGACGGTGGACTACCAGCGGGACTATTACGGCGCCGTGCCGGCCGAGTGCCCGGCTGCCGCGGCGGGGCGCAAGACGGTCCGCTTTTTGGCCGAGCAGGTACACCACTTCGCGTTCTCGCTCAACCCGCAGTACGTCTACGAGCAGGGCCGCTGCGGTAACGTGGTGGTGCGCGTGCTGTATCAGCCGCAGGACACCGCGACCTGGGGTCACGGCATCGCCGTGACCCGCACCGAGACGGCCCTCGCCTGGCTCGACTCGTTATACGGCCCCTTCGCCTGGCCGCAGCTCACCAACGTGCACCGTATCGAAAGCGGCGGCACCGAATTTCCCATGATGGTGATGAACGGCGGCGCGTCGCAGGGGCTGATCCTGCACGAAGTGGGGCACAACTACACGATGGGCATCCTCGCCAACAACGAATGGCGCGAGGGCTGGCTCGACGAGGGATTCACCAGCTTCCAGACGGCGTGGTACACCGCGACCCACGGCGGCGAGGACGAGTATCCGCAGATCGAGGCCGGGATCCTGTTCGACGACATCGACCGCTGGAGCCAGCCGGTTTCGATTGTGAGCGAGCGCTACCGCGACTTCTTCGTCTACAACGAGATGATCTACAACAAGGCGCAGCTCTTCTACGAGGAGCTGCGCTACGTGGTAGGCGACGACGTGATGCGGCGCATCCTCCGAACGTACTACGCGCGCTGGCAGCTGAAGCACGTGGACGAGGACAAGTTCCGTGCGGTGTGCGAGGAGGTCTCGGGTCAGGACCTGGGCTGGCTGTTCGGGCAATGGCTGCACGGCACGCCGCTCATCGATTACCAGCTGCAGCAGGTCGAGCGCCACCGCCTCCCCGACGGGCGCTGGCGTATCGCCGTCACCGTCCACCGCCTGGGCGACGGCTGGATGCCGGTCGAGATCGGCGACGAGCGTCACATCTACGCCCGGGCCACCGGCCAGTCCGAGGTCGAGCGCGTTGCCTTCTCGGCCGATTCGGCGCCGGGCCGGCTGATGCTCGACCCCCGCCTGCGGGCGCACGACTGGAACATGCTGAACAACCGCGAGCCGCGCGGGCTGTTTCGTGGCCGCGGTGCGGCGGCGGTCCGGCTCGACAACCCCACGCGCGAAGTGGTGCGCCGGGATCGCGTCGCAACGGGGTTGCTCCCGGTCGCGTGGTCGAACGATGCCGGAGGGGTCACGCTCGCGCTGCGCGGGCGCTCCAACTACCTCGGCCGCTTCGACCAGGGGCTCTTCCTGGTGAGCCGCGGCCTGCGGGGCTCCGCGACGAGTCCCGGGGGTGTGTACTTCCGCGTGGACAACCCGGTCCTGCACCCGGCGCCGCGGACGACGACGTCCATGGCGGCATGGGCGGTCGAGGGGCGGTCGGGGGCGATGGCTTCTTGGGACCGGAGCGATCGGCCGCGGTGGGTGGATCGCGCCGACCCGCACAGCGGTTTCGACGCCCTCTGGATGGCGACGAACGACGTGAGCTACCTCGACCGGCGCCTGTGGGACGACGCCGGCACGGTGGAGGCGGGTCCCTGGGTCGCGTCCACCTGGCCCGCCGGGCGGACGACGCTGCACGCCCGCCTCGCCGTGCGCGGGGGCGTCGTCTATCGCTATCCCGGTCCGGGCATTGCTTCGGTGAACCGCTACGACATCGAAGGTTTCATGCGGGGCACGGCGGAGCTCTCGGCGCGCCGGCCGTTCTGGGGCGGGACAGCCCTCGGCATCCGGCTCTTCGCCGGTGGATACCTGGCCCACTCGCCACCGCCGCTCCAGCGGCGCATCTACGTGGCAGGCGCCGATCCCTACGAGACGTTCACCAACCCGCTGCTGCGCACCCGTGGAGCGCTCTTCGTACGGCCCGATTTCCACTACCAGGCGCCGGGCGACGCCAACCTGCGGGGCTTCGCTCCCGAGTTGGGCGGGCGCTGGGCGGCGAGCGCGAACCTCGAGCTGACACGCGCCCTGGTGCGGCGCCAGAGCGGTCCGGTGCGACGCGTGACGCTCGAGGCATTCGGCGACGCCGGCGTGGTGGACTCCGCGGCGGTCCCCTCGGCCAACGGGTCCGCCGCCGTGACGACGCTGTGGGACGCCGGCGTCGGGGTCGTGTCGACCCACCAGATCGGCGAGCTCGCGTGGACGATGCGGATCGAGTTTCCGCTCCTCGTCAATCGCTGGAATGTCGCGGCCGACACCCGCGCGGGCGACGGCCGCACGGCGTTCCGCTGGCAGCTCTCGCTCGAGCCGAGCTTCTGAGATGGCCAACGACGCCGGAGACCGCCGGGCGTTTTTCCGCGACACCTTCGGGCGGCTGGCCCGCGAGGTCGCCCGCCGGGCCGAGGAGCGCGTCGTCCAGCGGCGCTGGTTCCGGCCGCCCGGCGCGGCGCCGGAGATGGAGTTTCTCGCGGCGTGCACCCGTTGCGGCGCCTGCGTGGATGTCTGCCCCGCGCACGCCATCCGCAAGGCGCCGCCGGGGGCCGGCCTCGCCGCCGGCACGCCGATTCTCGAGCCGTCGGTGCAGGCGTGCGTCGTTTGCGACGACATCCCCTGCGCCCGCGCCTGCCCCACGACCGCGCTGGTACTGCCGGCCAACGGCTGGCTCGGCGTGCGCCTCGGCGTCCTCACCCTGGACGTGGACCGGTGCATCACGTTCCACGGCGCGAGCTGCGGCGTCTGCGCCCGCTCCTGCCCCGTGGGGGAACGGGCGCTGGCGATGGACAAGGGCGGGCATCCGGTGCTGAAGCCGGAGGGGTGCGTGGGCTGCGGCGTGTGCGTCACCGCCTGCGTCACCGCGCCGTCCTCGCTGGCGCTGTCTCTCGTCCCGGTGGACGCGTGAAAGAGCTGCCCTATCGTGTCGAAAAGCCCTGGGGCTACGAGATCATCTGGGCCCGCACCGACCGGTACGTGGGGAAGATCCTGCACGTCGAGGCCGGGCAGCTCCTCAGCCTGCAGTACCACGAGCGCAAGGATGAATCGATTTACGTGTTGAGCGGGGAGATCATCCTGCGGCTGCAGCAGGGGGAGACGCTGATCGAGCGGCGGCTCGCGCAGGGCGAAGCGTTTCACATTCAGCCGACGGTGATCCACCAGTTCGAGGCGGTCGTGACCAGCGACCTGCTCGAGGCCTCCACGCCGGAGATCGACGACGTGATCCGCCTGAAGGACCGCTACGGGAGAGTGCCATGAAAGTGATCGTCCCGCTCGCCGGCAAGGGAACGCGCCTCCTGCCGCTCACCAAGCGCGTGCCCAAGCCGCTGGTGCATGTCGCCGGGCGGCCGGTGATGGACTACGTGATGGACACCATCGCCGGCTTCGACGTCGAAGAGCTGCTCGTGATCACCGGGCACCTGAAGGAGGACGTCGAGCGCTACATCCGGACCCACTACCGCGTGCCGGCCCGCTTCGTGGAGCAGAAGACGCTGGATGGGACGGCGGGCGCCATCAACCTGGCCCGGCCGTGGGTGGACGGACCGGTGCTGATCATCTTCGTCGACACCCTGTTCGACGCCGATCTCTCGCTC
>JBGQHV010000206.1:0-5305 GCA_041498155.1 Gemmatimonadota bacterium | reverse complement strand
CGCCGCCTGATGCTACTCGCCCGGGTGGATACCGACCGCGCGCTGCATCGCCGAATGCTGGTGTTCGGTCTCGGCCTCGGTCACGCCAACAGCGTCGGTGTGGTCGGTTCGTCTCCGGGCGGCGGCGCGCAGCAGAACGTCCTCAGCGCCTATGGCGTCTCTACCCGCACCCAGGCGCACCACCGCTAGGGACCGACCCGTACCCGCGGGGCCCCGGCCGGACCGGTGTCGATCCGCACCTTTCGTCGAGGGATCGAGTCCTTGGGGAGCAGCATTCCCACACGCCGGGCGAGCGCCCAGGCCCCACGCAGTGTCATGTCCGGATACACGGTATCGCGCCGTTCTCCCTGCAGGATGAGGGTATAGCTCGCGCTCGGCCCGCCCTTCCAGTTCAGATCGAAGGTGTAGCCGACGCTGTCCCGCGCGTATCCGCGGCTATGCAACGGCGTCAGCACCGCCACGCGATGCGGCGATACGACGAACAAGATGGAATCGCCCCGGTCACCGGGCCGGAACGCGAGCTGCACCGTGTCCCCCGGGGGGACCAGTCCCCGCGCCGAGAGCGAGCGCACCAGAGAGTCTGGGACGGCGGCTCCCGCCGTCACCCACGCCGGCCCGCTCAAAACATACCAGAACACCACCACGGCACCGGCGACGAAGGCGATCCCCGCGAGGCACCCGGCCATCCCCAGGCCGACCAGCCACTTCAACGCGAGCGAGAGCAGTTGGTGGCGGCTCGGCTGCACGCGGTTGCGCGCCGCGGTGGGCAACGCCTCGACGAGGGCGCGGCTGACCTCGGCTGCCGTCTGGAACCGCCGGGCGGGATCCTTGTCGAGCATGCGCCCGAGTACGAGCGCGAGCTCCGGCGTCACGTCGGGGCGGAGCGTTCGGATGTCGGGCGGCACGACCGTCAGCTGCTGGGCGATGATTTTGGCCGAGGAATCGCCGTCGAAGGGCGGCGCACCGGAGAGCATCTGATACAGCACGATGCCGAGCGAATAGATGTCCGAGCGGCCATCCACCGCGTCCCCCGCCGCTTGCTCGGGACTCATGTACTGCGGCGTTCCGATGATCATGCCTTCGGTGGTGAGCTGCGCCGACGTCGCCGCCTGGGCTGCCTTGGCGATCCCGAAGTCGGTCACCAGCACCTGGCCGCGCCGGTCGAGCAGGATGTTGTCCGGCTTCACGTCGCGATGCACGACGCCCTCGACGTGCGCGTAGGCGAGGGCGTCGGCGACCTGCCGCGCCACGCGCCCCGCGTCGCCGACGGACAGCCGGTGACCGGGTGCGCTCCCCAGGAGCTGGCGCAAGCTCGGACCGTCGACACAGCGCATGACGATGTAGAGTAGGTCGGCCGGCTGCCCCACTTCGTAGATGGGAACGATGTTGGGATGCTCGAGGCGGGCGATCGTCTGGGCCTCGCGCACGAACCGCTCCGCGAGGGACGGTGAGGGCGCCCCGGCCGTGTCCATCACCTTCACCGCGACGTCCCGGTTCAGCGTGCGGTCGCGCGCGCGGAACACGGTGGCGAACCCGCCTTGTCCGAGCACCGGGCCGACCGCGAATTGGCCTCCCAGGGCGTTCTGGAGGCGTTCTTGGAGGGTGGCGGCGTCCATGGAGGGCGGAACCTAGGAATCCCGCACGGGGCGCGCTAGTCTCCTGCCATGGCCGGCGCAGAGCGGCGACCGATCGTTCGGCGGGTTGCGACAGGGCTGCTCATCGCGGCACTGGGGTGGCTCGTGGGCGTCTGGCCCCCGCCGGTGTGGTGGCGCAGTCACTGGCCGACCGAAACGGCCATGATGCGGTTGCGGGATGCCCCGGTCGTCCTTCAACCGATGCCGCTCGGCCGCTTCCCGTCCATCCTGCAGCGCATGGTGATCATCGGCGAGGACTCGCGGTTTCACACGCACCACGGCCTCGATTTCGAGGAGATCCATGACGCGCTCGGTCTGGATCAGAATGCCGGATTCGGCGCGACGGTGCGAACGATCTGGAAACGGCGTGAGCGACTGCGCGGCGCCAGCACCATCACACAGCAGCTGGCGAAAAACCTCTATCTCTCACCGTCGCGCAACCCGCTGCGCAAACTGAAGGAGGCCGCCACCGCGCTGCGCCTCGAGGCGGCGTTATCGAAAGAGAGGATCCTGGAGCTGTATCTCAACATCGTGGAGTTGGGGCCGGGCGTATGGGGCGTCCCCGCCGCGAGCTTGCACTATTTCGACGTGCCGCCGGGCGCCCTGAGCGAGACGCAAGCCGCCGCGCTCGCCGCGACGCTGCCCTTCCCGCTGTCGTCCAACCCCGCCTACCGATCGGCCCGGATGCTGCATCGTCGCGATCTCATCCTGGCACGATTCCACGGCGTCGACGTCTACATCCCGCCCGACGAGGAGCTCGACAGTCTCCCGGTGCCGGCGTTCCTGCCGCCGATCGTTCCGCCCGTGATCGACACCCTGTCCCGGGACACGCTCAGCGTTCCGGTCGATAGCACGCCGCCAGACACCCTGCCCGATTCGACTCGGGACTCGACTTCTCAGTCCACCAGACGCAGGGGCATGACCAGCGCCAGATAGCTCGCCGGATCGTCCCACCCGACCGGCTCGATCGTCGCCGCGCGCTCGGGCGCCTTGAACGTGAAGCGAACCTCGTCGGTCGGCATGTACTTCAGGATCTCAAGCAGGTACGTGGCGTTGAACCCGATCTCGAACGCCTCACCTTCGTAGGTCACCGCGAGCTCGTCCTGCGCCTCGCCCAGATCGGGCGTCTGCACCGAGAACTTCACCAGGCCGCTCGAAAACCCCAGGCGGATGCGGTGCGTCTGGTCGCTCGCGACTACGCTCATGCGCCGCAGCGCGGCGCTCATCGCCAACTTGTCGACGGTGGCGAGTTTGTCGTTCTCGCGGGGGATGACCTGTTCGTAATTCGGATACGGCCCCTCGATCAGGCGCGAATACACCAGGCGCCCACCGGCTCGGAAGCCGATGTGGTTGTCGCTCTTCGCGACCTCGAGCGCGTCCTCGGGACCGAACAGGCGGCGGATCTGCTCGAGCGCCTTGGGCGGCACGATGAGGTCGGCCGTGGACCCGCCGCTCGCCGGCACGTCCATCTTCGCCAGACGGTGGCCATTGGTCGCGACCATGCGCATCCGATCGGGGCGCAGCTCCCACAGAACCCCGTTCAGGATCGGCCGGCTTTCTTCGGTGGACGCCGCGAAGGCCACGTGGGCCACCAGCTTGTGCACCACCCCGGCTGATGCTTTCCAGGCCTTGTCGAACTTCACGGCGGGGAAGGAGGGAAACTCTTCCCGCGGCAGTCCCAGCAGCTTGAAGCGCGAGCGCCCGCAATCGATGCCCACCCGCTGCTCGCCGGCGGCGGTGAACCGGATCGGCGACTGGGGCAGCTCCCGCACGATGTCGGACAGCTTCTTGGCGGGCAGGGTGACCGCCCCCTCGGTATCGACGTCTGCGGCCACCGTCGTGCTCACGGCGATGTCCAGGTCCGTACCCGACAGACGCAGTCCCTGCTTCGTGGCCTCGACCAGGACGTTCGAGAGCACGGGCAGCGTCGTCTTGGCCGGGATCGCGGCGGCGACCGCCGTCAGCCCTTCCTGCAGCTGTTCCCGCGTGATCGTGAACTTCATTCCCGTCACTTCGCTCCTTGGGCGAAGGGTAGAATCCTACTGCTATACTGTATAAGAAATACTAGTAGTAGTAGTAGAGGCCGGGGATATGTGGGTGAATGCAGCGAACCCACGGGTGGGTCGCGCGTTGCCCCTCCTACCGTCTGTTGGCGTGATGTTGGCAGGGACTCCCTTTCCCACACCCGCCCACATCGCGACGCCCCGACCCACACCTCCTAACATTTCCCGCCCCGAATGTTGGCTACAGTGCGGACAATTCCTGCCGCGCCATCTCGATTCGCTCTTTGAACGTCCGGTCTCGCATCATCTGCCGCTCGACTTTGTCCACGCTGTGGATGACGGTGGAGTGGTCGCGGCCGCCGAACGCCTGGCCGATCTCCACCAGCTGCATGCCCAGCAGGTTGCGGGCGAGATACATCGCGACCTGGCGCGGGATCGTCAGGGTCTTGGTCCGGGCCTTGGAGCGGAGCCCTTCCGGCGTCACCCCCCAGCGGCGGGCGACCACCTCCTGCACCCGGTCGATGCTCGGAGTCGCCGGGCCGGGGAAGGCGCTCTCCTCCCCCTGGCGGATCTTGTCGGCCAGGGCCTCGCGCGCCAGCTCGATCGTCACCTCGCGATTCTTGAGCGAAGCGAACAGCAGCAGCTTGATGATGCAGCCCTCCAGCTCCCGGACGCTCGAGCGAATGTGCTCCGCGATGAAGCGCAGCACGTCGTCCGGAATGGTCAGCTCCAGATGGTCCTGGTAGGCCTTCTTGCGCAGAATTGCGATGCGGTGCTCGAGGTCCGGCTGGCCGATGTCGGCCACCATCCCCCACTCGAACCGCGAGATCAACCGGTCTTCGAGGCCGGGGATCTCCTTCGGGGGCCGGTCCGAGGTGAGCGCCATCTGCTTACGGCCCTCGAACAGGGCGTTGAAGGTGTGAAAGAACTCGTCCTGGGTCATTTCCTTGCCTTCCAGGAAATGCACGTCGTCCACCAGAAGGAGATCGATGTCGTTGCGGTAGCGGCGCCGGAACTCGGGCATCGTCCGGGCCTGGATGCTCTCGATGACTTCGTTGATGAACTGCTCGGCGCCGACGTAGAGCAACCGGGTCTCGGGGTTGCGTTTCAGCACCGCGTGCGCGATGGCCTGCATCAGATGCGTCTTGCCGAGACCGGTGGCGCCGTAGATGAAAAGTGGGTTGTACGTCCGGCCGGGCGCTTCGGCTACGGCGTGGGCGGCGGCGGCCGCGAGCTCATTCGACTTGCCGACGACGAAGCTCTCGAACGTGTAGCGTTCGTTGAGCGGCATCGTGACGCTCGGCGCCGTGACGGGGCTCGGCTTCGGGGCCACGAAGAAATCCATTTGCGGCCGCTGCTGGCGGTCCTCGAGCACCCGGAACACCACCGGCGTCGGCTGGCCGAACACGCGCTCCGCGGCACGCGCCAGCAACGGCGCGTGTTTGGTGTCGTTCCATTCGGCGGCGAACTGATCCGGGGCGCCGAGCACCAGACGCCCGTCCTCCAGCGCGAGCGGCACCGCCGGCACCAACCAGGTGCGCACCGTCGCTTCGGGAAGCTCGCGTCGCGCCTCTTCGAGGAGACGCTTCCAGGCTTCTTTCGCTGACTGCTCCATCAAGGACTATGAATTGGGTGGGACGTATTGCAAGGGCGGGGGGAAACTACGGG
>JBGQHV010000205.1:0-5374 GCA_041498155.1 Gemmatimonadota bacterium | reverse complement strand
CCACCCCGGAGGCTGTGGTTCCCGCCTGACCCAGGGAACCGATCCGGGTCTCCGCTACGTATCATCAGTGTCATCCGGACTACGTGTGAGGGATCGTGTCGAGAAGCCTACTCGGATTGCTCGTGTTCCTGCCGGGAATCGCCGTCTCCCAGGCCGGCACCAACCGGCCCACCCAGCAGGCCGTATTCGCGGGCGGCTGCTTCTGGGGGGTGGACGCCGTGTTCAAGCACGTGCATGCGGTCGTGCGCGTCGAGTCGGGATATGCGGGCGGCCAGGCGGCCACCGCGGATTACGAGACCGTCAGCACCGGGACGACCGGCCACGCCGAATCGGTCGAGATCACCTTCGACCCGCAGCAGATCTCCTACGAGCAGCTGCTCGAGGTGTTCTTCACCGTGGCGCACGACCCGACGGAGCGAGACCGGCAAGGGCCGGACGTCGGCACCCAGTATCGTTCCGTGATCTTCTACGCCAACGACTCGCAGCGGCGCAGCGCCCTGAAGGCCATCACGCACCTCACCCAGGCTCACGCGTTCCCGGCCCCCATCGTAACGGAGGTGGTGCCGCTCAGCCGTTTCTATTCCGCCGAGGCGTACCATCAGGACTACCTGGCGCACCACATCACACAGCCGTACATCGTGTACAACGATCTGCCGAAGCTCGACCGGTTGCAGCAGCGGTTCCCGGATTTGTATCGGTAGGCACATGGCGCGACGCGTTCGGACTCCGGGCTGCCCTGTCGCGCTTCTGCTGGCGCTGGTCTTCGTGTGCGTCGCGCGCGCGGCGGCCGCACAAACGCTCGTCGTCACCCGCAACGTCAACTTGCGGCGCGACCCGTCCACCACGCACCCGCGCATCCTGCTGCTGCACCCGCCCGACGAGGTCGATCTGATCGATTCGGTCACCGTCAACGGGTTTCGCCACGTGGTCACCGAGGAAGACGACAGCGGGTGGGTGTGGAGCCACAACGTACGTCTGAAGATCCTGCAACCGCTGCCGAGCGGCGCGATCGCCGATTCGATTTCCGCCGGATGGGAGCACCCCCCGGGCACGACCGGATGGTTCGTCAGCGGCGTGGACTCGTGCGGCCCGACGGGCAGCGGCGGAGGTGATACCGCCACCAACCGGCGCAAGAACCGGGAGGACGTGCCGCCGGTCTATCACCCCGCGACGTTCCGGGCGATGACGAAGCTCCCCTATCCCCAGTCCGCGCCCCGGAGCCGTCTCCAGTGGACCGCGGCGCAGCTGCAGGTGATCGCACCGTACGAAGGCGCGGCGGTGTCGGTCATCGGGTACATCGTCGCCATCAAGCCGCAGACGGGCGGCAGCGGGGAGTCGACGAACTGTCATCGGCACGCCCCGGCGCAGGTCGACTGGCACATCGCGCTGGTCGCCCAGGCGGGCCAGGGAGAGGCGAGCGCGGTGGTGGTGGAGACGACGCCGCGGGTGCGGCGCGGGCACCCCCGCTGGACCGTGGCCCGCCTTTCCCCCTGGCTGGACGCTCCCAACCAGGTCCGCATCGGCGGCTGGCTGATGCTGGACCCCCAGCACGCCGATCACTTGGGCCAGTTTCGCCAGACGCTGTGGGAGATCCACCCGATCACCAGGATCGAGGTGTGGCGAGACAGCGCCTGGGTGAATCTCGATTCACTCCCCTAGTGCGGCCCGCTCAGCTGCACATCGGCTCGCCTTCCTTGCTTGCCGGCGCAATCGCGGTGCTGCCGACATAGATCGCGCAGGTGTGTCCGGCGTAGTTGGTGTTGGTGACCGTCGCCGTCCAGCCGTCGGCGGTCAGCGCGATCGTCCCGAGAACGTTGCCGGTCGTCACGGCGAAGTCCGTGCCGAGGTCGGTGGTGTAGTTCATGGAATCGGCGAAATACGCCTCTTCCGCCGTCACCAGGTTCCGCATGTCCGACTTCATCGAGGCGATGTACGCCTTGGATTTGGTGTTGGCGAACGCCGGGATCGCGATGGCGGCCAGAATGCCGATGATCACCACAACGATCAGCAGCTCGATGAGCGTGAAACCCCTGCGGTTCATCGTTCCCTCTTTTCCGAAACCAAGTTGCGGGCGCAGTTGGTGTCGTACTCCGCAGAGCGCACGGCCCGTACCACAGGGCCAACCCCATATCCGTGATGTGGTTAGCCGGAGGATGCGGCGGCCGCGCGCCGCAAGCGCTGCACGGAAATGTGGTGCCTTCGCATCGGGAATGATCCGATCGACGTGCGCTGCGTCACAATCGGTGAAGCAGGCTTCACCCCCGTTTTGTCGCCCGTTGCGCGCCGCCGTTCTAGCCTCCTGCAGACCTTCTGCAGGGAGGCGGAATGCTCATCGACCGGTATCTCCCGGACTACGACGTCTCGCTGGATTGTCACACCGGGGTGGACGCGCCTCCAGAGGAGACCTATCGCGCGATTCGCGAGGCGAACTTGCGCGACCCGGTGATCAGCGCCTTGTTCGCGTTGCGCGAGCTGCCGATGCGGCTGACGCGCCGGTTGCGGGGTGAGCCGTCGCCCACCGCCCCGCGCGCCATCACGCTCGGGTCGATCACCCAGGACGGGACCGGCTGGGCTGTGCTGGCCGATGAGCCGGGCCGGGAGCTGGTGATCGGGTCAGTGGGGCGCTTCTGGGAGCGCGAATACGGCGGCCGACCGGTGACGGCGGAGGAATTCGTGTCGTTCCGCGAGCCCGGATACGCGAAACTCGCGATCGCCTTCTCCCTCCGACCCGATGGATCCGGTGGGACATGGCTGAACTATGAGGCACGCACGCTCACCACCGACGCGACGGCGTACCGGAAGTTCCATCGCTACTGGGCGCTGATTCGTCCCGGGGTGGCCCTGGTCATGCGGTCGGCGCTGCATCGCATCAAGCTCGAGGCCGAGCTGGAGGTGATGGTATGACCTACGCGAACGAGCTCGACCGGCTCATGCCGCGGCCCGACGTGCGGGAGCGCCACGAAGGACTGATCAAAGCCCCAGCCACCATCGTGTTCGACGTCGCGATGCAGCTCGACCCGCAGGCGATCCCGCTGGTGCGGGCCATCTTCTGGTTGCGCGGCAAGTTCATGGGTGCCACCGCGGTGGCGCGCAAGCCGCAGGGACTGGTCGCGGAAACGATGAGTCTCGGCTGGGGTGTCCTGTGGCATCGACAGGGGCGGGAGCTCGTCATGGGAGCGGTCACACGCCCCTGGCAGGCGGACGTCACCTTCCGGAGCGTGGCGGCGGAGCAGTTCGCCGAATTCGGTGAGCCCGGTCTCGTGAAGATCGCATGGACCCTCGAGGCCGAGCCGTTGGGTGAGGAGCTGACCCGGTTCGGGACCGAGACGAGAGCCCTGGCCACCGACGCCGCGGCCAGGACGAAGTTCATGCGGTACTGGCGCGTTGCGCGGTTCGGCATCGTGCTCATCCGCTGGCTGATGCTCCCCGCCATCCGTCGCGAGGCGGAGCGGCGGTACCGGGAACACGCGGGGTGGGTGGCCCGGCCGTACTAGGTCAGACCGAGCCGCTGCTGAATGTCCATATTCATGGGGGACGAGATGACGCCCCGCGTCACCGCATCGGCGAGCGCCGCGGTCGCGGCGGCGCGGTCGGCATCGAGACCCCGCTCTCGCAGCTCGCGGATGATCCGCGCCAGTCGTCCGTCGTAGTCCTCGGCGTGGAGTGTTCCCGCGTCCACTTCCCGTTTGAGCTTGTCCAGCTCCAGGACGAAGCGCTGAATAGTGATGGGTGACATCGGATTCGCTCCTCCTCAGTCTCGCGTAAAGAATGGAGAAGAGCGGCCGGACACGCGCCGCTCCTCCCCCTGACTCTGCTTGCTTGTCGCTGCGACTGTGCGTCCAGCCTATTAGTACATCCCACCCATGCCGCCACCTCCCGGCATCGGGGGCATTTTGTCCTGCACCTTCTTTTCCACGACCACACACTCCGTCGTGAGCAACAGTCCCGCGATCGACGCGGCGTTCTGGAGCGCCGTGCGCGTGACCTTGGTCGGGTCGATGACCCCGGCGAGGACGAGATCTTCATACTCGTCGGTCTGCGCGTTGTAGCCGTAGCTCAGCTTGGCCGACTCTTTCACCTTGCCCACCACGATGGCGCCCTCGGCGCCGGCGTTCTGGGCGATCATGCGGATCGGCTCCTCGAGGGCGCGCCGCACGATGCCGATGCCCGTGCGCTCATCCTCTTCGGTGCTGCGCACCTTGTCGAGAGCCTTCTGGCACCACAGGAGCGCCACTCCGCCGCCCGTCACAATGCCCTCCTCGACGGCGGCGCGGGTCGCATGCAGCGCGTCCTCGACCCGGGCCTTCTTCTCCTTCATCTCGGTCTCGGTCGCCGCCCCGACATTGATCACGGCCACACCGCCGGCGAGCTTCGCGAGCCGCTCCTGCAACTTTTCCTTGTCGTAATCGGACGTGGACTTCTCGATCGCCGCGCGGATCTGGGCGATGCGGCCCTGCACGTCGGCCGGTTTGCCCTTCCCGCCGATCAGGGTGGTGTTGTCCTTGTCCACCAGGATGCGCTTGACGTGACCCAGATCGGTGAGAGCCGTGTTCTCGAGCTTGAAGCCCAGCTCCTCGGAGATCACCTTGCCGCCCGTGAGGGTGGCGATGTCCGCCAGCATTTCCTTGCGCCGGTCCCCGAAGCCGGGGGCTTTCACCGCACCGACCTTGAGTGTGCCGCGGAGCTTGTTCACCACCAGGGTCGCCAGTGCCTCGCCCTCGATATCCTCGGCGATGAGCAACAGCGGCTTGCCCGACTGCGCCACCTTCTCGAGCACCGGCAGCAGGTCTTTCATCGTGGCGATCTTCTTTTCGTGCACCAGGACATAGGCATCCTCGAGCACGATTTCCATCTTCTCGGGATCGGTGATGAAGTAGGGCGAGAGGTAGCCGCGATCGAACTGCATCCCGTCCACCGTCTCCAGCGTGGTCTCGAGGCCCTTCGCCTCTTCAACCGTGATCACGCCGTCCTTGCCGACCTTGTCCATGGCGTCGGCGATCTTGTCGCCGATTTCCTTGTCGCCGTTGGCCGAAATCGAGCCGACCTGCGCGATCTCCTTGCGGCCCTTGGTGGGCACGGAGATCCGCTTCAGCTCCTCCACCACGATCTCGACCGCCTTGTCGATGCCCCGCTTCAGGGCCATCGGGTTCACGCCCGCGGTGACCGATTTCAGCCCCTCGCGGAAGATCGCCTGGGCGAGCACGGTCGCCGTGGTGGTGCCGTCGCCGGCGAGATCCGAGGTCTTGGTCGCCACTTCCTTCACCATCTGGGCGCCCATGTTCTCGATCTCGTCCTCGAGCTCGATCTCCTTGGCGACGGTGACGCCGTCCTTGGTGACCGTGGGATTACCGAACTTCTTGTCGATGACGACATT
>JBGQHV010000204.1:0-5425 GCA_041498155.1 Gemmatimonadota bacterium | reverse complement strand
TCACGTGGTCCTCTTCCCCCTCGACTTGATGGGCGAGCTGAGCGACGTCGACCCGCGCCCGCGCGGCGGCGAACGGACTCTCCGCGAGCGGCGCGAGCGCCGCGAGGACCACCGCCGCCCAGGCGAGCCGCCGTCGCTCGGCGTTCACGTCCGCGCCTCATGGTGCGCGTTCCGCTCTAGGCGCTCCGCCAGAGCGAAGGCGCCAAGCGCGGCCACCACGACCGCGAGGACAGTCGTTCCGTAGGAGAGGTGCACCACCTCCGGCAGGCGACGCACGCCGAGCGCGGTCCGCTCCGCGAATCCGGCGATCGGCGCATACAGCGCACCGGTGGCGAAGACGCCGGCGAACATGCCGGCCATGGTCATGGCCCCGTCACCGCGGCCGGACACCGCGGCGACGCAAGACGTTCCGGGACAGAGACCCGCCAGCACGAACCCGGCGCCGAAGATGAGACCGCCTGCGAGCTGCGGGACGAGAAACGTCTCGGGGACGTACACCCGGGAGAGGTCCAACACGCCGAGCCGCCCGAGCCAGAAGAGCCCGAGCATCGCCGTGACGATTGCGCTGAACATCACCTTGAGCACGGTGAAGTCCGTCAGGTAGAACTGCCCGGCGAGTTTCCTGGCGCTGCCCAATCCGGCACGCTCCAGCGTCGCCCCGAACGCGAAACCGACCACGAGCGCGATGGCGAGGCTCGATCCCTCGCCCAGCGTGGTCGCCAGGGGAAGCGGCGCGCTCACGTCCAGAGTCTCCGCAGCAGCGGAGCGACCGCGTAGGCCGCCGCGAACGCTGCGAGGATGAACACCCAGCTACCCAGGCTCAAGAGCGCGCCGCCCGTCAGGGCCTGCCCGCTCGTGCAGCCGCGCGCCAGCACGGCGCCGAGGCCCATCGTGGCGCCGCCGGCCAGGGCGAACCCGAGGCGGGCCCCCCCGGGAGATCCGGGGGCCGCGCTCCACGGTGCGGCGCATCCGACCCGCGAGCCACGCCGACAGCCCACCGCCGATCGCGACGCCGAGCAGCTCGACCACGAGCCAGTCGCGCCACGGCGGCACGCCGTCGGCGCGATAGCGCGCGAAATACGGACTCTTCGCCGCCTGGGCCGGAGCGACCACGGTCGCCACTGCGGACGCGGTGCTGGCGAACGCCCCCGAAGCGCCCAGCCCGCGGCCCACGATCACGAACGCGCCGAGCAGCACGAGACCGAGCCCCACCCCGGCGAAATAGGGATCGGCGTAGGGCTGCGGCGTCCGGCTCATGGAGCCTTCGTCGCCACCGTCTCGACCGGCCAATTGCGACGCGCCCAGTCTTCAAAGGAGCCGTCGTACAACCGGACGGGGATTCCGATGGCGCGCGCCGCGAACAGCATCGCGGTGGCCTGCTGGCCGATATGGCAATAGCCGATCACGGTGTCACCGGTCTTGACGCCGGCGGCGTGGAACAGCGCGGCCAGGTCGGTGGCGGACTTGAACACGTTGCTGTCGTCCACGACCTGGTCGAACGGCACGCTGTGGGCGCCGGGGATATGGCCGTGGCGATGCGCTCCGGGGGGTCCGCCTTCCATGACGCCGTCGTAGAAGCCGGCCGAGCGCGCGTCCACCAGTGCGTAGCCCGGCGCCTCCTTGTGCGTACGGACGAATTCGCCGTCGACGACCAGGGAGTGGACCTGCAGGGCCGTAAGCTTCCCCGAACGAGGCGGGGGGACCTCGGCGGTCGTCGCGTGCCCCTCGCGGATCCACGCCCCCATACCGCCGTCGAGCAGTGAGGTGGAGCCACCGAGCCCCGCGTAGTCGAGCATGAAGTACAGGCGCGTGGTCGGCGAGACCCAGTCCTCTCCATAGTAGATGACGATGCGGGAATCATCCGATATGCCGAGCTGCTCCAGACTGACTCGCAAGGACTCCGCCGGCGGCATCTCGAGCGTCAGACCGTTGGGAGCTTCGTAGTGCATCGCCTGGTGAAAATCGACGAACCGGGCGCCGGGAATGTGGCGCAAGTCGTACTTCTCGCGCTCGCCCATCTGCAGCAGCACGAGATTGCGGTCGTGGAGGTGAGCGGCGAGCCAGGCAGGGGTCACGAGCATCGGCGCGGACTCGTCGTGGTGCGGGCACGGAGACTGCGCCGCCCCGAGCAGCAACGGCAGCAGCAGAGCGAAACGCTTCATGGGAATCCTCGTGTCGGAGGTCGAGGGGCAAACGGGCACCGCAGCATACGGGCAGCGCGGCCGATGGTGGTCGTGGAGAGGTGACGAAGTTGTGTCGGAACTGCGAAGTGGTCAGGAGTGGAGGCGGTACCCGATCTTCCACACTGTGAGGATGTGACGCGGGGTCGTGGGATCGTCCTCGAGCTTACGCCGCAGCTCGGCCACGTGGGTATCGACCGTGCGGGACACGACCGAGGCCCCGTACCCCCACACCTCACGCAGCAGATCGTGGCGCGAGATGACCGCGCCGTGCCGGCGCACCAGCGCCAGCAGCAGCTCGTACGCCTTGGGAGGAAGCGTGATCTCCTGCCCCGCCTTCGCCACCGTGCGGCACGCGAGATCGATGCGGACGTCGCCGAAGGTCAGCGTCTCTTCACGCGGCGTCGCGGTGTGCCCCGTCCGGCGCAACAGAGCGGCCACTCGCTCCAACAGCTCCAGGACGCCGAAGGGCTTGGTCACATACTGATCCGCGTCGAGCTTGAAGCCGCGGACCTTGTCCGCCTCCTCCGCCCGGGCGCTCAGGATGATGACCGGAATCCGCGACCCATCGCCGCGCAGGGCGCGCAGCACCTCGAATCCGTCGAGGCCCGGGAGCATCAGGTCGAGGAGGATGAGGTCCGGCTTCCAGCGCACGGCCTCGTCGAGGCCGGCCCGGCCGTCGGGCGTGATGCGCACGTCGTAGCCTTCGAGCTTCAGGTTGTATGCGATCCCCTGCGCGAGATCGGCGTTGTCCTCGATCACCAGGATGCGGGCGCTCACGTCGAGGCCCCGTTGGCCGGCAGCGCCACCACGAACCGCGCCCCCCCGCCCGGGGCATCCTCCACCCAGGCCCGGCCGCCGTGCTGGGCCGCGACCTCGCGCACGATCGTGAGCCCGATGCCGCTGCCACCCTGATCCACTCCGGTCGAGCCCCGGGCGAACGCCCGCCACACTGCGGCCCGCTCGGCGTGGGGAACTCCGGGGCCGTGATCGGCGACGCTGAGCAGCACCTGGGCGTGATCGCGGCGGACCGCCACGTGCACCGTCTGACCCGTGGGTCCGTACTTCACCGCGTTGTCCAGCAGGTTGAGCAGGATGTGGCGCAGCGCATCGCAGCGCAGCGGCACGGGCGGTACCGGCTCGATGTCCGTCTCGATCGTGGCCTGGCGACTCGCCGCGAGCGGGCGAAACTCCTCCACGATGCGATGGGCGTCGGCGGCGAGATCCACCGGCTGCGGCGCGGGGCCCGCGTCGCGCCCGAAACGCGAGAAGCTGAGCACCTTCTCGACCAAGTGACTGAGCCGCGTCGTCTCGCGATCGACCTGCGCCAGCGCCCAGGCTTGATCGTCCGCCGTCCGGGCCCGGCCCAGGCGGATCGTGTCCTGGTAGAGCCGGATCTGCGCCAGCGGCGTGCGCAGCTCGTGGCTGACGCTCGCGATCCACTCGGCCCGCAGCCGGGCCAGCTCCGCCTCGCGCCGCAGCTGGGCCAGCGCTACCGCCATCAGGGCGGCGGCGAGCAGCAGCAGGCCGAGTAAAAACGGGAGCCGGGAGCGCGGCAGGCCACCCACCAGGAGCGAGCCGACCTGGTCCGGCCGGATGGCGGCGTGCACCACGAGCGACCCGTATCGCGCCGACAGCCGGGCCGTGGCGCTGGGTGCCGACGACGCGACCGTGTCCGAGGCGAACAGGGTCCCGCCGTCCGGCGCCGTGACCGTCACCACGATCAGGTCGCGATTCTCCCGGCCGGCGCGGAACGATTCGGGCAGGATCTCGCTGTCGTCCATCATCCAGCCCATGACCTTGGCGACCGCCGGGGGCGTGTACTGCGCGCCGTAGACCATCGTATCGCCGCGACTGGTGGGCATCAGGGTGTACGCGAGGAGGCGCAGACCCCGCTCGAGCGGCAGCACGAGGTAGGAGTAGCCGTGCTCACGGTCTGATTGCTCGCGCGCCCGCTCCTGGACGGTCCGCAACACGGTGACCCGGTCCGGGCTCGAGTAGGCCAGGAAGAGATCAGGCGGAGGCGGGTCGGCGAGCGCCCGATCCACTTCCCAGCCTTCTCGCGGGTCGGGGTGCGTGTTGATCGCCGTCTCGAGCACGGCGCGACCGACCGCGAACCCGAAGAACGTCTCCGGGACCGGACCGTACAGCGGGCGATGGCAGTAACAGCGGTCGTTCCAGGGCAGATAGTGCGGCAGGTCGCTCGCCGTGTGGACGCGGGGGCTGGTGTGGAGGGCCTCGCCGTGGTTGACGGCGCCGATCGCTTCCTGGGCCATCGTGCGCAGCGCGTCCTCGAGGTGCTGCCCGTACGACCAGGCGGCGAAGGACGCGTATTCGCGCAGCGCCCGATCGGCGACGATCCGGTTCGACCGGGCGACGCGGATCGCGCCGACTCCGGCTACGGCGGTGACTCCGATGCTGGCAAGCAGGAGCGCGAGTGGCCAGCGCGCCCGCCAGTGTGGACCGATCCAGGGAAACCGCCGCATCGCGGCTCGGAATATGCCGCCGCGCCCGCCCTCAAGGCAGCAGGCGAGGTGTGCCGGAAGTGTGAAGGCGGCGTTTCCGCTCGGCGGTATAGTGCCACCACGGCCGCGCCGGGGCGCCCTCCATGAAGCGCACCGCCGAGATGAACACGTCCAGCACGCAGGGATCGTGTCGTTCGCCGGTGTCCGCGCACAGCGCCTCGTACAGCGCGTAGGGATCCCGCCCCGGCAGGTCGCGCGGCACCCGCACGCCGACTCGTCGCAGGTCGGCGGCAAGCGCCGGCCCGATGTTGCGCAGCTGCTCGAGGCGCGTCACGGCATCGCGCACCGGCAGCATCCTGCCTTCGGTCACTGGAATTGCGCGAACCCGACGGTGTTGCCACCGGGTTCACGAACGTACAGCTCCGTGCTACCATAGAACGTCTTGTGTCGCGGCTTCACGACTGGTGCGCCGGCAACGGCCTGCTCCACGCGGTCGAGGTCCTCCACCGTGAAAAACAGCGCCGTCGAATGGCCGGACAGCTCGCTCACCGCGTCCGGCTGCTCCGCCAGCACGCTCGCGCGGGTCTGATACATGATCTCGATCCCGTCTTTCTCCACGCTGGCGAACACGAGCTTGCCGTCCGGGCCGGGAACCTGGTTGGTGGCCGTGAACCCGAATCGATCGACCCAGAAGGCGATACACGGCTCGACCGAGTCGACGATGAGCACGGGCGAGAGGTGCTTCAGGCGAGCGACAGCGGCAGCGGCCATATCAAGCTC
>JBGQHV010000203.1:0-5451 GCA_041498155.1 Gemmatimonadota bacterium | reverse complement strand
CGTCGCCTACCTCGCCGCGGTCGACGATCGGAACCAGTCGTTTACGGGGGACAATCCGATCTACAACCTGCTGCGCGTGCGCCGCGATCTGGGGGCAAGCTCCACCGCCGGTCTCGTCTACACCGATCGCGAGGACGGCAGCAGCTACAACCGCGTCGCCGGGACCGATCTGCGCGTCGTTTGGCGCAAGCTCTGGTTCTCCCAGGCGCAGCTGGTCGGCTCCTGGACGGGCGGCGGGGGTGGAGGCGGGACCACCGGAACGTTGTGGGACCTCACGTTGTACGACCGCACCGGACGCGCCTACGGCAACCACTTCGAGGTCGAGGGCGTCAGTCCGAGCTTCGTGGCGGGGTCCGGGTTCGTGCCCCGCACCAACTTCGTGCAGGCGCGGTTCTTCAACCGCTTCAGCTGGTACGGCGGGACCGGCGCGTTGATCGAGCAGGTCTCGACGTTCATCGGCGTCGACCCGTTGTGGCACTATGACGACTTCCTCCACCTCCGCAGCACGATCGAAGGCGGCCTGACCGACACCTGGACCGCCAGCGTGCGCGGCGGCTGGGGAATCACCGTCAACCTCAGCGACAACCAGCAGCGCTTCGACCGGGCAACCTACGCGGGCTATGCGACCGACAGCGGCGGCACGCCCTTCGTCACCCCGCACGGGCTCTATAGCTTGCTGGGCGGCAACATCGGCGTGAACACGCCCAACCGCCCGCTGACCCTGTCGACGAGCGTCGGATACGGCGCGACGGCGATCTTCGCCGAGGCCGCCGAGGGCCGGGAGTTGGACGCGCAGGCGCTGGTCACCTGGCGGCCCACCCAGTCGGTGCGCATCGAGGGATTGTGGACGCACCAGCGCATCCGGCGCGCGCGGGACGGCAGCCGCTTCTCTACAGCCAACATCCCCCGCCTCAAGCTCGAGTACCAGCTGAGCCGCGCGATCTTTTTCCGCTACGTGGGACAGTACTTCGCCCAGCGGCGGGACGCCCTCGTCGACCCCCGGACCGGCCTCGCGGTGGTGCTCGATTCCGCGGCGCAGCAACGCGTCGGACCGGCGGGTGCGAGCGTGATCAACAGCTTCCGCAACGACTTCCTCTTCTCGTATCGGCCCACGCCGGGCACCGTCTTGTTTCTTGGCTACGGGGCATCCCTGGTGGAGCCGGATGCGTTTCGATTCCAGGATTTGCACCGCACGGGGGACGGGTTCTTCATCAAGGGGAGTTACCTGTTCCGGCTGTAGGCCGGACACCGACCCTGACCGATCCGGCGGCGCGACGTATAATGCGGCAGGTTCCCCCAGGAGGTCCGATGCGCGCTCGTCGAACGGTCCCCACGCTGGTCGCCTGCATCGCCGCAGCCCTCGCGCCGATGGTCGCGGCACAATCCCCGGATACGCTCACCTTTGTCGCCGTCAGCGCCGGCGCGCGGCACACCTGTGCGCTCACCTCCGGACAACGGGCCTACTGCTGGGGCGACAACAGCGAGGGCGCGCTAGGCAGCGGTGAGCGAATGGACTCTCCCATGCCCATCCCGGTCGCCGGCAACCTCAGGTTCCTGACGATCGATGCCGGCGTCGAGTTCACCTGCGGAGTCGCCACGACGGGCGAAGCGTACTGCTGGGGCCGCAACGAAACCGGAGCGCTGGGCAATGCCGCCACGCCCCGCAGCTTCTCCCCGACCCCGGTCACGGGCGGGGTGCTGTTCCGCACCGTCGCCACCGGGGCCGATCACGCCTGCGGCGTGGCCGCTGACGGCCAGGCGTACTGTTGGGGGGCGAACGACCAGGGACAGCTCGGCACCCCCGACACTCTGTCCAGCGATCGCCCGTTGCCTGTGGCGGGCGGGTTGCGGTTTCGCTCTATCACGGCGGGCGACGCGCATACCTGCGCGGTGACGGTGGATAGCCTAGCCTACTGTTGGGGCAGCAACCGGCGCGGCCAGCTCGGCATCGGGACGCACGGCGAGCGACGCGGTCCGCAGCCGGTGGCGCACCATCGGCACTGGCGCATGCTGAGCGCGGGCGCCCTGCACACTTGCGGCGTCACTGCCGACCCGCCCCGTCCCTCCGTGTTCTGCTGGGGCGACAATTTCCACGAACAGATCAACGCGCGGAACTCGATCGCCAATCTCGGTGAGCCGATTTTGTGGTCACCGACGTTCGCCGGCGACCCGCTGAACCTCCAGCTCGTCAGCGCCGGTCGCTATCACACCTGCATCGTCCGGACCCAGGGAGCCACCGCGGTGTCGTGCTGGGGCGCGAACCTCGACGACCAGCTCGGGCGCAATGTGCTCGGCCCCTACACCCAGGTGAGCGCCGGGGACGCGCATACCTGCGCCCTGCGCCCGGACGGCACGATTCTGTGCTGGGGGAGGAATGCCGCGGGGCAGTTGGGCGACGGCTCCCTGCTCAGCGAGCAGCGCCCGGTCCGGGTGACCGGCGCGGCTTCGCTCAATCCCTGAGGCTCTACCTTTCTTCGGGCGGGCCGGCCATTATTGCGGACGATGACCGGCCCCACCCCCGCTCCCGCCGCCCTCCCCGAGCTCGCCGAACAGTTCACCGCGGAGCACCGCACCAAACAGAAGCAGTTCGTGCTCGCCGGCATCCAGGCGCGCTGGCGGCTCATTCTCATCGGCGTGCTGCTGCTGGCGACGGTGCGGCTGATGGACGTCGTGCAGGTCTCGTGGGGCTTCTTGGCCGGCTTCACGGCCGCGACGGTGTCGGCGAATTTCGCGATGACCCGTCTGGTGCGGGAAACGACGTTCCGCTCGGGATACGTCCTGCTCACGTTGACGCTGGGCGCGGCGATGATCTCCGCAGTCCTGTACGCGCTCGACCGCACCGGGTACCTCCTGTACGCCGCCTATCTCATCGCGCCCTTGCAGGCCGCGCTGTACCTCGGGCGCCGCACCGCCTGGACCGCGCTCGCGATCAACGTCGCCGGCTTTGCGATCGCCACCTTCTTCCGGGCTGGGCAGCCGCAATGGGGGTGGGCCGTGTTTCTGCAGGCGGGGCTCGTCCTGCTGTTCACCGCCATCGCCCTGATCCCGCTGCTCGCGGAAATCACGCGCCGCCTGCGCCGCACCCGACGGCTGCTGGCGCAGGTGGAGCGGGGCGATCTCGCGGTGCGGCTCAACGACCCCGCGGCGGACGAGCTGGGCTATCTGAGCGCCAGCGTCGACAAGACGACCGCCGCGGTGGCCGACGCTGTCCGTGAGGTCCAGCAGCAGGTCCAGGCCCTGTTGCAGCTGGCGCGGCGCCTCGGCTCGGCCGCCGGCGAGCTCCAGACCTCCACCCGGGAGATCGCGTCCACCACCGATCTGTTGACCGCCGGGACCGAGCGGCAGCGCCGCTCGATCGAGAGCGGGCGGAGCGCCAGCGACGCCGCCGCCCGCATCACCGCCGCCTTGCGGCAGCGATTTCATCAGGCCGAGCGGCAGGTCGGCGCCGCGGCGCAGGAGGCGCACCGCCACGGAGAGGAAATCGCCCGCGCCCGTGAGCTGCTGGAATCGCTGGTGAGCCACATCGATCAGGCCAGCCGGGCCGCCGGCACCCTCGAGCAGGGCTCCCGGGACATCGGGAAGCTGATGGACGGCATCACCCGCATCGCGAGTCAGACCGAGCTGCTGGCGCTCAACGCGGCGATCGAGGCGGCCCGGGCGGGCGCCTCCGGTGCCGGCTTCCGCGTCGTGGCGGCGGAGGTACGCAAGCTCGCCGAGCAGTCGAGCCACGCGGTGGAAGAGATCCGCGCGCGGATGCGGCTCACACAGGAACAGATCGAGAGCGTGGTGGCCGCGCTCCGGCAGGGGCGGATCGCCGCGCAAGATGCGGGCACGGTCTCGGGCGCGGCGCGCCAGGCGCTCGACGCCATCTTCGGGACGCTCAACGAGACGACGCAATTCGCCACGACGTTCTCCGGTGAGACGGAGGATCAGGCGCGCCAGATCGACGTCGTGGTGCGGCGCATGAGCGATCTGGCGGGGATCGGCGAGGAGGCGGCCGCGGGCGCGCACCGCACGTCCGGCGCCACCAAGGGGCAGCTCACGTCGCTGGGCGAGCTGGCCGAAGCGGCCGAGCGGTTGACCACCGCGGCGACGCGGCTCAGCGACTCCACGCGGCGGTTTCGCGTCGACAGCGCCCCCAAGACCCGGTAAACGCCGCGAGTCACTCCCCGCGCAGCGAGGTCATCGGATCGACGCTCGCGGCGCGACGCGCCGGGATGAGACACGCCGCTGCCGCGGCGACGATCACCAGGAGCGCCACCACGCCGTAGGTCAGCGGGTCCGTCGCGCGAACGCCGTACAGCAGCGTCGCCGCGAAGCGCGACAGGACGAGCGCCGCGAGTGCGCCGATGGCGACTCCGATCCCGGCGAGCACCAGGCCCTGGCGCAGTACGAGACCGAGCACTTGACTCGATTGAGCGCCCAGCGCCAGACGGACCCCCATCTCCCGCGTGCGCGCCGCCACCGCGGCCGCCAACACGCTGTAGACGCCGACCAGGGCGAGCGTCAACGCGAACAGCGCGAATACGCCGATCAGGATCATCTGGAAGCGCGGGCGCGCCACCTTGTGTGACACCAAACCGGCCATGGTTTGCAGCCCGCTGGGGCGCAGGTCGGGATCGATCCCCGCGAGCCTGGCCTCCACCGCCTGGGCGAGCGTCGAGGGCTCGACGCTGGTGCGCAGCACGAAATAGCTGGCCCACCGCGGTGCCTGGGCGTATGGCCAGTAGATCTCCGGTGGTGCGGGCACGCCCGGTGTGAAGGGCGGGATGTCCGCCACGACCCCTACGATGTCCATGACCCGATCGTCGTTCCGCTGCCGGATGCGACGGCCCACGGGGTCACCGGCGCCGAAGAGCCGTCGCGCCATCGTCTCGTTGATCACGGCGACGGCCGGAGCGCCAGCGCGATCGGTCTCCGCGAACAGGCGCCCGCGGCGCAGCGCCACTCCAAGCGTGGGGAAGAACGTCGCGCTCATATCGTACCAGCGGGCCGCCAGCGGATGGTCCCCGCCCCCGGCGCCCTCGACTAGGAACTCGCCCGTCTCTTCGCCCCCGAACAACGGGCCGCTGGACGCCATCCCCACGGCGGTCACCCCGGGCAGGCTGCGCAGCTCCCCCTCCATACGGGTGAAGAGCGCCGCCACACTCCGGGCATCGCGATACGTGCCCGTCGACGCGACCGTCCAGAACGTGAGCACGTGGCCTCGTTCGAAACCGGGCTCCCACTTGAGCAGGGTGGAGAAGCTGCGCGCCAACAAACCGGCGCCGATCGCCAGCAGGAACGCGGTGGACACTTCGGTCACGACCAACCCGCCGCGCAGGCCGATGGCCGTGCGCCACCCGACCGGCTGGTGGCCCTGCTTGAGCGCGCCCGCGAGATCCAGACGCATGGCGCGGAGCGCGGGGACCAATGGCGCGAGCGTCCCGACGGCGAAGGTCAGCAGCAGGG
>JBGQHV010000202.1:0-5575 GCA_041498155.1 Gemmatimonadota bacterium | reverse complement strand
GTTCCCATCCCGAACACGGTCGTTAAGCCTGTCAGCGCCGATGGTACTGCCCTCGACAGGGGGTGGGAGAGTAGGCCGCCGCCAGCGTCCCTGGAAGCCCGCCGTCGATGCTCGACGGCGGGCTTCTTCGCTGGTCCCCCCCGCAGCCCCCGCGTAGGTTCCCGCATGCCCCCGCCGCGCGACGCCACCAGCGCGCTCTCCGTCCGCGTCCGCGGCGTGGTGCAGGGCGTGGGATTCCGGCCCTTCGTCTTCCGGCTGGCCCGCGCCCACGCCCTCCACGGCTGGGTCCAGAACGATGCCGACGGTGTGGACATCCACGTCGAGGGCACGGGGGCAGGGTTGGAGGCGTTCCTGCGCGACCTCACCGCCCAGGCGCCCTCGGCGGCGAGCATCGCCCGGGTCGACGTGGTGCCGGGCCGGCCTTCGGGCGCGACTGATTTCATCATCCGGGAAAGCGCCGACCGCGCGCAGCCGACGGTGCGCATCGCCCCCGACCTCGCCGTGTGCGAACGCTGCCTGCAAGAGCTGTTCGATCCTGCGGATCCGCGCTTTCACTATCCCTATATCAACTGTACCGACTGCGGTCCCCGCTATTCCATTATTCTCCGCCTTCCCTACGACCGCGCCGCCACCACGATGGGTCGGTGGGCGATGGACCAGCGCTGTGCCGCGGAATACCACGACCCGACGAGCCGCCGCTTCCATGCGCAGCCCGTGGCCTGTCCCACGTGCGGACCGCACTACGAGCTGCGCTGGGCCGCGGAGACCGTCACCGGGGACGCCGCCGTGGTCCGCGCCGCCGTGGATCTGCTGCGCGCCGGCGAGATTCTCGCCGTGAAGGGATTGGGCGGCTACCACCTGGCGTGCGACGCGCGCAACGCCACCGCCGTCGCGGCGCTGCGCGAGCGCAAGTTCCGCAAGGAAAAACCGTTCGCGCTGATGGCGCGGGACCTCTCCACGGCGCGCGCGCTCGTGGACTTGTCTCCCGGCGCCGAAGCGCTCCTGGTCTCGATCGCGCGGCCCATCGTGCTCGCCCCCGTCCGGATCGAGCTCCCCGGTGTCGCACCCGACAATCGTGACTTCGGCGTCATGCTCCCCTACACGCCGTTGCATCATCTGTTGTTCCGCGCCGGCGCGCCGGATGTGCTGGTGATGACCAGCGCCAACCGCTCCAACGAGGCGATCGCCTACGAGGACGCGGATGCCGTGGAGCGCCTGTCGGGCATCGCGGATGCGTTCCTCGTGGGCGAGCGACCCATCGCCCGCCGCGTCGAAGACTCGGTGGTCTCGGACGGGGTGTTCGGCCAAACGATGCTGCGGCGCGGCCGGGGATACGCTCCGGGCGCGGTGGCCACGCTGCCCACGACCCGGCCGATGCTGGCGTTGGGCGCCGATCTCAAGAACGCCCTGACCCTCGTCGTGGACGGCCAGGCGTTCGTGAGCCAGTTCATCGGAGACCTGGACGACTGGTCGGCGTTCACCGCTTTCGAACAGACGATCGGCGACTTGCTCGCGATGTACCGCGTGGATTCGGCGGACCTGGTGGTGGTGCGGGACGCGCACCCCCAATACCGCTCGACGGAGCAGGCGGAGCGCATCGCGGCCCGAGAGCAGGTCGTGATCCAACACCACCGGGCCCACGTCGCGTCCGTAGTCGCCGAGCGGGGCGCGTGGAACGAGCGGGTGCTGGGCGTCAGCTGCGACGGCACGGGCTACGGCGACGACGGCGCCATCTGGGGTGGGGAGATCTTCGCGGGGAGTGTCGCGGCCGGATTCGAGCGCGTCGCGCATCTACGGAGTTCCGACCTGGTGGGCGGCGACGCGGCCGCCAAGCATCCCGTGCAAGCCGCCGCGGGATTCCTCCATCAAGTAGAAGGGCTGCCGGACCTCGAGGCGGCGCCGTTCGGGTTTCCGAGTCGCTACCGGGACGTGGTCCGCCTGCTGGAAGGCGGCGTGCGCGTGTTTCCCACCACGTCGCTCGGACGGCTCTTCGACGCGGCGGCCGCGCTGGTCGGGTTCACCCGCGCGGTGAGCTTCGAGGGCCAGGCGGCGATCTGGCTCGAGCACCTCGCGCGAGCGTCCGCGGCGGTCGATCCGTATTCATTCCCCTTCGTCGGAGGCGAGCTCGATTTCCGCCCGCTGCTACACGCCCTGGTGGAGGACCGCCTGCGCGCCCGCCCGGCACCGGAGATCGCCCGCGCGTTTCAGGCGGGGGTGGCGCTGGGACTCTCGCGAGCGTGCGTCGCGCTGGGCCGGGTGCAAGACATCGGGACGGTTGTGCTGTCGGGCGGCGTGTTCCAGAACGAGCTGCTGTTGGGCGATTGCAAGCGGTTGCTCGAGCAGGAAGCGCTGCAGGTCTGGACCAACCACATCGTGCCGCCCAACGACGGCGGCATCAGTCTGGGGCAGGCGGCGCTCGCCGCTGTGCGCGACGGGCAGACGGCTTCCCCCACGCCGCGCCCGGCGTAGCTTGGCAGGATGACGCGCTGCGGCACCGTAGTGCTGGCCGGTCTGCCGAACGCCGGCAAGTCCTCCCTCTTGAACGCCCTCGTGGGCGAGCGACTGGCGATCGTGTCGCCCAAGGCGCAGTCCACCCGAGCGCCCGTGGTGGGCGTCCTGACCCGCGGGGACGACCAATTCATCTTCACCGATCCGCCCGGTTTGCTCGTGCCCAGTTACCGACTCCAGGAAAAAATGCGCGAGGCGGCGCTGCGCGCGGTGGCCGACACGGAGGTGATCGCCCACCTGCATCCGCTGCCGGATTTCCCGGCGCCGCCTTTCCAGCAGGTCGCGGCGCTCCCGCGGCCGCCGGCGGTACCGGTGGTGACCGTGTACACGAAGAGCGACCTCGTGCCGCCGGAGCGGCGTCCCGCTGGCGGCATCCTCATGGTCTCGGCGGTCACAGGGGAAGGGGTGGGCAACTTGCTCGACGTGCTGGCCGAACACCTGCCCGCTGGCCCGTACCACTTTCCGCCCGACGAGATGGCCACTCAGCCGCTGCGGTTCTTCGCGGCGGAATACGTGCGCGAAGCGGCCTTCGATCTGCTCGAAGAGGAGCTGCCCTACAGCGTCGCCTGTGAGATCGACGAGTTCCGAGAGGACGAACGCCCGGCGTATATTCGGGCAGTGGTGTATGTGGAGCGGGAGAGCCAGAAGGGCATCGTCATCGGCGAGGGGGGGCGCACCATCAAGGCGATCGGAAAGGCCGCGCGCGCGCGCATCGAGGCGCTCATGGGTGTGTCCGTCTACCTCGACCTCCACGTGAAGGTGCTGGGCAACTGGCGTCGCAACGACCCCGTGCTCCGGCGCCTGGGATACGCCTCATGAGCCTCCCCGCCGAGCTGCGGGAGATTCTGGTGTGCCCCAAGTGCAAGGGGTCGCTCGAGTACCACGTCCAACCTGCCGAAGAGCTGGTGTGCCATGCCTGCCGCCTGATCTATCCGGTGGAGGACGACATTCCAATCATGCTAATCGATGAGGCGAAGCCCTTTTAGCGGTGGATGGCGGGCGGCCGCTGCCCTCGTCGCGTTGGGCGCCCATCCGGCGGTCCGGCTGTTTGCGCAGGATCAGCCGCTCAACTCGGGCGGCCTGTTCCTGCTGTTCCCGGTCGGCGCCCAGTCGGTCGGAATGGGACAGACGGCGGCCGCGCTCGACGGCCACGGCGAGTCGGTCTTCCTGAATCCTGCCGGTGTGGGATCGTTGTCCTCGAACGAATTCACCCTGCACACCGCGCATCTCGCCGCCGGCACGGCCAGCGCGCTCACGGCGTTCTTTCCCCGTCACGGCATCGGGGTGTTCGGCGCGGGTGTGTACCTCGTCGACTACGGCGATCAGGACGTCAACGACTCCTCGGGGACGACCATCGCCCGCATCGCCCCGCGCAACCTCGCCCTGCTCGCGACCTTTGCCACGCAGCTCACGGGCGCGTTCGCGCTGGGCGTCACGTACAAGCTGGTCGAGTTCCGGGTGGACTGCACCGGGTGTCCCACGCCCTCCAGCGGGCAGGGCGTCACGCACGCGTTGGATGTGGGTGGACAGTTCAGCGTCGGTCCCGAGCACGCGCTGCGGGTCGGGGTGGCGCTGCGCAACCTGGGGTTTCCGCTCCAGGTGAACAACCGGGACCAGGCCGATCCGCTGCCGACACGCCTCGTGGTGGGCGCCGCCTACCGCGTGCAGCTGCGTCCGGTCAACAACGGCCCGGCGGCGGATCACTTTGATGTGCGCGTGGCGGCCGACCTGGAGAGCCCGTGGCGCGAAACCGGGAGCCCGGACGTCCGGGTCGGCATGGACGTCGGGTATCGTGAGGTGGTGCGCGTGCGGGGTGGATATGCCTTCGTGCACCAGGGCCTCTCGGGCCCGAGCGTAGGGCTGGGTGTTGCGACCGGCGCGATCGGCGTGGACCTGGCCCGCATGTTCATGACCGGCACCGACCTGATCGTGGCCAATCCGACCTTCCTTTCTTTCAGGGTGGTGTTCTGAGGCTGTGCGCCGCGGCCGTCGCCCTGGTGCTGCTGGGCAGGGCCGATGCCGACGCGCAGGCTGTGGACTCCACCGTGATCCGGGCGCGCGCGCGCCTCTGGTTGCCGCCGCTGGCGTCGCTGGCGGTGCCGGGCTCGGGTCAACTGCTCCTCAGACGGGATCGCGGTATGGTGTATCTCGCCGCCGAGGCGTTCATTGTGTCGCGCTTCCTGCAGCTCACCCACGACGGGCGCCGGGGAGCGGAGCGCTATCGGGACCTGGCGTTTGCGGCGGCGCGGCGGGGGTTCACCCAGATGCGTCGCGATACCGTGTTCGAGTACTACGAGACCATGGAGCGGTTCACCGCGAGCGGCGAGTTCGACCGCAATATCGGTGGAGTGTTCACCCCGGAGGATGATCCCACGACATACAACGGATCGGTGTGGCTGCTGGCCCGCCGCACGTTCTGGGTCGATCCGAATCAGCCGCCGCCTCCCGGCTCCACATTGTATCTGAGGGCCCTGAAGTTCTACACAGACCACGCCGTCGGACCGGACTTTCGCTGGTCATGGCACGACGCCGCGCTCGAGCAGCAGGAGTACCGGGCGACGATCCGGGCAAGCGATAACGCGTTCCGCAGTGCGCAGAACCAGGTCGGGCTGATTCTCGCGAACCACTTGGTGAGCGCCATCGACGCGCTGATCTCCAGCCGGCTATCGGCGGGCCTCCGCCGGGAGGCGACGCTCCAGACGACGTGGATGGGGCGACACTACGGCTCCCGCGTGCAGGTCACCATCGCCTTCTAGCGCGCCGCGCGCGCCACCCACATCCTCTCCACCATGCCCAACTCCCGCCCGGACGGACGAGACCCGACCGCCTTGCGTCCGCTCGCGTTCGAGCGCGGGGCGAATCCCAATGCCGAAGGCTCCTGTCTCGTCCGGATGGGCGGGACCGTGGTGCTGTGCACGGCATCGGTCGAAGCCGGCGTCCCGGGATGGCGCAAGGGCTCCGGGCTCGGGTGGGTGACGGCCGAATACGCCATGTTGCCGCGCGCCACGCTGGAGCGCACGCCGCGCGAGCGGGCGGGGGCCGGCGGGCGCACGCACGAGATCCAGCG
>JBGQHV010000201.1:0-5616 GCA_041498155.1 Gemmatimonadota bacterium | reverse complement strand
TGAGTCGTGGAGCGAGCCGGTCACGGCGTTGCGCCTCCGGCAACAGCGCCAGCAGCGCCTTACCGGTGGAGGTCGCGTGCCCCGGCCAGCGGGTGCCCACTTCCGGTACGGCGCCGAGCAGGGCAGGACCGGCCACTTCGTCGAGGATCAGCATGTCGCTCCCGACCGGGACCTCGAGCGTGGCGGTTTCGCCCGTGTCCGCGGCGAGGGCGCGGAGCTCCGGCGCGGCGGTGGCGCGCAGATCGCTGGCGCGGGCGGCGCGGGCGCCCAGGACGATGGCTTCGGGACCGAGGCGATACAGCTCACCTCCGCCGTCGCGCGTCACCATCCCCTCGCGTTCGAGGGCGGCGAGGAGGCGATGGGTGGTCGCTTTGTGGAGCCGGGCGGCCCGCGCCAGGTCGGTCAGGCGCCATTCGGGGCGCGCGTCGGAGAAGGCCTTGAGGAGGCCCACGGCGCGGGCGACGGCCTGGGTGCCGGGAATGTCCCGCGAGGCGATCACGCCGTGATACCGGGTTTCATGATGCGAGACAAAAGAAGCACCCCGGTGGACCCTGTCAAGGGCGCGCCCGCAGGCCTCCACCGCGCCACTATCTGACGCATTCTGCTGGGAGACATCGTCCTACAAGAACCGCTGGATGACCTACGGACACAGGTTTGGAAGGCGGCACAAAAGGTGCAGCGAGTCCATCGGGGCTCGTCCGTGGAGGCCCGCGCGTTCGCAGGTGATCGTTATCGCATCCCCTTGAGGTGACGATGGCCGTAGTTCCGCACCGTTGGCTCGCTGTGCTCGCCGGGCTCGCTCTCCTGTGGTTGGTCGCGCTCTCTTGTGATTCGCCCGTGGCGCCGCGCGGCGAAGGTGAACGGGTGCCGGTCGGTCGCGTGGTCGAGGATGCGATGAGCGGCGACTCGGTTCGGCGGTTCTCCTTCACGGCGACCCCGGGCGGTGAGTACGCCGTGTTTTGCGAAGCGCTCCAGGGGGCCGTACAGCTCGTCGTCGTCGATTCGGTGCACCATGGGCTGGTGGGCTCCGTGTTCGCGGACACCGGCTCGGCTCCCCTGGAGGAGAACACCACGCCGGCGTTCCTCACTCCTGGCGGCGGAACGTACCTGATCAGCGTACGCTCGATACCCGCTGGAACGACGGCACGGTTTCGATTCGAGGTATTCCAGGTCAACACGGCTCCGGAGACGCACGCGGCCAGATTCTCCATCGGCGACACCGTGACCGGCGAGACGATCGATCCAAGCGTGGACGTCGACGCATTCGTCGCGCGGGGAGACTCCGGGCAAGAGGCCGTGTTCGTGGCGCAGGCCCTGGGGCCCGTAGGATCTGGCGTGCTGAGTCTCGCGATCTTGGACTCGCTCGGCGCCAACAGTCTCGTGGGGTTCACGTTCACCGACGCGGGGAACCCGAATCCGCAGACGACGGGGCGTCTCATGTTTCCCGCGACCCGTGACTACCAGTTCAGGCTGGGTGCCGTTGTGGGGACCTTTCCCCGCTACCGCGGGCCTTACCGCTTCTGGTCGTATGCCATCGATCGAGCCCCGGAGCACCATCCGGCAGCCGTGACCGTCGGTTCGGAGGCTCGCGGAGAGTCCATCGACCGCGCGGGGGATGTCGACGAATTCACGTTTCAGGCAACCGCGGGCGTGGAGCTGAACGCGTTCCTGCAATCCTCACGACCGTTCCAGCTCGTGATTGCCTCTGCCTCGGGACCCATACTCGCGGGGGTGTCGAGCGGGGGGCCGGATACCGGTCTGTTTCGTGCCGCCACGGGTCGATTCCAGCTGACGCAAACCGGCACGTATGTGGTCCGCGTCACGGGTCTCGCCGACTTCGACATGGCTGACACGGGATCGTACCGCTTCCTCCTGTACCCGATCGATCGCCGCCCCGAATCGATCGGCGCTGGGATAAGCCGGGGCGACACCATCACGGGCGAGTCGATCGACCAGCCGGGGGACGTCGACGAATTCACCTTCACGGGCGCGGCCGGGGAAGAGTTCAACGCATTCCTCCAGGCGCAGAACGGCTCGTCCCAGTCCGTGCTGCAGCTCGATGCCGTGGATGGGAACGGCACTGTGCTGAACACCGCCCTCAGCGCGGGCAGCGACAGCATTCTGGTCCGCCAGCAGACGGGGCGTTTCGCGCTCGCGACTTCCGGAACGCAGCGTCTCCGGGTATCCGGGGTGGTGAGCACCAACGACCGCGACATCGGCGGCTTCCGCTTGCTGCTTTATCCGATCAACCGTCACCCAGAAGCGGTGCCGGACTCGCTCGGCTTCGGCGATAGCGTGTTCACCGAAGTCATCGAGGCGCCGGGTGACGTCGACGAGTTCCGAGTCGCCGTCCCGGATTCGAGCGGTGCCAACGTGGTCGCCCGCATCGATCCAGGGGCAGTGAACACAGTGCTCGACGCGAGCCTGGTGGACAGCACAGGCCACCTGGTCGCCACCGCGCTCCCGAATACCCCTGGTGGGTTCGGCCAGAGCGGGGCGGTCAGCCTTGCTCCGGGCCGCTATACGCTGCGCGTCCAGGGATTCTCGGTGTTCGGGGACGAACGCGGTGACTTCGTCGGCGGGTATGACGTCTGGCTCTACCGATTCCGGATCGGGCCGGAGGTCGCCCCGGACACCATCACCATCGGGGACACCATCAGCGCGGAGGCGCTCGATCCCCCCGGCGACCTCGACGAGTTCCAGTTCGCGGGAAAGCGCGGCGATCATGTGAACCTGGCGCTGGAAGGCCAGGCGACGCCCACAACCGGGGGATTTGGTGCCCTCCTGTTTGGTCCCGGTCCAGCCTTCCAGGTTCTGGGGATTGTCTACAGCCCGACCCAGCCCGATTCCCTGGGCGCCCACGAGTCGGGCCGCATCGATCTGCCGGTGGACGGTCTCTACCATGTCAGGATCACCGGGGCCAGCAGCCCGGTCCAACTGTTCGAAGCCGGATCGTATCGGTTCGCACTGACGCGACGCAGCACGGCACCGGAGCACGTCGGCGCCGCGCTGGTGCCGGGCGACTCGGTGACCAGCGAGGAAATCGATACGCGCGACAATTGGGATGAATTCACCTTGACGGGGACCGCCGGGCAGCTGCTCGCGATCGTGGCCCGGACGCTCGACCCGGCGCCGGTGGGATTCCCGCTGATCGCGGTGTTCGATTCGGTGACGACGGACACGGTGGCGTGGATCGCGGCGCAGGGATTCGACAAACCGACCGGGTACTTCACGATGCCGGCGAGCGGTCGCCTGAAGATCGCCGTGTACCACCCGTCCTTCGGCTTCGGCGGCGATTTCCTCGGAGGTTACCGGTTCGTGGTCGTGCCGGTGAACCCGGCACCCGAAAACGCCTCGGCCAGCTTCGCGTTGGGTGATACGATCCGGGGGGAGGCCATTTCCCCGGCGATGGACGTGGATGAGTTCACGTCAACCGCCACGCCCGGCGACACGCTCGCCCCGCTGTATCGATTGCTCGCGGATCCGGTGCCCAACGGAAAGCTGATCACGCTAGAAGTTGTGGACCCGGCGACCGGAGCGATCCTGGGCGGCGCGGGCGCTAGCGTCTTCGCCGCCTCCCCGCAGTTCTTCTCACCGGGGTCCTTCATCGTCCCACCTGGGGGGACGTATATGATCCGGGTGCGCGGCGGCGGCTTCCTTGACGAACAGCTCGGCACCGCACCCTACGAGTTCTTCGTCCGGCACGTGCCGTAGTGCCTCGGTCGGGCTGATGGCCGGAGATCGTGCCGAATCGCAGGACAGCAACGCCAAGCGCCGTCTGTCGGCGCTGACCCGTACGAGGCTAGATGGCGCGAACCGGGATGCGCGTCAGCAACGACAGGGTGATCGCGAGAGCTCCATACTCCACCAGCGCGCGGTCGTCCCCTTCATCCGGCACGTCTCCTCGCCATGCGGCGAACGCAGCCGCCAGGAGCAGCAGCACCAGCAGACCTTCCTTAGTCAGGAGCCACATGGCCGCAAGAATGGCGACGGCGATCCACCGCTGAGCGCGGATCAACGCATGGAACCCTCGGGCGCCATCGAGCTGCCACACCGGAAGGAGGTTGAACAGGTTGATCCAGGCGCCGACCTGGGCGATCGCTCCCCATGTGTGGTTGCCGGTGGCGAGGAAAACCGCGTAAGCGGCGAGGGCGGCGCCCAGACCCCAGATCGGGCCGGCCAGGCCGACGCGGGCGTTCTCGCGGGGCGAAATGGGATACTGCTTGAGCCGGACGATGGCCCCGATGCCGGGGATGAACATCGGCGGGGTCGCTTTGATGCCGAGGCGGGTGAGCGCGGCTACGTGCCCCATCTCATGCACGTAAATCGAGACGACGAATCCGAGCGCGAATCGCCAGCCCCACAACGTCCAATACGCGCCGAACGCCAACAGCATGGACAGAAGCGTGCCGGCCTTGGTGAGACCGAGCAACAGGAGCTTCCCCTTGGACAGCAGGAGGCCCAACATCCCGATCCCGGCGGTCCCCTTGGCGAAGGTACTCGTCGTGGTGCGCCGACTCGGCACGGACGCGGCTCCGTCGGCCTCCCGGCTGAGCGCGTCGATCGTCGCTGAGACCGTCTGGTGCTGGCGGGTGCCGGGGGGAAGGAGCTCCAGCGCCTCACGCCACGCCGCGAGGGCGCCCGCGACGTCCCCGCCCGCATGCGCCGTCGTCGCCTGTTCGGCGAGACGCTTGAGGTCCTGGGCGTGCACTAGCGCCTGACACGACGGGCAGGCGAGCAGCGTCGCGGGGAGGTCCGAGCCGCAGTGAGGGCAGCGAGGCGGCGGAGTGGCGCTCAGGGGGCTGCCAACCGATACGGCCCGGCGATTGTGTACGCCGGCGTCCGGTTCAATTTCCACGCCTCGTACAGCGCGAATCCGACGATCACGAGATGCAGCGGGCTCGAGATCCCGATCATGACCGGAGCGGCGAGGAGGAATCCGAGCAGCACGATGATCGCGACCACGGGGGACCGGGCGGAGCTCGCCGGGGACGCGGCGCTGTCAACGACGCGTTCCGGTGCGATCACCGGCGCCGATTGAGTCACGGAGCTGTCCGTCACGGCGGTGGGGAGCGAATCCGTGTGATGCCGGGCGTCTTGGATCACCTCGCGAACGATCAGCGAGCCGTCGGTGGCCACGATGGCGAAATACGTCAGGGCGATGGCGAGGGCCTGGTAGCGCCAGCCGCCGGCGCCGCGGGACGCCTTGCGGACCGCGGTGCCCACGAGGAGCCCGACGACGATCGCCACCAGGCCGAACTCGTAGCCCGTGAGCAGCTCGATCGCGAAGTAGATGCCGGCCCCGAGCACCGCGGCGCCCAGGCCGAGCAGCAGGGCGTTAGCGAAACTGCCGCCGGTGACGTGGTGCTCGAGCCGTGCTTTGCACGAAGCGCACACCACCTTCCCGTTCACTTCGTAGTACGAATCGCGCAGCGGCTGCTTGCACACGGCGCAGCTTGACGGGGGCGGGGCGGACGGGGCGGGTTCGGCCTTGTCGAACTGGAGATCGCCCGGATTCGTCACGGCTCGGCCGCCACCGGTTGCGCCCCGTAGTGCCGCTCGATTTCCCGCGTGATGTGCATCGAGCAGAATTTCGGCCCGCACATCGCGCAGAAC
>JBGQHV010000200.1:0-5623 GCA_041498155.1 Gemmatimonadota bacterium | reverse complement strand
GAAGCGCATGATCACGATGCCGGCGACGACTTCGCCCCGGCCGTTCAGGTCGGCCGCCCCGCGGCGCGGCGCGGGCCCCACTTGGACCGTGGCCACGTCGGAGACGCGAATCGGGGTCCCGCTCATCGTCGAGCCGACAGCGACGTTGCCGATGTCCGAGGTGGTCCGGAGATAGCCCAGACCCCGAATCATGTACTCGCGCCCGCCCATTTCGATCACTCGGGCGCCGACGTCGGCGTTGTGCGTGCCGATCGCCTGGACGACGCGCATCACGGGGATGTGGAACGCCCGCAAGCGCTCGGGGTCTACCTCGACCTGGTACTGCTTCACGAACCCGCCGAGGCTCGCCACTTCGGAGACACCTGGTACGGCTGTGAGCTGGTAGCGGATGTACCAGTCCTGCAGCGTGCGCAGCTGGGCCAGGTCAAGCGAATCGCTCTCGAGCACGTACTCGAACACCCAGCCGACGCCGGTGGCATCTGGGCCCAGCGTCGGCTCGACACCCTGCGGCAGACGCTGCCGTAACCCGTTCATGTACTCGAGCACCCGGGAGCGCGCCCAGTAGAGATCGGTTCCGTCCTCGAACAGCACGTAGACCAGCGACTGACCGAAAAACGAGAAGCCCCGTACCACACGCGCCCCGGGCACCTTCAGCATCTCGGATGCGATGGGGTAGGTGACCTGGTCCTCGACGATCTGTGGCGCCTGCTCGCTGAACTCGGTCTCGATGACCACCTGCACGTCAGAGAGGTCTGGGAGGGCGTCCACGGGAGTCGTGCTGACCGCCCACACGCCCGCGCCGACGAGCGCCGCGGTGGCGAGCAGCACGAGGAAGCGGTTGCGCAGCGACCAGGCGATCAGTTTGGGGATCATGGGGCTTGCCGCTCCTTTCGCGGTAGCTCCCCGCTCATTCCGGGCATCCCCGCCATCCCCGCGCCCGTCGAGAGGCGCGACTCGGCATCCACCAGGAAGTTGGCCGTGGCCACCACGCGCTCGCCGGGCTCCAACCCGCTTCGGATCTCGATCCGGTCGCCGGCCCGTGCACCGAGGGTCACCTCCCGCGGTTGAAGCATCCCGTCCGGTGCCACGACGAACACGAGGTTCCGCTCGCCCGTCATCACGACCGCTTCGGCAGGCACGCTCGTCAATTCCCGGCCGAGGGCGGCATCAAACAGGATGGTGGCGTACATCCCGGGCCGGATCAGGCCGTCGGGGTTCGCGAGCGCCACGCGCACGCGCCCCGCCCGACTTTGCTCGTCGACGGTCGGCCACACGAAGCTGACCCGCCCGGCGAACGGCCGGCCCGGATACGCCGTCAGCGCGACGCGCGCCGGCGCCCCGACCCGGATCAGACCCAGATCCTGCTCGAACACTTCGCCCTCGATCCACACCGTGCGGAGGTTCGCCAGGCGGTACAGCTTCATCCCCGGCATCACCCCCTGTCCGGCGACGACCATCTTTTCCAGCACCACGCCGTCGAACGGCGCCGTGAGCGTCAGGGTCTTCGTGACTTCCCCGGTCCGCTCGAGTCGCTGGATCTGCTCGGTCGAGATGTCCCAGTAGGCCAGCCGCCTCCGCGCGGCAGCCACGAGGTCCTGCGCGTTGCGCCAGGCCTCCGGGGCCGTCGAATCGATGGTCTGCGCCAGGTGCAACGCGGTGAGCAGCTCCTCCTGGGCCGACACGAGCATCGGGCTGTAGATCGCGAGCAGCGGCTGCCCGCGACGGACCGGCACGCCGGTCGCATCGACATAGAGCCGGTCCACGAACCCGTCGATCTTCGGCGTGATGTCGGCGAGGCCGGGCTCCGCCGGAACGACCTGTCCGACGGTGCGGACGGTACGGGCAAGCGGCCCGCGCTGGACCACCGTGTAGGTGACCCCGATCGCCTGGGCCTGCGCCGCGGTGAGGTGGACCGGTTGCCGTTCGCCCGCTGGCTTGGCGGTGTCGGCGGCACCCCCGGACATGCCGGGCATCCCGGCCATGTCGTCCGGCGCCTGCTTGGCCCGGCACGCCCCGGACATGAGGACGCCGGCAAGACCGGCGACGACGATGCGCTTCATGGCTGTCCTCCTGTCAACGCGGTCAGCTCGCCCAGAGCCTGCTGGTAGTCGGCGAGCAGCCGGATGGTTTCGATTTCGTACTGGTTCACGGTCATCTGGTTGTCCACGAGCTGCATGAACGACACCCGGCCGACGCGATAGCTCGACAGCGCAGCCTGAACGGCGCTCCTGGCCTGCGGCAGGATGCTGCTGCGATAGAGCGCTGCGAGGTCGCGATCCCGCACCGCCCGCGCCCGCGTCTCGACGATGCGCGCGATCGTCTCGTTCCGTAGGCTCAGCAGCTCAGCCTCGGACATGTCGCGCATCGCGACCATCTGACGTCGCATCGGCAGCTGTCGCCTGCCAGCGAAGATCGGCAGGCTGATCCCCACCATCAGGCTGATCATGTTGTCGAACGCCGGGCGACTCTGATAGGCGACGCCCACCTTCAGGTCGGGATACAGCTCGCGGCGCGCGCCGGCGAGGGTGGCTTCCGCGGCCGCCACGCGCTCCGTGCCCGCCCGCAGCGCGGGGCGCTGCGCGAGTGCGCGGGCGATCAGCGAATCGGTGGGTGGCAGATCTCCGGACGGCTCCGGCAATTCGACGGCCGGAACCGGAACCGTCGCGTCGCGCCCGAGCAGCGCGTTGAGTCGCGCGGCCATGGCCACCCGCTCCTGCTCCATGCGCGTGATGTCTTCGCCCATCCGCGCCACCTCTACCTGCGCCCGCAGCACGTCCTGCTGTACGGCGCTTCCCACCGAGTACATCGTCGTGCTGATCTGGAGGAAGTCCCGCAGCAGCCCCTGGGTGCGTCGCATCACATCCAGCGCCCGGTCGGCATCGGCGACCTCGGGGTACGCCATCCGAACCTGGGCTTCGAGCATTAACGCCTGCTCGTCCGCGTCAGCCCGGGTCGCGCCCGCCGTATGCTCCGCTGCGCGCCGCGCGTTGCCGAGCTTCCCCGGCCAGGGGAGCATCTGCATCAGCTGCACCTGGTTCATGGTCATCGGGTCCATCGTGGACCCAAACGCCGACACCATCCGGTTCATCAACCCGAGTTGGAGCTCGGGGTCGGGCAGCGCTCCCGCTGGGCCCACCCGCTGCGCCGCCGCGTCGGCCGCGAATCGGGAAGCCAGCAGCATCGGATTCGCTTTCAGGGCGAGGCTCGTCGCCTCGGCCAGCCTCAGCGTGTCGGATACGGTGGCCTGCGCCGTCGCCTCTCGCCCGATGAACAACAGCGGCCAGGCAATGACCGCCATGACCCGATACCGTGTGAATCTCATTGACCCTCCATCGCCTCCCGCGACGGGAGGCAGACACGACGTCGCAGGACAGCGGACCGTCCGCTGCCCCAGGCGTGGTCGCCGTCAGGCGACGAGGATCAGCTGTTGGGAGGAGGAGTTGGTGGTGCGGACCGGGGCCCGATGGGATGCGCCGTGCCGGCCGGAGTTTCGACTGCGACAGCCGGTGCTGCAGCGGCGGCGGCGACACGGTCCAGCGGCACGACCGCCGGGCCGGCACACGCCCCCGTGACACAGGCGAATGACTCGGTGTGCTGGCACGGTGCGCCGCCGTGCGGTGCGGACGCGGAGATGACCGCTGCAACAGAGTGTGCTAATGTGCAGGAGTGGGAAGACGGCATCGCAGCGAACGCAGCGGACGGCGCGAGCCACAGCGCGACGGCCGTCAGCAGCGCGGCGATCGCCCGCCTTCTCGTGCTCCGCAACGGTCTGGTCACTCGCGCTCTCGCTGTCGCATGACGGTCCCAAGGTTGTACACGCGTCAATGAAGGATGGTGAAAGGACACATGAAGAGAAGCAAGGGCCCCGAGGAGAAGCTAGATTTGGCGCCATGATTGCTCCCTTGGTGCTCTGCTTGGTCGGCGGCGTGCACGCCCCGGCACCGATCAAGCCGAAGCTCGTCGTGATGATCACCGTGGACCAGCTGCGGCCGGACTACCTCACCCGCTGGCGTAGCCAGCTCACCGGCGGCTTCCTGCAGCTCGTCTCGGTCGGCGCCGTGTTCCCCAACGCCTTCCAGGATCACGCCGTGACCGAGACGGCGCCGGGGCATTCGACGGTGCTCTCGGGTCGCTGGCCCGCGCACACCGGCATCATCACCAACGTTCTCGGCGTGGGCGACTCGACCGCGCCGCTGATCGACGTGAACGGGCCCGGCGCGTCGCCGCGGCGGTTTCGCGGGACGGCCTTCTACGACTGGCTCGCGGCCGCGCAGCCGGCCAGCCGGGCGCTGTCGGTGTCCCGCAAGGACCGCGGCGCCATTCTGCCGATCGGCACGGCGCGGCAGGAAGTCTACTGGTACCAGAGCGGCATGTTCACCACCAGTCAATATTACAAGGACTCCCTCCCGGCTTGGGTCAAAGCGTTCAACGCGCTGCGCGTGCCCTTCAAATCGGCCGGCCGGGAATTCGGCACGCTACTCCCCGACTCGGCCTACGCGGAGCCCGACAGCCAGCCCTGGGAGAACGGGGGCCGTGACCTCACCTTCCCGCATCACATGCCGACCGACAGCGCCCGGGCCGCCGCGGCGTTCGCCGGCTACCCCCCGATGGACTCGCTGACGCTGGCGTTCGCGCTGGCGGGCCTCGAGGCGTTGAAGTTGGGCAAGGGAGAGGCCACCGATCTGCTCGCCGTCAGCCTCTCGACCACCGACGCGATCGGGCATGCGTATGGCCCCGACTCGCGCGAGATCCACGATCAGGTGTTGCGCCTGGACCGCTACCTCGGCTGGTTTCTCGACCGCCTGTTCGCCAAGATCGGGCGCGACCGCGTCATCATCGTGCTCACGGCCGACCACGGCGTCACACCGTACCCGGAGTTTTCGCGTGCCCACGGCCACCCCGATGCCCGTTGGGTGAGTGTCGACACGATCATCGCGGCCGTGAATCAGCAGCTCGACCGGCGCGCCGCCGCTCCGGCGCCGCGCGCGTGGCTCGAGTTCGACACCGGGGTGCTCTTCGTGAAGGACAACGGGCGGCTCGCGTCCCTGGGGATCCGGATCGACAGTGTGCTGGCCGACGTGGCGCACCGAATCGCGGCGGTGCCGGGTGTGGCGCGTGTGGACCGTCCCGATTCCCTGGCGTCGGCGGACACGGCCGCCGATCCCGTGGCGCGGCGCTGGCGCCACCACATCCCGCCCGATGCGGGCATCGGTCTCGTGGTGTCGCTCGACGACTGGGATGCCTGGTCCTACAGCGGGGGCGTGAACTATGCGGCGCATGGACAGCCGTCCGATCTCGACGCGCACGTCCCGCTGGTGTTCTGGGGCAGGGGCATCCGCGGCGGCAGCTATGGAGCCCGGGCGAGCACCGTGGACATCGCGCCGACGCTCGCGCGCCTGCTGGGTCTCGCCCCGCTCTCGATTCCCGATGGTCGAGTGCTGACGGAAGCGATCGCGCCCTGAGGAACCGGGCTCTGGTGGCAGGCGGGAAAGTGGGTAGTTTGGCGGGAATTCCGGCGGACAGCACGGTGCACGGAGTCCGTCGTGCAACCACGCACGTGAGAGGGGGGACCGCATCATGCTGAAAGGGCGAGTAGTGGGCGGGCTCGCGTTGTTGGTGGTCG
>JBGQHV010000199.1:0-5665 GCA_041498155.1 Gemmatimonadota bacterium | reverse complement strand
CTGCTGCTCGACGTTCCGGAAGAGGAGCTGGTCAAGCGCCTGCACGGGCGGGCGCTCCAGGAAGGGCGCACCGACGACACGCCGGAGGCGATCCGCACGCGGCTCCTCACCTACCACCAGGACACGGCCCCGCTCGTGGCCTATTACGCCCAGCGGGGCGTGATGCACCGCGTGCCCGGTGTCGGCACGGTGGAGGAGATCGCCGAGGGGATCAAGCGGAAGCTGGGGCGATGATCACCCTCAAGTCGCCGCGGGAGATCGAGACGATGGCCGCGGCCGGCCACATCGTCGCGGAGACGCTCGCCCTCATGGGGCGCACGGCCCGGGCCGGCGTTTCCACCAAGGAGCTCGACCGGCAGGCGGAAGCCTTCATCCGCAGCCACCCGGGCGCGCGGCCCTCGTTCAAGGGACTGTACGATTTTCCCGCCACCCTCTGCACCTCGATCAACCACGAAGTGGTGCACGGCATCCCATCCGCCAAGCGCGTCCTGAAGGACGGCGACCTGATCAGCGTGGATGTCGGGGTGCAGCTCGAAGGGCTGCACGCCGACTCGGCGGCGTCGTTCCCGGTGGGCGAGGTGTCGCCGGAGGTGCGGCATCTGCTGGCGGTCACTCAGGAAGCGCTGGCCGCCGGGATCGGGCAGGCGAAGGCGGGGAACCACGTGGGCGACATCGGGCATGCGGTGCAGGAGGTCGCCGAGGCGGCGGGCTATTCGGTGGTGCGGGAGATGGTGGGGCACGGGATCGGCGCGGCGTTCCACGAAGAACCGCAGGTGCCGAACTTCGGCAAGCCGAAACGGGGCCCGCGGCTCGTGGCGGGGATGACCATCGCCATCGAGCCGATGGTGAACGTGGGCGGGTCGGAGATCCGGACGCTACCCGACAAGTGGACAGTCGTGACGGCCGACGGCTCGCTGTCGGCCCACTTCGAGCATACCGTCGCCATCGGAGAAAACGGAGAGGCACCGCGGATTCTCACCCAGTAGCCAGTCGCTCCGCCTCCTCGAGAAGTCCCTTTCCCGCCGCCGGATCCGACAACGATGCCACGTTGACCTTCACGTTCTCCACGGCGCCTGCCAGGGCGGCCCGCGCCAGCCCTTCCGCGACCGTGGCATCCGATCGGGCGTTCTTGTTGCCGATCGTCCCGATCTCCCGTGCCAGCGCGACGAGTCGGGCCGAGCGGCGGGCGACCTCGAGCGGCGTCGCCGCGGCGCCGAGCAGCGCGGCGTCGATCGCCCGCGGCCGGCCGGGATCGTCTTTCGCGAGTTTGTAGGCCGCGCTCACGCCCGTGTACGCCGCGGCGTCCTCATCGACCAGGCGCCGTAGCTCTCCCCGTACCGTCTCGCTCTCCGCGAGAATCGCCTGCGCCCGCGCCTCGGCGGCTGCGTACACCTTGCGTCCGATGGTGAGCCGCGCCACCATCGCTATCAGCGCGCCCGCCAGCGCCCCCGCAAGCGCCGCGGCGCTCCCGCCGCCCGGGACGGGCGCCCCGCCGGCCAGCTCGTCGATCCAGCCGTCGAGGGTCGGTCCTTCCACCGCCCGGATCTTCGCCTCGAGCAGGTGGTCGGCGGCATCGGGGAGCTTGAGGAGTCCCGCGCCGGCACCCAGGATCGCCCGCTCCGGGATCAATCCGACCACTTCGCTCTTGAGAATCCCTACGCGTCGCTCGCCGGCGAGCCGCTCCACCGCCGCGAAGGTCGCCGCGGGCGAGGTGACGTCGATGTCGAGCAGATTCATCGAGACCTGAGCGTGGCCGTCCACTTCGAAGCCGCTCGCCTGCACCGCGGGGAGCCCGCCACCGGACGTACGGATCTGTTTCGCGATCTGCTTGGCGAAGGCCACGTCCGTTGTGTCGAGATAGATGTTGTAGGCCACGAGGAACGGCCGAGCGCCGATCGCGGTGGCACCCGCCGTCGGGTGGATCGCCCGGGGACCGAAGTCGGGGTCGGCGGCCGGATCCGTACCGATCCGGTCGCGCAGTCCTTCGAATTCGCCCTTGCGGATATCGGGCAGGCGCTCGCGCTCCGGGCGCGCCGCGGCCCGCGCGTACAGGAATACCGGGATGCCGAGCTCACGGCCCACTCGCTCGCCGAGCGTGCGGGCGAGCGCCACGCAGTCGTCCATGGTCACGTCGCGCACCGGCACGAAGGGGACGACGTCGGTGGCGCCCATGCGCGGGTGCTCGCCGGAATGCCGCGTCAGGTCGATCCGCTCGCGCGCGACGGCGACGGCGCGATAGGCGGCGATGACCGCTGCGTCGGGAGGGGCGACGAACGTGAAGACGGAGCGGTGGTGCGACGCGTCGGCTTGCACGTCGAGCAGCCGTACGCCGGGCACCGTCAGCAGGGCGGCGCGCAATGCCTCGAGAATCGCCGGGTCACGGCCTTCGGAGAAATTCGGAACGCATTCGACCAGCGGTGACGGCATGTCAGGTATTCCCCAAGAGGTCCATCAACCAGCGGTGCAGGGTCGGGTTCCCGGCGACGATCGATCCGTGGCCCAGCACGTCCTCGCCGCCCTCCAGCGTCGTCACCACACCACCTGCCTCGCGCACCAGCATGACGCCCGCGGCGACGTCCCAGGGCGCGAGCGTCAGCTCCCAGAACGCGTCGAAGCGACCGGCGGCGACGTCCGCCAGGTCGAGGGCGGCCGATCCCGCCCGCCGGATGCCACTCGTGGCGCGCATCACCGCCGCGAACTGCCGCAGGTAGCGCTCCAATCCGTCGAGATGCTTGAACGGGAAGCCGGTGCCCACCAAGGCGCGACTCGGCTCGACCAAGGTGGAGACCGAGATCCGGGCGCCGGCGCACCAGGCGCCCTGACCGCGCGCGGCTCGATAGGCCACGTCCCGCGCCACGTCGTGCACGACGCCCAGGCTCAACACGCCGTCCACCAGCGCGCCGATCGAGATGGCGTACTGCGGGTAGCCGTGCAGGTAGTTGGTCGTGCCGTCGAGCGGATCCACGACCCACACCACCTCGCCGCGATACTCGGCGGCGGGGGACAGCTCCTCGCCCACGACGACCGTTCCCGGGACGAGCCCGGTGAGCGTTTCGGCGATGAGCTCTTCGGCTTCGCGATCGACCTGGGTTACGAAGTCGTGCCGCGACTTTTCCGTCCAGGCGCCGGCCTCCGGCGCGCGAGCGCCGCGCACGAAGTTCGCCGCCCGCTCGGCCGCGCGCTCCGCCACATCGACTAAGTCCTTGAGCGCCCGCACCTTGCGGCTCTTCCCCCCGTGGTCTTAGGTTCAGATCCCATATGGCACCGACCCCCCGAGTGTTCAGCGGCATTCAGCCGTCCGGCGAGCTGCATATCGGCAACTACCTCGGGGCCGTCAAGAACTGGGTGCGGTTGCAGGACGGGCACGAGTGCATCTTCTCGATCGTCGACCTGCACGCGATCACGCAGCCCTTCGATCCGGCCGAGCTGGCGCAGCGCACGCAGGACATGGCGGTGGGACTGCTCGCCGCGGGCATCGATCCGGCCCGGTCGATCCTGTTCGTGCAGTCGCACGTCGCCGAGCACACGGAGCTGGGCTGGATTCTCACCACGGTGACCCCGCTGGGCGAGCTCGAGCGCCAGACGGCGTTCAAAGAGAAGGCGCAGCGCCAGGAAAGCGTGCCGGCCGGTCTCCTCAACTACCCCATACTTCAGGCCGCCGACGTGCTGCTGTACCTGGCGACGCTCGTCCCGGTGGGGGAAGACCAGGTGCAGCACCTGGAGCTGATGCGCGAGATCGCGCGCCGCTGGAACCACCGCTACGGCGCGGGCTTCTTCCCCGAGCCGCAGCCGCAGCTCACCACCGCGAAGCGCGTGCTGGGGCTCGACGGTCAGGCCAAGATGTCCAAGAGCCTCGGCAACACGATCGGACTGCTCGAGTCTCCGGAGGCGATCTGGGAGAAGCTCCGGCCCGCGGCCACCGATCCGGCGCGTAAGACGCGTAAGGATCCGGGCAACCCCGACATCTGCAACCTCTTCACGATCCACCAGGGTTTTTCGCCGCCCGCGGTCCAAGAAGAGGTCGCGCTCAAGTGTCGCACGGCCGCGTGGGGCTGCCTCGACTGCAAGCGCGTGCTGGCGGACCATATGATAGCCGAGCTCACTCCCATCCGCGAGCGCGCGGCCGATCTCGTGGCCAAACCGGCGACCGTCCGGGCGGCGCTGCGCACCGGCGCCGAGCGGGCGCGGGCGATCGCGCGGACGACGATGGTCGAGGTGCGCCGGCGTATGGGATTCCTCGGCGCCGCGGGGGACTGATGCAGGATTTCCTCGCCCGGCTCACGGATGTCTTTCATCTGGGTCTGTTGCTCCAGCTCGGCCTCGCGGTGCTGCTCGGCGGGGCCATCGGCATGGAGCGTGAGCTGTCCGGCAAGCCGGCGGGTCTCCGGACGAACATCCTCATCTGCGTCGGCGCCATGCTGTTCACCACCATGTCGGTCCACCTCGCGCTGCTCGTGCCGGGCCGCGGCGATCCCACGCGCGTGGCCGCCCAGATCGCGACGGGCGTGGGGTTCATCGGAGCGGGGACGATCCTGCACGCGCGCGGGGCGGTCACGGGGCTCACGAGCGCGGCGACGATCTGGGTCGTCTCGGCGATCGGCATGGCCATCGGGGGCGGCGCGTACGTCGAGGCGCTCGGCACCACGCTCCTCGTGATGTTGGTGCTGTACGGCCTCGGGTACCTCGAGCGGTTCGCCAGCCGGCACGCGACCCAGACGCATCTCATCATCCACGCCAAACCGGAGCCGCAGACACTGGAGGAGCTCGAGACACTGGTGCGGCGGGCCGGTGTCGAGATCATCGGCGTCCAGTCGCGCCGCGAGAATGTGGATCTCGTGGTCGAGCTCGAGCTGCGCGGCCCGCGCCGACTGCACGCGCAGGCGATGCTGTCCGTGTTGCACCACCCCCTGGTGCGCACGGTGTCATCGGGGGAGTGACGCACCGCCTCGTCCTCGACCTGCGGGCGACGCGGCTCGTATGGCGCGTTACGCCGGAGGTCGTGTCCCAGGTGCGCGGCGCGCTTCCCGCTGGGTGGGAGGCGGTCGAAGTCGCGGCGCCCGCGACCTCCGACGGCGACGGCGGGTCCGGCTCTCCCGAAGCCGTGGCGGCGGCGCGCGGGGCCGAGATCTACCTCGGCTTCGGGGTCCCCACGGGTGTCGTCACGGCCGGGGCCGGCACGCTGCGCTGGGTGCACAGCTGCACGGCCGGCGTGGGGGCCAGTCTCGCCGCGCTGCGCGGCAGCGGGATCCACTTCACCAACTCCGCCGGCGTCCATGCCGAGCCGATCGCCGACTGGGTGCTGGCGTCGATCGCCTTTTTCGCGCGGGGACTCGATCACACCGTCCGGGCCCAGGCGGAGCGCCGCTGGATCCAGGGGGCGTTCGGCGACCGCACCATCCGCGTGCGCGAGCTCGCCACCCTGCGGGTCGGGATCGTCGGGCTGGGCGGAATCGGGAGCGCCGTGGCGCGCCGAACGCTGGCATTGGGGATGCGCGTCGCGGGGATCCGGCGCCGCCCCGAGCGGGGCGGCCCGGTCGGCGTGGCCTGGGTGGGTGGTGGCGCGGATCTGGGACGCCTCGCCGCCGAGAGCGACGTGCTGGTGATCGCGGCGCCGCGCACCGGCGAGACCGACCGCGCCGTGGGGCGCGACGTGCTCGCACGGCTG
>JBGQHV010000198.1:0-5671 GCA_041498155.1 Gemmatimonadota bacterium | reverse complement strand
TGCGCCTCTTGCCGCCCGCCAGCATCGAGCTGGGCCGGCTCATGCCGAGCGTCGGTGACGTCTCCCGTCTGTGGGAAACCGTGGACGCCTGGCGGGCCGAGATCCGCGGGCCCCGGCTGACTGCCGTGGTCGATCTATTCTATACGGACGCGGATTTTCGCGGTCGCTACGAGCGCTGCCCAGCCAGCGTCGCCGGGCACCACGCCGCGCTGGGCGGGCTGCTGCAGCATACCGTGGAAGTCGGCGCCATCGCGCGCACCATCGCCCGGGCGGCCGGCGCCGACATCGAGCTCGTGCTCGCCGGTGCGCTGTTGCACGATATCGGCAAGATCGAGGCATACAGCTGGGACGGCATCTTCGACTATACCGACGCCCATTACCTCGTGGGCCACGTTGTGTTGGGGGCCGCCATGCTCGAGCGACGGCTCGACGAGGCGCCGGAGCCCCCGTGCACCCCGGTGGAACGGCGGCTCCTGCAGCATCTCATCCTATCGCACCACGGCCGCCTCGAGTACGGCAGCCCCGTGCCGCCGCTCACGCTCGAAGCCGAAGTGCTGCACTGGGCCGACAACGCGAGCGCCCGGACGGCGAGCATGGCGGAGGCGCTGCACGATGTCGACGCGTTCGCGGACGGCCCGATCTCACAGAAGCGGGTCTGGCAGCTGGACAATCGCCGGCCGTTCCGCGGCGCGAGCGACTGGGGCCGGCCGGCTCCGGCCGCCGGTGCGTAGCACGCCGGCCACGCGCCCAGCCACCCGGTGACCACGAGCGTCGGTCCGTCCGAGCCGCAAGGCACGCACTTGCGGAAGCTGTCGATCGCGGCGCTGGGCGTCGTCTACGGAGACATCGGCACCAGCCCCCTGTACGCGCTGAAGGACTGCTTCGGCCCACACACGATCGCCCCGACGCCCGACAACGTCCTCGGGGTGCTGTCGCTGATCTTCTGGTCGCTGATCCTGATCGTGTCGGTCAAGTACCTCGCGTTCGTGCTGAGCGCCGACAACCGCGGCGAGGGCGGCATCCTCGCGCTGATGGCGCTGACACATCCCGGCGGTGGCGGTGGACGCCGGCCTCGCTATGTGATCCTGCTGCTAGGGCTGTTCGGTGCGGCGCTGCTCTACGGCGACGGCGTGATCACGCCGGCGATCTCCGTGCTCGGCGCCGTGGAAGGACTGACGGTGCGCCAGCCGGCGTTCGCGGGCTGGATCGTGCCGCTGGCGGTCGTCATTCTGGTGGGGCTATTCCTGCTGCAGCAGCGCGGCACGGGCGGCGTCGGGGCGATCTTCGGACCCGTCATGGTCCTCTGGTTCACCGCGATCGCGGCGCTCGGCCTCGCCGCGATCGTGGGCCACCCCGAGGTGCTGGGAGCCCTCAACCCCTGGCACGGGGTCGATTTCTTCATTCGCAACCGGTTCCCCGGATTCCTCATTCTGGGGTCCGTGTTCCTGATCCTCACCGGCGCCGAAGCGCTGTACGCCGACATGGGGCACTTTGGCGCCCGGCCGATCCGCCTCGTGTGGTTCGCCCTGGTGCTGCCGGCCCTGCTGCTGAACTACTTCGGACAGGGTGCGTTGTTGCTGCGGGACGCGAACGCAGCCGAGAACCTCTTCTATCATCTGGCGCCCTCGTGGGCGCTGTACCCGATGGTGGTGCTCGCGACGGCCGCCGCGGTCATCGCATCACAAGCAGTGATTTCCGGAGCGTTCTCGCTCACCCGGCAGGCGGTGCAGCTCGGCTACAGCCCCAGGGTCTCGATCGAGCACACGTCGTCGGCGGAGATCGGGCAGATCTTCGTCCCGTCGGTCAACTGGTGGATGATGCTGGCGACCATCGCGGTGGTCCTCGGCTTCCGGTCGTCTACGGGCCTCGCGGGTGCCTACGGGGTCGCCGTCACGAGCACGATGGTGATCACGACGTTGCTGCTCCACGTCGTGAGCCGCGAAGTGTGGGGCTGGAGCGTGTGGCGCGCCACAGTCCTGGCCGGTGCGTTCCTGCTCATCGACTTGGCGTTCTTCGGCGCGAACCTCGTCAAGATCCCGCAGGGCGGCTGGCTGCCGCTGCTGATCGCCGCGGGCATCTACACCCTCATGTCCACCTGGAAGACCGGCCGGCGAATTCTCTCCAAGCGCCTGCAGGAGAAGTCGGTGCCGCTGAACATCCTGATGGCGGACTTGGCGGCCGACCCCCCGCTCCGCGTCCCCGGCGTAGCGGTGTTCATGTCCGGGAACCCGGGGGGTACGCCCCCCGCGCTCGTCCACAACCTCGCGCACAACAAGGTGCTGCACGAGCGCGTCGTGTTTCTCACGGTCGTGACCGAGGAAGTGCCCCACGTCTCGCCGGCCGAGCGCGTCACCGTGAAGCATTTGGGCAAGGGATTCCACGCTGTCATGGTGCGGTATGGCTTCATGGAGGACCCCAACATCCTGGACATCATCGCGGCGTGTAAGGAACGGCGGCTCATGATCCCGCTCGAGGGGACAACGTTCTTCCTCGGCCGGGAGGAGCTGGTGTCGACGGACCGCCCCGGCATGGCGCGGTGGCGGGAACGACTGTTCGCCTTCATGTCGCGCAATGCGCTGCGCGCGACGGCGTTCTTCCAGATCCCGTCGACGCAGGTGTTCGAGGTGGGCGCGCAGGTCGAGCTCTAAGCGGCGGCCCGAAGCGCTTCCTTCTCTTCCGCCGAAGCGGTCGTCAGCCGCCGCAGGCCGGTCCACCCCACCAGGGCGGCCGCGAGGCCCAGGATGGGCAGCACCTGAATGGCCTGCAGCGCGAGACCCGCGGCCACGGCCCGCTCCGGCGCCACGCCGAAGGGCAGCAGGGCCCCCACCACCGCGGCCTGCGTCACCCCGAGGTTTCCGGGCGTCAGGCGGCCGACCCCGCCGATGTTCACCGCCAGCAGCGCCGTGAGGGACGCGGCGACCGGCAGGGCCAGGCCTGCCGCGCGCAGCACGAGGTCGTAGGTCGCCCATTGCACGACCCAATTCGCCAGGGCGAACAGCACCGGCGCCACGAGTCGCGTCCCCACGCTCATGCGGGCGAGGACCGCGACGGGGTCTCGAAGGACGCGCGGCAAACGGACGATCAAACGGGCCCATCGTCCGAAGCGGGACAGGACGAACAGCGTCGCCAGTGCGCCTGCCGCGCCCAGCTGCAGTCCGCGCAACGGCGCCGGCAGACGGATGAGCAAAGGGGCCAGCACCAGGAAGAGCGCCAGGCCCACCCCTTCCACGACGCGCGTCCACGCCACCGACAACACCGTCGTTCTCACCGGCACCGCCTCGCGCCGCACCAGCAGCGTCACACGCGCGGCGTCTCCGGTCACGCCCATGCTGATCGAGTTGATGGCGGATCCAACGAGCGTCGCCTCTTGCGCCGATCGCCAGCGATGCGGCGCGACGGGCAGGAGCAGCAGGTGCCAGGCCCAGCCCTTGGCGAGCGGGGACAGGAAGTTCACCCCAAGCGCGGCCAAGAGCAGCAGCGGGTGCATCGCCGCCATCGCCGCCCCGGTCTCGGGCCACGGGAACCGCCACATGAGCCGCGTCGCCGCGCCGAGGCCGACGACGACGACCAGCCCCCAGATCCACCGTTTCACCCGAGCAGCTCCGCGAGGGGATGGAAAGCGTAGCCTGCCGCCCGCGCATCGGCAATGATCCCGGGGAGCGCCGCGGCCGTCGGCGTACGATCGCCGCGCGGATTCGACCCCTCGGGGTCGTAGCCATCGCCGTCATGCAACAGGATGATGGCGCCAGGTCTGAGTTTCGCGCGCACCCGGCGCCGGATCTCCTCGGCGGGCGGCCGGTCGGAGTCCCAGACCCCGAAGGTCCATCCGAAGGTCCGATATCGCAGGCGCCGGGCCACGCGCGCGACGAACGGGTTGCGGTATCCGTGCGGGGCGCGGAAAGCACGCGGAATTTCGCCCGTGACTTCGACGATGTCCCGGTGACCCCCGACGAGCTCGTCGCGGATGCTCGCCGGGCCGAGCCGGTGCAGCTTGCGGTGAGAACGGGTGTGGTTGCCGATCTCGTGGCCGGCCGCGGCCACACTGCGCGCCGCTGCCGGATGCCGACGGACCGCGGCCCCGACGAGAAAGAACGCCGCCGGGACTGACTCCCGCGCCAGGGTCTCGAGGATACGCTCCGTGACACCCGGTCGCGGTCCGTCGTCGAACGTGAGATATAACGAGCGCCCCTGCCGCGACCCACGCGCGGTGACGCGTCCGAAGAGCGGACTCGCCGGACCGTAGGTCCCCCAGGCGAGCGTGCCCGAGGCGGCGCCGACGGCCGCGAGCGGCAGGATCATCCCAGCGCGCGCTGATACACGGCGAGCACCCGATCCGCCACTCGGGGCCATGCATAACCCGCCGCCTTGGTCCGGCCCGCCACGCCCATCTCGGCGCGGCGGCTGGGATCATCGATCAGGTTCACCACCGCGCGCGCCCAAACGTCGGGCTGGCGGGGTGGCACGAGAACACCTTCTCCACCCCCGTCGACAAGCTCGCGGAATCCGATGATATCCGAGGCAAGCAGCGGGGTCCCGCACGCCATTGCCTCGAGCAACGTGATGCCGAAGGAGGCCTTCGTGGTGGGACACAGGTAAAGGTCGGACGTGCCGTAGTATTCGGGGCGCTCTCCGTTCACCCGTCCGACGAACTGCACGGCCGGGCCGAGCGGCCGGGCCGCGCGCTCGTACACCGGCCGCAGCGGCCCGTCACCGGCGATCACCAGGGTGGTGGCCGGAAACCGCCGGAGAACCCGCGGCATCGCCTCGAGGACGGTATCGAGCCCGTTCCGCGGGTCCAGCCGCCCCAAGAACAAGAGTCGCGGACCTCGAGACAGATAGTCGGTAGGACGCCGTCCATTGGGATGGAAGAGATCCACATCCACGCCGTTCGGGATGATCTCCCAGGAACCCCGGAAATAACGGGAGAGCGCGCGAACAACGGGCTCGCTCACCGCGATCTGCGCCGCGAGACGATCAAGGCGCCGCTGCAACGGGCGTTGGAACACACGGCAGCCGATCGAGCGCGGAAACCAGCTATGGAAGGTCGCTACGACCGGAAGGCCCAAACGACCGGCCGCGTCCGCGGCGAAGGGGCCGAGCACCGGGGCGAGCCCGTCTTGCACGTGCACCAAGTCCGCCCCGCTCTCGCGCAGCACGGACTCCAGGCGTCGGGTCAGCCCCCACCCTGTGGTGATGCGCGCGAACGATCCGTTGGAGTAGATCACTCGGCTCGTCCCCACGCGCCGTACGTACGGCGGATCTACTCGGTCACACCCCATGTGCGACGTGATGATCGTTGCCTGGTGCCCGCGCCGGCGCAGTTCGCGGCCGAGGTGGTGGACGTGCTCCGTCACACCTCCGAGGTGCGGGTAATAGAATTCCGTGACGAGGGCGATGTGCATCGTTGAACGCCCCTCCGGGGCGGGCAAGTCGCACTAAGACCCTCGGATGCTGAGGTTCGTCAAAAACCTGCATGAAGGCGGGCGGGAACAGCTGGAGCTGCAGAAAAATCGAAGCCCCCGGAACGGCTCGATAGGCCGCCCGGGGGCTCCGCACATCGGTTACCCGGAGCCGGGGGATTGCTCCCTCCGTTCTTCATCCTGCCGCCGCCGGTTGACTGTTGCGTCGCTCGGTAGGGCGATCAGGAGCTCCGGCTTCCATCCCCACACGG
>JBGQHV010000197.1:0-5682 GCA_041498155.1 Gemmatimonadota bacterium | reverse complement strand
GTCGCTCGAGTCGCCGCGCATCACCAAGCGGGTGACGCCGCGCGGCTCGGTGCCCAACCTGACCACGGCGGAGCTGTCCTTCGGCGTGTTCGGCGACGACAACGTGGAGCTCGATCCGTCGCCAGCGTATCCGATCGACGCCGCGACCGGCCGGTTCACGGGTCCGCCGCCTCCCAGCGGGGCGGGCGCTCTGGCGGCGGCGTTCGCGCCGCTCGTGCCGCAGCTGTTGCCGGCGCTGAATCTGACCTTCCAGGTCGATTCAGTGAAGCCGAACAGCGACGTCGCCTGCGACGGCGGTGCGGCGACCAACCTTCAGGATATCTGCTTCACGTTCTTCGTGAGCTTTACCCGCGGCGCCACGACGACATCGTTCCAGAGCAACGTGTTCTGGCCGATCTGGACGGGCTTCGGTGAGCCGTCGTCGAACTCCGTGGGGCTCGGTGCGTTCCCCGTGGTGGCGGATTCCGCCTCCAGCGCGGGTCTGGGCGTGCCGCCCGGCTTCGCGCAGTTCAACGCATCGGTGCAGGCCTCGCTCAGCCAGTACATTCTGTTCTCGGCGCAGGAGAATCAGGCGGGACGTCGTCTCACGGCGCAGGTGTCGCCGGGCGGATCGCGCTGGTTCGACGGGGCGGATGAAACGCTGAACGATCCGGCCACCGGCCGGCGCGTCGGCCACGTGGCTGGCGTGGACACGATTTTCGCGCCGCTGAGCCACGTCGATCTGAACCCGGTTGCCGCCGGGGTGCAGACCGACGATAACTTGTGGGCCCCGTTCGTCAACGGGAACGCGAATACGATCCGTACCAACATGCAGTGCTGGCCGTACGTGGTCGGTGCGCTGGGCCGTCAGGCCGATATCGAGCTGACTTGGGGTGCCGGCGGCACGGTCACCACCGTGCGTGACGTCACGGACCACGTGAACGTGCCGTTCAAGGCGACGCCGCAGGCGAGCTACGGATTCATCGGCGACGTCAACGGCAACGGGAAGATCGACTGGCAAGACTTCGACGAGCTGGATGGCGTCGCTCAGCACGAGGCGAACATCGGCTTCTGCATCACGCCGGTGGGCGCTGCCTTGGGCCTGCTGGTCCAGCAGCCGGTGATCACCGCCGTATCGACCAACGGCGGAACCTTCCCGGCGCCGTTCACGACCGAGACCAGCAACCCGGCGAACTTCGCGACGACTGGCACCGGGTTCGGGATCTACATCAACGGCCAGCGCTTCATCTTCCAGTTGACCGGTGGCACGCCGCCGGCGGCCGGGACGAAGTGGACCCTGCGGAGCTACTCTGGCTTCGTGCGGGCCACGACGGGCGCTGACGGTCTGGACCCGAGTGGTTACACGATCACGGGGACGAGCACGACGTCGGCACCACCGCTCGGCTCACCCGCGATTCCGGGATTGCGCGTCGTGTTCAACGTGACCTCGGCCACGGTCGCCTCGGCGGAGTCGGACAGCGTGTTGGATCACGTCCACTCCGTGCCCGATCCGTACTACGTGACGGACGCGCTCGAGATCACGGCGAACCAGAAGATCTTGAAGTTCGTGAACCTGCCGCCCCAGGCGATCATTCGGATTTATTCGCTGAGCGGCGTGCTGGTGAACGTCATCACCCACAACGACCCCGGTCTTGGGGGCGAAGAGTCGTGGAATCTACGGAACCGGAACAACCAGTTCGTGGCGTCCGGCGTGTACTTCTATCAAGTCGAAACGCCCGCTGGCCACAAGAAGCTCGGCCGGTTCACCATCGTCAACTTCGCGCCCTGAGGAGAACGCCACTATGAAGAAGCTTCTGCTCTCGACGCTCTGCGCGAGCGCGCTGCTGGCGGCCGTGGCCGTTGGGCCTGCCGTCGCGCAGAATCAAGGCACCCAGAGCAACACCGCCTTCGGCGGCGCCTCGGGTGAGTTCCTGCTGCTCGGTGCCAGCGCCAGAGGGTTGGCGCTGGGCGGCGCGTATGCGGCGCTCGCGACCGACGTCTCGTCGATGTACTACAATCCCGCCGGGCTGGCGCAGCTGAGCCGTCCCGAAGGGATGCTGTCGACGTTCAACTACGTGGACTCGACCAACTACGTCTGGGGCGGTCTCGCCCTGCCGCTCGCCGGTGGCGCGCGGGTGGTCGGCTTCAGCCTCGGCTCGTTCGGCTTCAGCGATCAGCCGATCTACACGCTGGAGGCCCCGGAAGGCGACGGGCGCACGTACTCGGTGCGGGAGACCTTCATTCAGGTCACCGGTGCCCAGAACTTCTCCGACCGGTTCTCTGCCGGGATCTCGGTGAAGTTGATCAACGATCGTCTGGGCTCGGCCCGCGCGACGGCGTTCGCGCTGGACTTCGGCACCAGTTTCCATGCGATGGCGGGATCGCGGCCGATCCGCGCGTCGTTCGTGATTCAGAACCTCGGCTCCAACCTGAAGCACGACGGCGCGGACCTGGACGTCGGCACGCAGCGCACGCCGCCCCTGGGCGTGATCGCGGTGCCGCAGGAGCCCCAGCCGGCTCGGCTGCGCACCAGTGGCTGGACGCTGCCGGTGCTGTTCCGCGTCGGGTTGGCGGTGGACGTGCTCGCGCAGGGCATGAACCGGGTGACGGTGTTGGGCGAGTTCGACCAGCCCAACAACAACAAACCGACCGCGGGCGGCGGGCTCGAATACGCCCTCTCCAACGTCGGCAACTCGGGATTCTCCCTGGCCTTCCGCGGGAGCTATACGCTGAGCCCGGACAATCAGGTCAACGATATCAACTTCAACGGCCTTCCCACGGCCGAGAAGAGCGGCTCGTTCACCTCCGACGGCCTGGCCGTCGGCGGCGGCCTGAGTTACGCGCGGGGACATGCGCGCCTCGGGTTCGACTACGGGTACCGGAACATGGGTGCCCTGGGTGGGACGAACTTCCTCAGCTTCACGGTGGGTTGGTAGCACGGGGCTCGTAGCACTGATGTGGTTTCGTTGGACCATCGCGGTGACGGCACTCGGGGGGCTGTGCCCCCCAGGTGCCGCCGCCCAGTCGAATACGGATTCGGCGGCGACGCTGGGGGTGAGCGTCGCCCGGTTCTACCGGGCGAGCGCGGGCAAGACCCTGTTTGAGATTTTCGCCCGCGTCCCCTTCGTCACGCTCGATCCACTCCCCGGTGGTGACGCCGCCGGGGCGTCGTACCGTGTGGCGTTCACGGTGCGGGACAGCAGCGGTCTGCAGCTGATGGACCAGTCGTGGACGCAGCAGGTCCCCCGACGGCTGCTGTCCGTCGCGGGGGGCTCGACGGTCGAGCACGTGTCCTTCGCCGCGGCGCCGGGCCGGTACGGCTTGGAAGTCGTGGTGACCGATTCCGCGACCGGCCGGGTCGCACGCAGCGCCACGGCGATCACCGCGTACACCGCCGGTCCGGGCGCTTCGGATCTGCTGCTCACCACCGGCATGCGCGCGGCGGACGCCGCCGACACCGTCTCCCGGTCCGGAGAGATCCGCAAAGGATCGACCCTGCTGCAAGCGTCCGGAGCGACGGTATTGACGCCGCGGCAGGCGCAGCTCGGCTATTACCTCGAGCTGTATGCGGCGAAGGCCGAGTCGGTGTCGCTGGTCGTCCGGGTGCTCCGCCCCGATGGCGGACAGGTGGTCGCGGTCCCGGCCCACTCCGTGTCGCTCCCGGTGGGGGGAGGGCAGCAGCAGGAGATGCTCGACCTCGCCGGTCTCCCGCCCGGTCGGTATGCCCTGGAGGTCATGGCGGCGGGACCGGATTCGAGCATTACGCGGTCGGCGGCGTTCGGAATGACGGGGTTCGAGACCGAGCGCGCGGCGGATGCGGTCGCCTCACCTCCAGCGCCGTCGCGGTTCGACGCGATGACCGAGGCGCAGCTCGACTCGGCCTACGAACCGCTGATCTACCGGATGCGGTCCGATGAGCAGGGGATCTACTCGGGGCTCACGGTCGAGAGCAAGCGGCGGTTTCTGCGGCAGTTCTGGGCCAAGCGCGATCCGACCCCGGGCACCGCGGCCAATCAGGACATGGATGCGTTCTACCAGCGCATCGACGAGGCGAATCGGCGGTTCCGGGAGGGCGGGGCGTCCGAGACCCCCGGGTGGCGCACCGATCGTGGCCGCATCTACATCAAGTACGGGGAGCCGGACGACAAACTGCAACGGCCCCAGGCCGGGAGCACGGCGCCCTACGAAGTCTGGAAATACACCCGGACGCGGGAGCAGATTTTCGTGTTTCTCGATCAGACGCGGTTCGGCAACTACAGTCTGATCTATACGAACGACCGGCGTGAAGTGAGCCGTCCGGATTGGGCCGATCTCCTGGGCCCCGAGGCGGTCAAGGACGTTCAACGTTTCTAAGGCTGTCAGACCATCCAGCGAGGTACGCATGCACTCACGTTTCTCGGGACTCATCGGCGTCCTAGTCGGGCTCGGCGCGATGACGGTCGCCTGCAAGAGTGATCCCCTGTCGGATCACGATGGCACCCCCGCGGCCATCTCTCTGGATTTCTCGGAGTTGGACCTGGCAGCGGGGGCGACGGCCAATGTGACCGCGTCAGTCCTCGATGGGCGCTCCCTCGCGCTCGCAGAACCCGTCACGTTCACTTCCCGGGCGGCCGGGACGGCCGGCGTCGCGGTGGACCCGACGTATGCGCCGAATCCGGCTACCTCGAGCCGAGTGGTCGTTTCCGCCCTTGCGGCGGGTGCCACGTACGTCGTCGCGACCGGGGGCGGCCTGACCGACTCGGTGAAGGTTGTCGTGCTGCCGGTGACGTTCGATGGCGCCCTGTCGTCGACCACCCCGACGCGCGGTGACACCTTGACCATCTCGTCGACGGCGGTGTTGAAGTTCGACCCGGCGACCGTTTCCGTGTCGTTCCCGACCGCAGGGGCGGCGACCATCGTTTCGAAGACGGCGGACGCCGTGAAGGTCCTGGTCCCCTTCACCGCCGCGCCGGGTCCCCTGACGATCGGCGGCATCACCCTGACGTATGTGGCGGGATTGACGGTTTCCCTCAACACCGCCTCCAGCGTGACGGCCGCGGGCGATAAGTGGGCGGCGGCTTCCAGCTGGCAGACGGCGCCGGACATCTCGTCCATGCTGCCGGCATCGGGAGGGACCAGCTTCCTCCTCTCGACGACCACGAGTGTGAACAACGCGGCCGTGTGCCCGGAAAACGCGCTGGGATTCGGCTCGACCGGCCCGTGCATGATGTTCAAGTTCACGCTGGCCGCTCCCGCGACCGTGAACTTCACGACCTCATGGGCGGGCACCGCTAGCGCGCCGGACATCGATGTCTATGCCTGCTCCGACAGCACCGTCGCCAACTTCGGCACCGCATGCTTCGAGGACGGGGGGGCGGGTGCGACTGGGTCGTTGCCGCAAACGACCGGCAACCACGCCTACCCGGCCGGTACCCATTGGTTCGTCATCGAGATCTTCGGCGGCGGTACGACTGCGAGTATCACCACCACGATCACCGCACCGTAGTACGGAAGGGCGAGGACGGATCTCCCAGAGGCCCCGGGGAACCCTGGGGCCTCTTCGTTTGCTCGCGCGACGCGAGCACGACCAATGTCGCCCACAGCGCCGCACCGACGGCGACGTGAGCCGCCTGGAGGACCGGCGGGACCGTCAACAGCACCATCGCCGCGGCGACTCCCAGCTGGATCACGACCAGACCCAGTGCTACCGCGGGACCAGGCCGC
>JBGQHV010000196.1:0-5697 GCA_041498155.1 Gemmatimonadota bacterium | reverse complement strand
TGCGCGAACCGCGCCATATCGCGCGCCGTACTGAAGACGCCGGCGTTGCCGGATACGCCGCCCAGCTTGGCGGCGGACGGATCGTTCACGATCCCCGCGACGGCGTGGCCGTGCCACATTCCAGTCGGCGCCGTACGGCGGAGGACGTCGCGGCCCGGCCGGTAGCGCGTCTGAGTCATCCCGAGAGGTTGGAAGACCTCCCGCGTCACGAACGCATCCAACGCTTCGCCACAGATGCGGCGGACGACTTCCCCCAGCAGCAGCGCATTCACGTCGCTGTAGACGACGCGCGACCCGGGGCCGAAGCGCGGCGTCTCCGCGTATACCAGACGTAGCAGCTCCGCGGCATCCCGCGCACCGCGGATCGCCGCGACGGAGAGATCGGCGCGCAGCCCGGAGGTGTGCGTGAGCAGCTGCCGGACGGTAATCGCCGCGGTGCCCCCGCCCGCGAATTCCGGGACGTAGCGGGCTACCGGCGCATCGAGGTCGAGCCGGCCGCGGTCCACCAGGAGCATCACGGCCGTGGTGGTGGCCACCACCTTGGTGACCGAGGCGAGGTCGTACAGCGTGCTGTCGGGATCGACCGGGGCGCTCTGCGGCGACCAGGTGAGACGACCGTAGCCCTTGAGGGACAGCACCGAATCGGCGGTGCCGACGGCGAGCACCGCGCCGGGGTAGGCGCCGAGGCGGATGCCATCCCGGGCGATCGGATCGAACGTGGCTGCCGTCTGCAGCAGGACGAGCAGGACTAGCACCAGACTCCCGGGATGCGACGCCCGCAGGACGGGCAGTTGCCGTCGGCGCCCACCCGTTGGCGCAGGATCGTGTAGCCATGCCGCTCGATCAGCAGGTCCCCACAGTCGGGGCACCAGGTGTGCTCCCAGCGACCCACCCGGCCGGGGAGGTTGCCGGCGTAGACGAAGCGCAGCCCCGCCTGGGCGCCGATGTCACACGCCCGCTCGAGCGTCGCCGCGGTCGTGTTGGCGGCATCGGTCATCTTGTAGTCCTGGTGGAACGCCGTCACGTGCCACGGGATCTCGGGAGAGACGGACGCGATGTACGCCGCGGCGGACCGGAGCTGCTCCTCGTCGTCGTTGAAGCCCGGGACCACGAGCGTCACGATCTCCAGCCAGAACCCGCGCTCGTAGACGAGCCGGATGGCGTCGAGCACGTGCTGCAGCACGCCGCCCAGCTCCCGATAGCGGCGATCGCTCATGGCCTTGAGATCGATCTTGTAGCAGTCGGTCCACGGCCGGATATAGTCGAGGACTTCCGGCGTGCAATTCCCGTTCGAGATGAACGCCGTGCGGAGGCCGGCGGCGCGGGCCCCTCGGAACACCTCCACCGCCCACTCCGCCGTGATCAGCGGCTCATTGTAGGACGAGCCGACCATGCGGGCGCCACGCTGGAGCGCGAGGGACACCAGATCGTGGGCCGACAGATCGGTCGGTGACACTCCCGCCGTTTCGTCGCGGAGCGCCTGGGAAGTGAGCCAGTTCTGGCAGTACCCGCAGTGGAAGTCGCACCCCAACATCCCGAAGGTCAGGGTGTCGCTTCCGGGCAGACAATGAAAGAAGGGCTTCTTCTCCGTGGGATCGCATTGCAACGCGGCCACGTAGCCGGCCGGCACGTAGAGCGTGCTATCCCGGTTGTAGCGCACTTTGCAGATCCCGCGGCGTCCGGGCTTGACGAGACAGCGGTGGCCGCAGGCGACGCAGCGCACCGCCCCGTCCGGCAGCGACTGCACGAGCGCTCCGGGGCGGGCACGGGCGTCGAGCTGCTGGGCGAGCGTCGCGGCCCCGCCATCGGGGGCGGAGTGGGTCAGCAGGGGAATCACGCGACGCATCTGCTACCGCAGACTGCCAGGGGCCAGGTCGTAGAGCAGCTGGGCCGTCCGGATGTCGCGCAGGGAGAGATCCCGCACGACCGCCTTGGCGTACATCAGGTCGGTGGAGTCGGGCGAGTGGTCGAGGCCGATCAGATGACCGATCTCGTGCAGCGCGACGACCCGGACGTCGTCGGGAGCCAGCGGGTGACCGCGCGGGTCGAAGGTGGCGATCGTCACCTGCGCCGTCCGCAAATGGCCGTTGCGGTCCCACTCGAGGTCGGTCTCGCCGGTCCGATCGATGTCGAACCGGGTGCGCCAGACAAAGCGAACCTCGGCATCCACGGAGTCCGTGGTCAAGTCGAAGCGAACCGGCACACCGGTCTCCGCCCAGCGGGCGAACGCGCCGCGGACGGCGTCGAGAAACGCGGGGCGGTAATTGGCGATCGTGTCGCCCGTGAGATGCACTCGCACCGGCCGGCCGACGCGGTCATCCCAGCGATGCAGCATCGAATCGCTCGATTCGGCGACGATGACCGACAGGTAGGTCAGGGGATAACTCGCGCGGATGCGGCGCCGGATCTCGGCACGCGCCAGCAGATCGAAGTAGCTGGGTCCGCTCGATTCCGCGCTCGCGACTTCAGTGCCCGCCTGGCTGCGGGTCGGCGCCGGGGGGGGCGGCGGGGCGGTCTCCGCCGAGGCCGCGGACGGCGGGGCCGGCAGCGACGACGTGCGGTCTCCGCGCAACAGGTCCCAACCGACCGCCAGGACCATCAGTGCGATGAGTGCGCCGACGAGACGCGTGCGCTGCTGTTGCTCCATGATCGCAATATGCTCAGCGGCGCAGCGGCGCCGCTAGCTTTGCCTCCACGCGGGGTCTATGATTGTGGCCTGCTTATGGTTGGACCCTGAGTGATCGCACTCCCTGCCCGCCTGCTCATCCGGTTTCGCTGGGTGGTGATCTCGGCGTGGGTGGCGCTGGCGACGCTGCTCGTCCCGCGGGCCGCGCACGTCCAGCGCGTGTTGGCCGTGCGCGGCGGTCCCGAGCGCCCCAGTGAATCGACGCGCGCCTCCAATCTGATTGACCAGGCGTTTCCGAGTCCGTTCGCGGAATACCTGGCCATCGTGGTGCGCGGACCGGTGCCCGTGACCAACGACCGGTATATCGCCGTGCTGGACACGCTGTCCGCTGCCGCGGCGCGCGAGCCCTTCGTGCGGCAGGTGGTCTCGACCCGCACCGTCGCCGACTCCGTGTTCGTGAGCGCCGACCACCGGACCACCTTCCTGCTCGCCGCTCTCTCCCGCGAGCAGACCGGCGACATCACCAAGGACTTCGTCCCGGAGCTGCGTGACAGCCTCCGGGCGTCGTTGAGCCGACTGAGCGCCGGCGCAGGCTTCGATGTCATGGTGACCGGGAGCGCGGCGCTGGATCACGACGTCCGGTCGATCAGCGCCGAGGATACGACGGCGGGCGAGCGCCGCGTCCTGCCGTTGACCCTGCTCGTGCTGGTCCTGGCCTTCGGCGCGCTCGTGGCCGCGACGCTCCCGGTGATGGTGGGGCTGCTGGCCATCACCATCGCCCTCGGGCTGCTCACGGTGCTGGCCCATTTCTGGACGATGTCGGTGTTCGTCCTGAACATCACCACGATGGTCGGGCTGGGAGTCGGGATCGACTATTCGCTGCTCATCGTCACGCGCTTTCGTGAGGAGCTGAACCGGGGGTTGTCGCCGGTGGATGCGGCGATCCGGACTATCCGCACCGCCGGCTCCGCCGTCATGACGTCCGGCCTGATCGTAGTCGTCGGGTTCGCCGCGCTCATCACCACACCGCTCATCGAGACGCGGTCGGTCGGCATCGGCGGCCTGCTCGTGGTGGCAACCGCCGTCCTGCTTTCCACCACGTTCCTCCCGGCCACCCTGACGCTCCTGGGACGCGACATCGACCGGCCGCGCTGGCTCGCGCGCCCCCTGGCCCGGATTCACGCCCCGACCGGGTGGGAGCGGTGGGCGCGCTGGCTCGGCCACCGGCCCTGGCGCGCCATCGCCATCGGCGCCAGCATCGTCTTTCTCCTCATGCTGCCGCTCACGCAGATCCGCATCGGGCTGCCGGCGCGCAACTGGTTTCCGGTCGGCTCCGAATCCGGCCAGGGCCTCGCCCTGCTCCGCAGCATGGGGGCCAACGGCCTGATTCTCCCCACCCGGCTCGTGGTGCAGCTGCCGGAGGGCGGATCCGCCTTGCGGGGACCCTGGCTGTTCGGACTCAAGGTGCTCACCGATTCGCTGCGCCGCGACCCGCGCGTGAAGGAAGTGCGGGGGGTGGCCTCGCTCAAGGCGAACATGTCGTCGTTTCAGCTGGCCGTCTTCTACAGCGACCCCACGGGCGTGCGGGCTCGCTACCCCAAGTTCTTCGACGCCTATCTGAGCGCCGACAACCGCACGACTCTGGTCGACGTCATCGCGGCCGACAGCGTGTCCCTCACCGGCATGATGGATCTCACGCGGCGCGCCCGGACCCTGGTCGCGCACGGCGTGCGCGGACTCGGCGCCGCGCAGATCCTCGTGGGCGGCTTCGCCGCCGCCAGCGTGGACCTGCAGGAGGATCTGTTACGCCGCTTCCCCGGCGTCGTGCTGCTGGTGCTCGGCGTCACCGCGTTGATGTTGTTCGTGGCGTTCCGGTCACTGCTGGTGCCGCTCAAAGCCGTGCTGCTGAACTGCCTCTCGGTCGGCGCCGCGTTCGGTGTCACGGTGCTCGTGTTTCAGCACGGCTATGGGGGCGGCCTGTTCGGCCTCGAAGGCCCGACGGAAGCGATCTTCGTCGTCGTGCCGGTGCTCGTCTTCGCCACCGTGTTCGGGCTGTCGATGGACTACGAGGTGTTCCTGCTGACGCGCGTGAAAGAGGTCTTCGACAAGACGGGCCGCAACGATCATGCGACGATGGAAGGACTGTCGATGACCGCGTCGACGATCACCTTCGCGGCCGCGATCATGATCATCGTGTTCGGGGTGTTCGCCTTCGCCAGAGTGCTGGCGGTGCAGTTCCTGGGATTCGGACTCGCCGTGGCCGTGTTGCTCGATGCGACCTTGATCCGCATGATCCTCGTACCGGCGATCATGCACATCGCGGGGCGGTGGAACTGGTGGCCGGGCGTCCGGGCGCCGCGGGGCGAGCGCTAGGGCGGGCCTTCGCCCACGGCATCCAGCCGTTCGAGCCGCGATCCCCACACGTCCCAGTGCCACGCAGGCATGCGCCGGCCGGTGCGGGGGTCCTTGAGCGGCTTGTACTGCAGCCAGTCGGCCTGAAACCCGAGACGGCGACCCACGTCGAGCAGGCGATCACGCTCGGCGCTGACGAGGTGTACCATCGGCTCCCCCCGCAACCGCCAGCGATGAAGCCAAACGCCGCCGTCGAGGGCGAAGCACATCCCCTCGCGGCGGCGCGTGAATTCCTGCCAGGGTCCGTTCAGTTGCAGCTGATCCGGCCCTCCACGGTCGCGGTGCCCACCGGCGACGCATTCCCGTAGAACAGGTAGCACTTCTTGGTCGAAATCCCGTGCGATGCGGTGGCCGACCAGCCGCCGCCCGTCGCCTCGTTGACCGTGATGGTCACGCCGCTGGACGGCTGCCAGCCGTTGAGCGAAGCCTGGTTCGTCGTGTAGTACAGGCTGTCGAACAGAAACGCCTCTTGCGCCGTTGCCAGGTTGCGCAAATCGGACTTCATGGAGGCGAGATACGCCTTCTCTTTCGTGTTGCCGAACTTCGGGATCGCGATGGACGCGAGTATCCCGATGATCACAACCACGATCAGGAGCTCGATGAGTGTAAAACCACGGGCCGACTTCACTGCTAGACCCTCCACGCCTCAGGATGCGCCC
>JBGQHV010000195.1:0-5716 GCA_041498155.1 Gemmatimonadota bacterium | reverse complement strand
CGGCCGGTTCCCGCCAGCCGGCTACGACATCGAGCAGCCGCAACAGTACCTGCGGTTCCGGGTCGGGGAACTGCTCATCGAGTGGGGACGGTTGCCGGAGGCCGAGCGATACTTCGAAAGCTTCCAGCCATACGACTTCTCCTACAATACGAGGGCGGAGCTGTATCTCGGGCGGATCGACCAGGCGCTCGGTCGGCCCCAGGTGGCTGCGGCTCACTACGCGCGGTTCCTGAGGTGGTGGGAGCCTGCGGATGCGGAATACCGGGAGCCGTGGCGCGAAGCCCGCGCTGCGCTCGACACGCTGTTGTCGTCAACCAAGTGACCCGCGCCACCCGGCTGGCACCCGGCGGTCAGGTCGTGCATCTTCGCGCGCTCGATGAGTGACCCCGTCCGGCTATCCGCCGCCCTCGCGGACCGCTACCGCGTTGAGCGCGAGCTTGGCGCGGGCGGCATGGCAACCGTCTATCTCGCCCAGGATCTGAAGCACGACCGCAAAGTCGCGGTCAAAGTCCTCCGGCCGGAGCTCGCCGCCGTGATCGGAGCCGAGCGATTCCTCTCCGAGATCAAGACCACCGCCAACCTCCAGCACCCGCACATCCTCCCGTTATTCGACTCGGGCGCGGCCGACAGCTTCCTCTTCTACGTCATGCCCTTCATCGACGGCGAGTCGTTGCGCGATCGGCTCAACCGCGAGAAGCAGCTCCCCATCAACGACGCGGTCCGGATCGCCACGGAGGTCGCGGGCGCGCTCGACTACGCGCACCGACATGGCATCATCCACCGCGACATCAAGCCCGAGAACATCCTGCTGCACGACGGGCGCGCGTTGGTGGCGGACTTCGGCATCGCGCTGGCCGCGAGTAAAGCCGGCGGCACCCGGATCACCGAGACCGGCATGTCGCTCGGCACGCCGACCTACATGAGTCCCGAGCAGGCGATGGGCGAGCGCGAGATCACGGCGAAGAGCGATGTATACGCGCTCGGCTGCGTGACCTACGAAATGCTGGTCGGCGATCCCCCGTTCACGGGCTCGACCGCGCAGGCGGTGGTCGCCAAGGTGCTGACCGAGAAGCCGGCGCCGCCCTCGAGGCTGCGGGACACGGTCCCCGGGCCGGTCGAAGACGCCGTGCTCACTGCCCTGGCCAAGCTCCCGGCCGATCGCTGGCCGACGGCGGCGGCGTTCGCCGAGGCGTTGCTGGGGCAAGGCGGCGGTCAGACGGTCGGGCGGTCCGGTCGGATTCGCGACAGGGCGCCGACCGCCCGACCTCCCGTCCGCCAGGCAGCCCTGCTGTTCGCGTTCCTCGTCACCGCGGCCCTCGCCGCCTGGGGCTGGCTGCGCGCTCGGCCACACGACACATCGGCCGTCGTCAGCTTCGAGCTGCAACCCGCGCTCGGCACGAAAATCGCCTTTCCCGTTGCCGGCGTGGCGACGCAAGTCGCCCTGTCCCCTGATGGCCGTCGCGCGGTGTTCGCCGCTGGCCCGTCCAGCGGCACCTGGATGCTGTACCTCAGGAGTGTGGATCAGCTGGGTTCCCGGCCGTTGCCAGGGACGGGGGGCGGGTTCAATCCGGAGTTTTCTCCCGACGGACGGTGGATCGCGTTCCGCTCGGCCGACGGGAAACTGAAGAAGGTCGCCATCGACGGCAGTGCGCTCACGACCCTGTGCGCGATCGATAACAGCGGCACCGTCGGCGCCGGCCTCACCTGGCTCTCCGATCGCGAGATCGTGTTCGCCCGGGGGACGTATTCCGAGGGGCGCGGCCTCTGGCGGGTATCGTCGGACGGCGGCGAGCCGATCCAGTTCTCCCAGTTGGACAGCGCCAGCGGCGAGCGCTTGCAACTTTCCCCGCGCGCCGCGGACCAGGGCCGGCTGGTGTTCTACAGCAGCACCGTCGCCAGCAATGCCGACCTGACGATCGCCGTGGTCCGGACCGCGAGCGGCAAACCCACCGTGCTGCAGGGGCTGCGTGGTGCCCGGGCCTTCGGCCTCGTGGATGGCTTCCTGATCTACGTGCGGAACGACGGCGCGCTGATGGCGGCGCCGTTCGATGTGGGGAGTCTCCGCGCCGGTGCACCGTTGCAGATCGCCGACAGCGTTGCGGTGCCATCCACCGCGTGGACCGCTCCCGTCGCGTTATCGGCGAACGGTTCGCTGCTCTATCAGAAGGGCGGGATCGCCGGCCAGATCGTCAGCGTCGACCAGCACGGCGCGACGCGCGTGCTGCTCGATACGGTGCAGGCGTACTTGCATCCCCGCCTGTCGCCCAATGGCCGCCGACTCGCGGTCGAGGTGCAGGGCGCGGCCGGCGCGGACATCTGGATCTCGGACCTCAGCGAGCACACCACCGAGCGGCTGACCCGCGAAGGCTATAACAATCGGCCAGAGTGGTCGCCCGACGGCAGCCGGGTGTTGTACACGTCATCTCGCGCGCCGGGCAATGCGCTCTGGTGGCAACCGGCGGATGGCAGCGGCAACGCGACAATGATACAGCAGGACTCGAACCCGATCCGGGAGGGCGTGTTCACACCGGATGGTCACAGCATCGTGTATCGCCTGGATTCGCCCGATAACAACCGCGATATCTACCTGGTGCCGCTCACGGGCCAGCGGACGCGAGTCCCGATCCTCACGAACATCAATGACGACAAGCAGCCGCGGGTCTCGCCGGACTCGAAATGGCTGGCGTATGTGTCCAATGAATCGGGCCGGGAAGAGGTGTATGTCCGCGCGCTCTTGGGCGCGGGCGGGCGTGTGCCGGTGTCGGTCGGCGGCGGCGGAGAGCCGCTCTGGTCCCGGGACGGCAAACGACTGTTCTACCGCACCGGGGCCAAGCTCATGGCTGCCACCATTGCCACGACGCCAACCCTCACCGTCACCACGCGCGAGACGTTGTTCGAAGGGCCGTTCGCCACCGACATCTACCACCCGAACTACGACGTCGCGCCGGACGGGAAGAGCTTCGTCATGATCCGGCCGGTCGAAGAGAATCGGCAGCTCGTGATGATCGTCAACTGGATTCAGGAACTGCGAGAGCGCACCAGAGGCGGCCGGTGACTGACGATCGGCCCGTCGTTCAGTCCCCGCGCGTCGCGCCCAATCCCGCCGCCCGACCCGTCGCCCAGGCCCACAGGAAGTTGTAGCCGCCGATCGGGCCGAACGCGTCGAGTACCTCGCCGCACAAATACACACCGGGCACCTTTCGGCTCTCCATCGTCCGCGGATCGACCTCTGCGAGGCTCACGCCCCCGCCCGTCACCTCCGCCTTCGCGTAGCCGCCGTGGCCGGTCCACGGCAGCTCGCACCGGGAGAGCTGCTCCACCAGCCGCACCCGGTCCGTCCGCCGGAGCTGCGACAGCTTCGTTTCCGGTTCGATGCCGGCGCGCCGGACCAGCAGGTCCGCCAGACGCGCCGGCATCTCGTCGCGCACCACTCCGGCCACTCCGCCAGCACCCTCGCCGCGCAGCGCCCGCTCCCAGGCATCGGCGTCCAGTGCCGTCCACTGCGCGATGAGACGCGCCGCACCGCTCGAGCGCACCAGCACGTGGGACACGTCCAACACTGCCGGTCCGCTGTAGCCACGGTGCGTGAACAGGAAGCCCCCGCGAGCCTGCGCGTGCCGCTCGGCGTCGCGCGCGACGAGCGACACGGTGAGCGACACGCCCGCCAGCGCCGCGAACGGCGCCGGCTCGGCGATGACCGGGGTGAGCGCAGCGTACGGCTCGTGGATCGTGTGACCGAGCGCCGCGAGTAGCGCGAGGCCGGTCCCGTCGCTGCCGGTCTTGGGTACCGATAGCCCGCCGGTCGCCACGATGACTAGGTCGGCGTCCAGCGTTCGCTCGTCCGTGCACGCGATGCGCCATCCGAGACCGGCGCGCGTCAGCCCCGAGACGGTGGTGGACGGCATCCATTGCACGCCCCGGGCGACGGCGTATGCCAGCAGCCCGTCGCGCACGTCGCGCGCCCGTTCGGAGGCCGGAAACAGCTTCGCCGACTCGGTTTCCTCGATGAGGGGTTGCCCGAGCAGCTGCTCGAAGAACGCGCGCTGCTCGCGCAGCGGCCACGAACGCACGATGTTGCGCAGCGTGTGCGGCGAGGAGTCGGTGACGAACCGCGTTTCGTCGAGGCGGGCGGGAAGGATGTTGCAGCGGCCGCCGCCGCTGATCAGGATCTTGCGGCCGCCGTCGGGCGTGTGCTCGAGCAGCAGCGTCTCCGCTCCGCCCGAAGCCGCGAACGCGGCGGCCATCATGCCCGCCGCGCCGCCGCCGATCACCGCTACGCGCGTCATCGCTGGAGGATAGCCCGCGGCTGGCGCGTGCGCTCGTTGCGCCGCATCTTCGCCCATCCAATGACTCGAACTCCCCGATGAAAGTCGGCCTGGTAGGCTTTGCCGGCTCCGGCAAGACGACCGTCTTCAACACCATGACGGGTCTCGCCGTCCCCACGGGCTACGGCGGCGAGCTGCGCCTCGGCACCGTCCGCGTCCCCGACGAGCGCATCGACGCGCTCAGCAAGATCTACAAGCCCAAGAAGACGACCTACGCCGAGATCGTGTTCTGCGACGTCCCGGGCGAACACGGCGCCGAGCGAACGGGATTGTCGCGCAAGGCGCTGCAGCAGATCCGCGACCAGGAGGTCATCTGTCTCGTGCTGCGGGCGTTCCCAAACCCCGCGCTCGAGACCGACGCGAATCCGCTCGGTGACCTCGAGGCGTTTCACACCGAATGCGTGCTGGCCGATCTCGACATCGTGGAGAAACGGATTGAGCGGGCGAAGAAGGACAAACCCGACCCCCACGAGCTGGCCGCGTTCGAGTTCATGAAGAACACGCTGGAGCACGAGCTGCCGCTCCGCTCGCTCCCCCCGGCGGCGCTGAACCGCGACTACCTCAAGGGGTATGGACTGCTCACCGATCGCCCGCTGATGATCGCGCTGAATCGCAGCGAGCAGGAAGCCGCCCAGCCGATGCCGCCCGCCCTGTCCGAACGGCTGTCCCAGCTGCACGCGGCGGGACTCGTGCTCTCGGCCAGCGTGGAAGCCGAGATCGCGGCAATGGACCCCGGGGATCGCGCCGCGTTCCTGGAGGACCTGGGACTCAAGGAATCGGCCCTGACCCGGTTCATCCGCACCGCCTACGGCCTGCTCGACCTCATCTCGTTCTTTACGGTGGGCGAGGACGAAGTGCGGGCCTGGCCGATCCGGCGCGGCACGACGGCCCGGCTGGCCGCCGGTCGCATACACTCGGATCTGGAGCGCGGGTTCATCCGCGCCGAGGTGATTCCGTACAAGGTCTTCCTGGAGCTCGGGTCGGAGCATGCGGTGAAGGAAGCGGGGCGGCTGCAAGTGGAAGGAAAAGACTACCTGGTCGGTGACGGCGATATCATGCACATCCGATTCAACGTGTGAGGATCCGTTCGTGAAACCAGTTCCCACGATCACCCGGCGCGGCTTTCTGCTCCGGACCGGGGTTGGTGGCGCCATGCTCGCCGTCCCGCCCGAGCTGCGGTTCGCGCTTCCCGCCCCCACGGACGCGCGCCGTCACCTGGGAGCGGCGACGACCGGTCCTCTGCCCGACGGTCTCTTCTCCAGCCTCCAGTGGCGTATGCTCGGGCCGTTCCGCGGCGGGCGGGTCGACGCCGTGAGCGGGGTGCCGGGCCGGCCGAACGAGTTCTACTTCGGCCACGTCAACGGCGGCGTGTGGAAGACGATCGACGGGGG
>JBGQHV010000194.1:0-5719 GCA_041498155.1 Gemmatimonadota bacterium | reverse complement strand
GCCGCCGTCGCCATGAATTCGATGGCGCAGCAGGCGGTGCCGAACGGCATCGGCCAGAGGGAATTGGCGCGCGACTGGTTGACCGCCCAATCCACCAGTTTCTCGAACCGAGTCAGGTGGAAGTTCGGGCTGCCGCTGACTTCTTTGGTTTCCAGCACGTGTTTCATGTCGGTCCTAAACGAGAAGCGTATGGAAGAAATCGTAGAGTTGAACTACGTGGGGATAGAGTCGTAACGTCTGCTCCATACGCCTCATCCCTTATACGCCGTTCTCCCTACGCCATCGTAGTGCTGCCTAGTCCCATTGTAAGGCTCCCCTCTTCCACACGTACACGTACCCGATGGCGAGGATCACGAGAAACACGATCATCTCTACCAGCAGGAATCCCGTCGTAACCGTCGCCACCCCGCCCTTGAAGATCGCGGCCCACGGCAGCAGGAAGACGGTTTCGATGTCGAAGATGATGAACAGCATGGCGACGAGGTAGAACTTGATCGAAAACCGCTCGCGCGCGTCGCCCAGCGACGGAATGCCGCTCTCGTAGGGGCTGCCCTTCACCGCGGTGGGCCGGCGGGGGCCGGCGAAATGCGATGCCACGATCATCAGCACCGCATTGCCCGCGACGAACGCGAACAGGATCAGGAAGATGAGATAGGGTCGGAGCACAGGTTCTCGTGAAAAAATTCACTAGTGCCAGCAGGAAAGTATCCGCCACCCTGTCGCGTGTCAACCGAACGACGTGGCGTAAGTGCCGATGGCGCCGTTAGATTGCGCCGCCATGTCGATCAAGTCCGACCGCTGGATCCGCCGCATGGCCGCCGAGCATCGCATGATCGAGCCGTTCGCCGACAACCAGGTGCGTGCCGGCTGCATCTCCTATGGCGTCTCGTCTTACGGGTACGACATGCGGGTCGCGCCCGAGTTCAAGATCTTCACCAACGCCCTCTCCGCCATCGTCGATCCCAAGCAATTCGACCCGAAGTCGTTCGTCGAGTTCACGGGCCCGGTCTGCGTGGTGCCGCCCAACTCCTTCGCTCTGGCCCGCTCGGTCGAGTACTTCCGCATCCCGCGCAACGTCCTCACCCTGTGCGTCGGCAAGAGCACCTACGCCCGCTGCGGCATCATCACGAACGTCACCCCGTTCGAGCCCGAATGGGAAGGGTTCGTGACGCTCGAGATCTCCAACACGACGCCGCTCCCGGCCAAGATCTACGCCGACGAAGGGATCGCCCAGGTGCTGTTCTTCACGGCCGACGAGGGCGATGAGTGCGAGAAGAGCTACGCCGACAAGAAGGGCAAATACCAGGCACAGGTGGGGATCACCCTGCCGAAGCTGTAGGCCCGAGCCCTACTGCCGCTTGGACGGGCAGCGACATAAGCTCCGGAAGCGTCATCTTCGGGGGTCCCCATGCGTCGCGTCCTCGGATCGTTGCTGCTCTCCACACTCTGCGGCTTCGCCTGCCTCCCACCCCGTACCGTCTCGCAGTTGGGTCCGAGCTCCGAAATCGGCTTGCTCGTCGCACCAGCCAAGGGTGGGCACCAGTTCGCGGTGACGCTGGAGCGTCCCGCGTACCTGATGGCCGTGGAAGTGATCCTCAATCAGGGCGCCCGGGTGGTAGCGACCTCGACCGGCAGCGAGCCGGTAGCCTCGGGGCAGCATGCCTTCACCCTGCTGGCCCACTCACCAGCGATCAACGGGGCCACGACTCCACTGGAGACGACGGCCGCCGGCCCGATGGAGCCTTGCCCGCTGCAGCCGTTCTACGAGGAAGTGCGCTCCGGAGACTCGACCAGGATCGTCTTCAACGCCTCGCTACCGACGCGACCCGAGACAGCCCCGCTCATGTGCAATAGCCTCGCCAGCCACCCGCTCACGGCGCTGTCGCCGACTCCGCCGGATCGCTACGTCCTGGTGATCGCTTCGAGCGAGCGTATCACGATCGAGCGCGCCGGGCAGTGGCTGGCGGACGAGAGCGCGCAGGGCGGCGTCCGGGACGTGCTGGACCGCATCGCGCGCGGGGTGGCCAGCCCGGCAACCACGTGGAGCGCGGCGGCGTTTCGGGTCCTCTGAGCGTCAGGGAATCGCGCCGCCCGCCACGCGCGCCACCCACAACCCCGCGTTGATGTCGCTGGCGTAGATGAAGCCGCGGTGCGGGATCGCGCTCCAGGCCAGCGCCATGTTGGGCCGGTACCCCTCGAGCGATCCCGTGTAGAGACTGCCCACCACCCGCCCCTCGGCGAGCAGGTCGCCGCGCAGTTCCCCGCTCACGTCCACCACTCGGATGCCGCCGTTGTACGCCCCGATGTAGGCGAGCCCGTTCTCGATGAAAATGTTGTGCACGCCGAACTCGATCGGGTCGTAGGACGCCACCTCGTGCGGATGCTCCAGGTCGCTCACGTCCACCACGTGCATCCGGCCGCGCGTCGAGAACTGCTCGCGCGACGCCAGGTCCACGGTCCCCGAGTACGACTCGTCCCCCAGAAACACGTAATCGCCCGCGCGAAACACCGCATGGGTTCCGGCCAGGTAGCCCGGCGGGTAGAGCTCGGCGTGGTTGTACGAATACTGGCTCACGAACGTCGGGTGGGTGATCGAGCCGCCCTTGATCCCGTTCCCCACATCCAGCACGATCAGGCCGTCCCGCCAGTAGGCGAGGTAGGCGATCCCGTCCACCACGTGCACGTCGTGCAGGTAGCGCTGCGGGACCATGTTCAAGAACTCGACCGGGTAGGGCTGCGCCGGGATCGCGCGCTCCACCTCCCAGCGCGCCACCTGTTTCGGCGCCCGCGGGTCGGCGAAGTCGATGATCCGCAGCGAGCCCGTGGCGTCGTCGGTGGCGAACACGTAGTGCTGATAGACGTAGGCGCTGTGCACCCCGCCCGACACCGACTCCGTGAACTCCGACAGCAGCTTGGGATGGCGCGGGTCGGAGCAGTCGAAGAACAGCAGCCCGTTCTTGCGATTGCTCGCCCCTTCACGGCTCGCGACGAGGATCTTGCCGTCGGCCGTGGTCATGATGTCGTTGATCAGCCGGGCGTCCACCACCAGCGAATCGGCGATCCTGGGCGCCGCCGGGTCGGAGATGTCGAAGACGTAGATCTCGCTCCCGATCGTCGAGACGTACGCCACGTCGCCCACCGGCCAGATCTCGGCGCCCTGCACGTCTTTGGGGAGGGCGGCGTGGGAGACCTGATCCACGCCCCGGAAATCGTGCCGCGGCAGGACCGCAACCTCGGTCGTCGCCACACGGCTCCCCACCGTGGCGCTCACGGTGTAGGTCCCGGGGGCGGTCGCCACGAACCGGCCGTCCGGATACACCGCGGCCCCGGGCCCCGTCACGCTCCAGCGCAGCGGCACGCCGCTCTCGCGTCGTCCACCCGACCCGCGGATGTCCGCCCGCAGCCCTACGACGTCGCCCACCCGGGTGGGACCCGCCGAGAGAATCCGCAGCGACGTTACCGGATTGATGCGCACCGTCACCTCCCAGCGGGCCGCCACCGGGCCCAGCGCCGCAGCGATGGTGGCGCGGCCGACCGCCTTGGCGTGCACCACGCCGCCGGACGACACCTCGGCGACCGCCGCACCGAGCGAACGCCACTGCACGCCTGGCAGCCCTCGGCCCTCGCCCACCGGATCGCCCACGGCGGTGATGGCCCGCACGGTGAGTGGCACGATCTCACCCACCACCAGGCTGGTCCGCCCGCCGGGAGCGGCGATCTCCAGGCGCGCCGGGGCGCGCTCCGCGATGTCGAGCACCGCGAAGCCCGGCTTTCCGCCCACCAGGGCGAACACGTACGTCTGCCCCGGCCGGGTGGTGGTGACCAGGCCTCCAGAGTCGGCGGCGGCGATGTCGAACGGGGTCGCGAACCATTCGGTGCGCACGCCGGTGACGATGGCGCCGACGGAATCGCGACCCACGGCGCGAAAGCGAATCGTGTCGCCCGCTGTGACGGTGGCGCGCGGGGGCGACAGCTCCACGACGGCGACCTGCTGGGCCTGGAGCGGCAACGCGGTGGCGCCGAGTGCGGCGACGCCGATGAGCAGTGCGTGGACGGGACGCACGGGCAGACTCCGGGAGGAGGTGAAGTGCTGAGAAGTTGGCGTCAGCGCGGGCCGGTGGCCAGGGCACGCTCGGCCTGGGCGCGACGCCGCCCGAACACGATCCCGGTGGCGGTCTTGATCGGTCCGAGCAGGAAGTAGCTCCACCCCGCCCAGGCCTGGATAGCGGGGGTCGAGGCGTTCGCCAGCAGGCAGGAGAGGAGACCGACCGCGGCCACCGTGAAGTGGTCCACGATCTGGTAGCGCGTGTCGACGAGCTCCGGCGCGTCGAGGCCGAGGGCGTGGCGCACGCGGTAGGCGTGGAGGTAGAGCAGCCCCAATGTCGCGAACACCGCCGCGAAGCCGAGCCCGTACACCGTGAAGACGACCGCCGCGTCCGACGGCGACGCCAGAGCGCTCGCCTGCCCCGTCATGGCGGTGAACAGGAACTTGAGGGGATAGACGAAGAACAGCACGACGAACAGCAGCACGACGTTGATCACCAGCGTCGCGTTGTCGTCCAGCCCGTAGCGCCGGAAAAAGCGCCGGTGCTCGACCCACACCCACACGAGAAAGGCGAAGCAGATGGCGAACGGCACGAAGCCGCGCAGCGTGGCGCGCAGCTCGTCGTAGCTGCGCGGCACCTCGAGCGACACGACGAGCAGCGTGAGCGCGAACCCGAACACGATGTCGGAGAACGCCTCCAGGCGCGTCATCGCGAGCCCCCGCAGCCGGAACGACGTATCCCCTGCGGCGCGAGCCTGCGCCACCGCGCTCACGCGCCACCCCCTTTCCGGGCCGTGACGATCCGTACCGGAGGAAACATGCCGAAGCGTATTCCCGAGCGCCGCACGTCCTGCAGCCCCGCTGCCCGCAGCGTTGCGGCGTACACGGCGGTGTTGCGGAAGTCGAGCAGCGCCAGCCGGCCGCCGGGCCGCAACATGCGGCCCAGCTCCCGTACGGCATCGGCACGGCCCGCCGCGTCGGGAATGTTGTGGATCACGAGGCTCGATACGACCGCGTCGAAGCAGCCGTCGTCGAACGGCAGCCGGCGCGCGTCCCCGTCGTGCACCTTCACCCTATCGGCCACGCCTTCACGCTCCGCGTTCTCGAGCGTCACGCGCCGGTTGTTCCCCGACTGATCGCTGCGCCGCCACAGATCCACCCCGACCGCACGGCCCGCGGGCACGCGCTTCGCCGCCTCGATCATCACGAGGCCCCGCCCGCAGCCCACGTCGAGCACGCGCGCGTCCGGCGCCAACGCCAATTGGTCGAGCATGCGGCGCACCACCCGGCGCTTCCCGAACCGGCTGCTCCACGTCATCAGCACCGCTTCGGCCGAGAAGATGGCGCCGGGAATCGCGAATCCCCGCAGCGGGCGCGCGAGCTTCGCCAGACCGAAGCCGGCGATGCCCAGCAGCGCAAAGGTGAGGACGACGCCCGGCGCATCGATCCCGTACTGGCCCCGGCGTCCCATGCCGCGCCTAGGCTCCCGCCAGCAGCACCGGTGGCTTGCGCCGCAGCCGCCGGATCGTCGCTGTCAGCGTCATGCACAGCAACGCGCCGATCGCGGCCATCGCCATGTCCATCTGGGCGTCCCACACGTCGCCCTGCGTCCCGAGCCAGGCGTCGCCCGTCCCCGGGGCCACCAGCTTGGCCACCACCATCTCCATGATCTCG
>JBGQHV010000193.1:0-5731 GCA_041498155.1 Gemmatimonadota bacterium | reverse complement strand
CGTTCGGTGCGGACCTCGGCGCGCGGCCACGCCCAGGCTATTGCGATGGCGTTCGGAGCCGGCAAGGTCGTGATGCTCGGCGAAGCCGGCCTGTTCTCGGCCCAGGTCGATCCACTGGGCTTCCGGATGGGGATGAACACCCCGGGAAACGATGACCGGCAATTCGCGCTGAATGTCGTGCATTGGCTCTCGGGCGAGCTCGATTGAGTGCTCGTCAGTCTCTTGTGGAACGACGTCGCGGACCGCAGCTTACCCGCATCCCGCCAGCGAGTCCGCGACTGATGCGAATCCCCGTGCTGCTGCTCCTCGCTACCGCCGCCGCCTGCGGCGGCAGCAAGTCGGCCAACCGCTCGACGGTCGACACCTCCCAGGTATTCGTCTCGTCCCCGACATCCGCCCCGCAGGACGTCACGCTCCGCCTGGTCATCACCAGCGATCCGAAGGTGTACGCGGACGGGCGCCCCGTCACCCTCGGCGTGCTCGATTCCCTCCTCACGGTCCTCAAGACGGCCTACGGGGAGGTCTGGCTGTACCGCGAGGAGAGCGATCCCCACGTGGCCGCCCAACAGGACTCCCTGGTCGATGCGGTCCTGGGAGCGATCACCCGCCACGACCTGGTCGTGCGCGTGTCGCACCAGCCGGACTTTTCCGATCAGGCCCGCAAGCACCGCCCGGCCCCGGATTCGGAGCGTCCCTGAGCAACTGTCCGGGAACGGTTCGCCCGCTCTCGTCAACGGTTGTTCAGGTCCATCCGTAGGCTGTACTATCAATGTTGTCGGCGAACCGAATCGGGGGAGGCAGACGCCAATGAAGAGATCGTTGTGGGTGATCGTCGCGGCGCTGGCGGCGAGCGCGCCCGCGGCCGGTCAGGCCAGCGCCGCCCCCGTGGCCCGGGCCGATACCGGCCGCACGGGCTACACCGCGGCCGACGTGTACTTCATGTCCGGCATGATCCACCACCACGCGCAGGCGGTCCTCATGGCCGGCTGGGCGCCGACGCACGGCGCCAGCAGCTCGGTGCAGACGCTGTGCGCGCGCATCGTCGTCGCGCAACGCGACGAGATCGCGCTGATGCAGCGCTGGCTGCGCGACCGCCACGAGACCGTCCCGGACGGCGACGCATCCATGGACATGATGCCGGGGATGGAGCACGTGATGATGCCCGGCATGCTGACCGCCGAGCAGCTGGCGCAGCTGGACAGCGCCCGCGGGCCCGAGTTCGACCGCCGCTTCCTGCGGTTCATGATCATGCACCACCAGGGCGCCATCACGATGGTCAACCAGCTGTTCGGCTCGCAGGGCGGCGGCGAGGAGGAGACGGTGTTCCGGTTCGCCTCCGACGTGTACGCCGATCAAACCACCGAAATCGACCGCATGCAGAAGATGCTCGCCGCGCTGTTGTTCGCGGTGCCGAGCGGGCAGTAACGCCCACCTTCAAGAGGATTGCACCATGCCATCCCTGCACAACGTCCGCCGTCGTCTGCTGTCGCTGTCGCTCGCCGTCGGGGTGATCTCCCTCGCGGCGTGCGCCTCATCGTCGTCCCAGGCGGGCGGCGGGAGCATGTCCACCGTGGCCCCGAGCCCCGACCCGCGGGTCGGCTTGCGGGCCGGTCTCATGGACGCCGCCGAAGCGTCGTGGAACCTGCGCGTGCTCTCGAAGACGCCGCCGTCGGAGAAGTTCGTCGGCGTCACGAACTCCGATTTGTCGTTCAGCGGCAACTATGCGATTCAGGGGAATTACAACGGGTTCCAGGTCTGGGATATTTCCAACCCGGCCGCGCCCGTGCTGAAGATCGGGTACCTCTGCCCCGCGTCGCAAAGCGATGTCTCGGTATTTCGGAATCTCCTGTTCGTCTCGGGTGAGGGGCAAGGCGGGCGTCTCGACTGCGGCACGGGCGGCGTGCACGATTCGGTGAGCGTGGAGCGGCTGCGCGGCATCCGCATCTTCGACATCACCGACATCGCCAATCCGAAGTACATCGCCAACGTCCAGACCTGCCGCGGCTCGCACACGCACACCGTCGTCATCGACCCGAAGGACTCGGAGAACATCTACGTCTACGTCTCCGGTTCGTCCGGCGTGCGCTCGCCCAACGAGCTGGCCGGGTGCTCGAAGCTCGCGCCCGACTCGGACGCGACCTCCGCGCTGTTCCGGATCGAGGTCATCAAGGTCCCGCTGGCCCACCCCGAGCAGGCGGCCATCGTGAGCTCGCCCCGGATCTTCCAGGGTTTGACCGAGGCGCCGACGCACGGTGAGCCGGCGGCAGACATCGCTGCCGCGGCCCGGGCCGCCGCCGACGCGCGGGCCAAGGGTGGGTTCACCGCGAAGATTCGCGGCATAGAGATTGTCGTGGGCCCGGGGTTCATCAATCCGATGCTGGACAGCGTCGTCAAGGCTCGTCAGGGAGCCGGCGCGCCGACGGCGGCCGACAGCGCGGCGCTGCGAGGGGCACTCCAAGGCATCGTGGATGCGCTGGTCGGCGCAGCCCCTCCGGGTACCGTGAACGGCGTCCGCCCCGGCCCCAACCAGTGCCATGATATCACCGTCTATCCGGCGATCGGGTTGGCGGGTGGCGCCTGTGGCGGGTACGGCCTGCTGCTCGACATCCGGGATGCCGCCCATCCGATGCGCATCGGCGCCGTGGCCGACTCGAACTTCTCCTACTGGCACTCGGCGACGTTCAACAACGACGGCACCAAGCTGCTGTTCTCCGATGAGTGGGGCGGCGGCGGCCAGCCGAAGTGCCGCGCGACCGACCGCCACGACTGGGGCGCCGACGCGATCTTCACCATCGTGAACGACACGCTGCACTTCCAGAGCTACTACAAGATGTTGGCGCCGCAAACCCCGCTCGAGAATTGCGTGGCCCACAACGGCTCGCTGATCCCGATCCCGGGACGGGACGTCATGGTCCAGGCCTGGTACCAGGGCGGCATCTCCGTGTTCGACTGGACCGATGCGGCGCACCCCAAGGAAATCGCGTTCTTCGACCGTGGCCCGGTGGATTCCACCAAGCCGGCGGGCGGCGGCTCCTGGTCGGCGTACTGGTACAACGGCGTCATCGTCAGCTCCGAAATCGCCCGCGGCCTCGACATCTTCGCGTTGACGCCCAGCGGATTCATCTCGCAAAACGAGATCGACGCCGCCAAGCTGGTGCACCTCGATTACTTCAATACGCAGGACCAGCCCAGGTTCGTGTGGCCCGCGAGCTTCGTGGTGGCGCGTGCCTATCTGGACCAGCTGGCCCGGTCCAACGGCCTCCCGGCCGCGCAGCTGTCGGCCGCGCAGAACGCTCTGCACAGCGCCGAAGGGCTGTCCGGACAGGCGCGCCACGACGCGCTGACCCAGCTGGCAACGCAGCTCAACGGGGACGTGGCGACCGCCGGCGATCAAGCGAAAGTACGGACGCTCGCGGCCGAAGTGAGCGATCTGGCCGCCGCGCAGCATTGACGGCCGCCCGGAACGGGCAGTAGACGCGGCCCAGCCGGCGGACCACGCTGGCTGGGCCGTTGCCGTCCCGTAGCGAAATCCTGAGGAGCGCGCCGCGATGGTCGAAGCGCAAACGGATGACCGGTGGGCGCTCGGATCCGCCTATGAGGCGTACATGGGCCGGTGGAGCCGTGCCCTCGCGCGACCGTTCCTGGCGACGCTCGGCGCGCCGCGCCGGTCGCGCTGGCTGGAGCTGGGGTGCGGCACCGGCGCCCTCACCGAAGCCATCGTCGCGACGCAGGATCCCGCCGCGGTCCTGGCCTGCGAGCCCTCCCAGCCCCTCCTCGACCACGCGCGCGTGCACATCCACGACCCGCGCGTCACGTTCCTCCCGGTCGGAAGCGGCAGCCTGCCCCGGCCCGGTGCGATCCCACCGGTCGACGTGGCGGTCTCGAGCCTGGTGCTGAACTTCATTCCCGATCCGCTTGGAGCGGTACGGGAGATGGCCGCGTGTACCCGAACGGGAGGGGCGATCGCGGCCGCGGTGTGGGACTATGCGGATGGGATGGAGCTGCTGCGCATCTTCTGGGATGTCGCGGCGGGTCTCGATCCGGCAGCCGCCGCACTCGATGAAGGAAGGCGATTCCCCATCTGCGACCCGGGAGAGCTGGAGGCGGTGTTTCAGGCCGGGGGGCTGGAGCAGGTGCGCAGCGGCGCGGTGACGATCGCGACCGAGTTCGCGAGTTTCGAGGACTACTGGCGGCCACTGCTGGGCGCCACCGGCCCCGCCCCGTCCTATGTCGCCTCCCGCACGCCGGCGCAGCGCGACGAGCTGGCGGTAGCGTTGCGAGCGGCGCTGCCAGCCACCGACGGTGGTCGGGTCACGTTGCGGGCCCGCGCCTGGACCGTGCACGCCCGCGTCGGGAGCACGTCCTCATGAATCCCACAGCGGCGCCGCGCCGTACCGCCGTCGTGAAGCTCGGCCCGATCACCCTGACGGGCTGGTCGGCCGTGGTCGCGCTCGTCGTCGCGCTCGCGCTGATCGTCGCCGTGACCATCGCGCTGCGGCCGTCCATCCGGATGCTGGTGTCGGCGGCGCTCTGGGTCGCGTTCATCGTGTACTGGAGCGCCGCGGCGCGCGGCGCCGCGCCGGCCAAGCGCGCGGAATCGCGCGAGTCGCGCCGGCTGCACGCGATCCTGCTGAACGGGTCGATCCTCCTGCTCTTCCTCCCGGTCCCCGGCCTGCGCGGACGTTTCGTTCCGCTGCTGCCCCTGATCGTCGTCGCCGGCCTGGCCGTCCAGGCCGGTGCCATCCTGCTGGCCGTGTGGGCGCGGCGCCACCTCGGCCGCAACTGGAGCGGCGCCATCACGGAGACCGTGGGCCATCAGCTGGTGCGCTCCGGCCCCTACCGCCTGGTGCGACACCCCATCTACAGCGCCATGCTCGGCATGACCCTGGGAACCACGCTGGTCTCGGGAGAGCTGCACGCCCTGCTGGCGCTGGCCGTCATGACCGTCGCGTACGCGCGCAAGATTCCGCTCGAGGAGCGCCACCTGCGCACCGTATTCGGGCCCTCCTATGACGAGTACCGGCACGGGACCTGGGCGGTCGTGCCGGGCCTCCTCTGAGTCGCGATGGTGATCGCCGACGCCGCGTCATTTCTGGCCTACCTGGCCAAGGTCCGCGGCCGGACCCTGGCGGTGGCGCGCGCCATTCCGGAAGACAAGATCGAGTGGCGCCCGCACGAGGGAGCGTTTTCCTTCGGAGACATTCTGCGCCACCTCGGCGCGACCGAGCGATACATGTTCGCCGAGAACGCGCGGCAACAGCCGGCACGCTATCCAGGAAACGGACCCGAGCTGGCGCGCGGCTACGGCGCGGTGTTCGCGTACCTCACGCGGACCCATGAGGAAGCCGTCGCGATCTTCGCCGGTCTCGAGCCCGCGGATCTGCAGCGCAAATGCGTGACGCCGGGCGGCGCGGAGCTCGCCGTGTGGAAGTGGCTCCGGGCCATGATCGAGCACGAGATCCACCATCGGGGGCAGGTCTACGTGTACCTCAGCATGCTGGGGATCCACGGCCCGCCACTGTACGGGCTGACGTCGGAGGAGGTGCGGGCGCGCAGTGCCCCGCCGGATGACGGCGGGACGGTGTGAAGGGAGGTCGGCGACGGCTGGGTCTAGCGCTTCTTGTTTACGGGTTCGTCCTCGCCTCCGATCAGAAGCCAACGGCCGAAGATCACTATGCCCAGGATGCCGAGCATTGCGCCGATCAAGTTGCCTCCTGCTCTCGTTCACGGG
>JBGQHV010000192.1:0-5731 GCA_041498155.1 Gemmatimonadota bacterium | reverse complement strand
GGCGAACGCACGGCGACGATCCGCGTGCCGGCGGCGGCATACAGCGCGACGGCGAACGGGCTCGACCACTCGCGCACCAGCGCGCCCGCGGTGTCCAGTAGGACGGCGTCGCCCGTCTCCTCGCTCACAAGTAGCCGATCCCCGAGCGGCGCCACGGCCATCGGCATCGCGAGGCCGGGGCCGGCCAGCGTCTTGACGAGCCGCAGCCGGTCGTCGAAGGCGAGGATGCGGGCGTGGTCGGGATCGGGAGCCCACGAGCGGCCGCCCTGGGCGGCCGCGGGTGAGCGTTGATAGAACAGGAGGGTGAGGCCGCTGGGCGCCGCCGGGCGGCAAGCGGACGCCGCCCACAGACACAGCGCGGCGCCCAGCGCACGACGCATGAATCAGCTCGCCGCTTCGACCGTCTCGATCTCGATCGTATGCAGCCCGCTCACCATGCGATGCGTGCCCGTCACCTTCACCTTCCCCTCGGCGAACTGCACGAGCCGCGGGTTCTGCGGGTCACCCGGCTTGGAGCTGACGGGCATGTAGATGGTGCCGTCGCTCGACAGGATGGCCAGCGACACGCCCTTGTTGGCGCAGGCGGTCGCGCAGGCCTTGTGCTGGGCACCTTGGAGCTGGTGCGCCGTGTAGCAGTTCACGTCGATGACCTGACCCGTGAGGGTGACCTTGTCCCCGGCGTTCGCCTGCGCCTGCGCCGACAGCGGCAGGGCGAACAGAGCGAGCGCGGCGGCCGAGGCCAGGATGCGCTTCAGCATGAGTGGGTTCTCCTCATTAATGGAGTGTGTGCGGAAATGTCCCGTGCGGGACACTCCGTTGTACGTACGCCGCCGCCCATGGTTCCGGATTCCTGTATATTTGGCGCCCATGTCACCGACTCCGGCCTACCGGCACCTGATCGACACCTTCGGGGAGGGGTGGGAGAAAGCTGACGTGGATCGGCTCTGCTCGGTCTTCACCCCCGACGCCGTTTTCCTGGAAACCCCGTTCAGCACCAAGGACGTAGGCTCGGCGGCCATCCGCGCCTACTGGCAGGACTTACCGCTGACCCAGGCGGAGGTGTCGTTCCGCTCGGGCGAGATCTTCGAGGTCGGTCCCTGGTTCGCCACCGAGTTCCGCTGCACCTTCCGCCGGCGCCGCAGCGGCGAATGGGTGGATGCCAGGGGAGCGATCTTCTGCGAGACCAAGGACGGGAAGATCAGCGAGATGAGGATGTACTGGCATAGACAGGCAGGAGGCAGGGAGGAGCCGAAACCGTAAACAGGACAAACCCGAAACTAGACGCATAGACGTACGGCGGTAGACAGGCAATCGTATTTGGGCAAACCCTCAATCCTCATTCCTAATTCACCGCCACACGTCTATACGTCTAGTCGTTGCATGGCCTCTGTACTCAGACCTGTTGGCTTTTCACGTATTCAAGCGCCCACTCCATCAACTCCGGATTTCTCATCCCCATCCGCATTGCCGCGTTCACGGCATCCTCCTGTTCGAAGCCCTGATCGAGTATCAGGAAGGGGATGACCGACGCCCCGACCCGGTTCCCGCTGGCGCAGTGGTAGAACACTTTCCGCTTGCCGACGTTGTCCCGCAGCACCGCCCGGATCTTCGCCAGCGTCGCATCGTCGCCGCGGGTATGCCCCATCGGCACGCAGACGTATTCCAATCCGGCGGCTGCCACCGCTCCCGGCTCGTCGAGCGGCCGCGGCTCCATGGGATCACGCGAGTCCAGCACCAGCGCGCACCCCGCCTGCTTCAGGGCGGTGAGGTGTCGAGGGAGCGGCTGGCCACCCGTCACGAGGCCGGGGATCGGCTCGCTCGCGTTGGCGACACCCGCGATGGCGTCGAGTAGCTCGCTCATGCGCCTGCCGGATCGGGTTAGGTTGCATGAATTATGAGCCTTCCTGGCACGTGGTGGAAGACGGTCGCCCTGCTCGGCTTCGCGACCTCCACCCTCTTTCACCACCCCCCACCAGCCTCTACCGCGCAGTCGAAGGAGATCATCCTCGCCACGACCACCTCGACGCGCGATGCGGGACTGCTCGACTCCCTGCTCCCGGTGTTCGAGCGGGAGACGGGATACCAGGTCAAGGTGATCGCCGTGGGCAGCGGACAGGCGTTGGCGCTGGGCCGCCGGGGCGACGCGGACGTCGTGCTGGCGCACGCCCCCGACGCGGAGCGGATCCTCGCGGACTCGGGGTTCCTGCTGCGACGCCGGCTGGTGATGCACAACGACTTTCTGATCGTCGGTCCCGCCGCCGACCCGGCCGGCCTGCGTGGCCTGACCGGTGCCCTGGCCGCGATGCGGCGCATCGCGGCGGCGGGCGCGCTGTTCGTCTCCCGCGGCGATCAGTCCGGCACGAACCTGATCGAGCTGAAGCTGTGGAAGCTGGCCGCGATCGAACCGCCCACGGGCGGCAGCGGCTGGTACCTCGAAGCGGGACAGGGCATGGCGGCGACGTTGCAGATGGCCGACGAGAAGCGCGCATACACGATCACGGACCGCGCGACCTACCTCGCCTGGCGTGACCGGTTGCAGCTGGTCCCGCTTGCCCAGGGCGATCCCCTCCTGTACAACGTGTACCATGTCATGGAGGTGAATCCGCGCAACGCGCCCCGGGTAAATGGGCGTGGAGCGCGGGCGTTCGCCGACTGGCTGGTCGCTCCAAGGGCGCAGCGGTTGATCGGGGCGTTCGGGACGTCCCGTTTTGGGCAGAGCCTGTTCGTGCCCGACGCCGGAAAGCCGGATCGACCGTGAAACGGCCGGGAGTGAAGCGCTCGTCATCCGGGATTCATCAGCGGAGATGAGCCCGCGTGTGTACGTTGGTCGGATATGTGTGACATAGAAGAAGAGCGACAGCCCCGAGCGTGGGGATCCACAGTTCATGGAGGAAAGCGTCCGATGAAGAGCATGCGAATGTTGTTGGCGCTCGCGGTTGCCGCGCCCCTGGCGGCGCAGCAACCCGACAGCGCGAAGAAGATGACGATGCCGATGGGACAGGGCATGATGGGGCAAGAAATGATGCGACATCCGGGCGGGGAAATGCCCGACATGATGGGGCAGATGATGGAGATGATGGGTCCGATGATGCGGACGATGGCGTTCGCCCCGGACCACTTGTTGTCCCGCAAGGACGCCCTCGAGCTGACTCCCGTGCAGGTCACACGCCTCACCGCCCTGCGTGACGCCGCCAAGACGGCCCACGACGCGGCCCACACCGACATGCGGACGCACATGGAGGCGATGGCGCAGACCATGAAAGCCTCCGTTCCGGATACGACCGCGCTGAAGCAGCACTTCCAGGCTGCCCAGGCCGCGATGGGCCGGGCGCACTGGGCGATGCTGTCCGCCGCGGCCGCGGCCCGGGCCCTTCTCACCGACGCGCAGCGCGGCCGGGTGGACGGGTGGGCGGACATGATGGAAATGCAGGGCAATCACATGATGAGGATGCGGATGGGCGGAGACGAGCACGAAGAGCACGAAGAGCATCACCCCGAGCGCAACTGAGTCCCAGTTTTTCCCCGCGGGCCCACGTCCTGGGCCCGCGGGCCCCCGGCTGAACGAATCTTCATCTCGACTTCATGATGCTTCGCCGTCGTCTTGGGCATTGTCCTCGGGCACAATGTCAGACCGACCAGGCGATTCTCCCCCCCCGAACACCGGCCGACGCAGGTTTCTGCGGTGGGCGACGGGCGTCGGCGCGTTTCTCTCGGCGGCCCTCGCCGGTCTCCCCTCGCTGCGCGCATTCCTCTCTCCGGCGTATCGCCGGGCCAAGGCCGTCAACTGGGTCAAGCTGGGCGAGGCGGATCTGTTCGACGTCGACGTCCCCATCAAGGTGGACTTCGTCCAGACCGCCACCGACGCATGGGTCGAGAACCGGGTGCTGCGCAGCGTCTGGGTCTACACACACGACAGCGAGCACTTCACGGTCTACAATGGCCGCTGCACCCACCTCGGGTGCGGCTTCGGGTACGACAAAGAGGGCAAGCGCTTCCGCTGTCCCTGCCACCTGGGGATGTTCGACCTGGAGACCGGCGCGGTCCTCGGCGGACCCCCGCCGCGACAGCTCGACCGCCTGGAGATCAAGATCCAGGACGGCATCCTGTACGCGGCGTACGAGGACTTCCGGGTCGGCGTTCCCGAGAAAGTCGCGGTCTGACGCGTGGGTCTGTTCCGCTGGCTCGATGAGCGTGTGGACCTGCAGGGCGTCAAACGGACGTTGCTGGACCGCGAGGTGCCCGATCGCCTGACCTGGTGGCACACGCTCGGCAGCGCCACACTCGCCGTCTTCACCGTGCAGCTCATCACCGGCATCGTCCTCGCGACCTATTACTCGCCTTCCCCCGACCACGCGTACGACAGCATCCGATACATCGGGAATCAGGTCGCGAGTGGCGCGTTGCTGCGCGGGATCCACCACTGGGGCGCGAGCGCGATGGTGGTCCTGGTCGTGGCGCACATGATCCGCGTCTTCGCCGTCGGCGCGTACAAGTATCCCCGCGAGATCAACTGGATGCTGGGTGTGGGGCTGTTCATCCTCGTGATGGGATTCAGCTTCACCGGATACCTGCTGCCGTGGGACCAGAAGGCGTACTGGGCCACTGCCGTCGGCACCAACATCGCCGGCGAGACCCCGCTGATCGGCGCCGGGCTCGTGGCGGTGCTGCGGGGCGGCGCGGAGCTGGGAGCGGCCACGCTCACCCGCTTCTTCGCGTTTCACGTGCTCTGGCTCCCGCTGCTCTTGGGCGGGTTGGTGCTGATCCATCTGGTGCTCGTGATCCGTCAGGGAATCGCGGCGCGGCCGGCAGCCCTGGAGGCCGGTGCTCCGCCGCGCACCAGCGCACCGGAGTACCCCGCGTACTACAAGAGCGCCTACGCGGCGACGAAGCGGGCGGGCGTCCGCTTCTGGCCCGACATCCTCGGGAAGGACGCGCTCGTCGCGCTGGGGGTCGTGGTGGCGATCGTGCTGCTGGCGTTGGCCTTCGGCGCGCCGCTCGAAGGACCCGCTGATCCGACCGACACCGCCTACGTCCCGCGCCCCGAGTGGTACTTCCTGCCGCTCTACCAGATGCTCAAGCTCGTGCCGGGCTCGATGGAGCGGGTGGTCGCGTTCGGCGTCCCGACCGTGCTGCTCGTCGTCCTGCTCACGCTGCCGCTGTTCGATCGGCGCAGCAAGCGGAATCTGCTGGGACGCCCGATCGCCGCCGGAGCGTTGGCCGTGTTGCTGGGCGGGTCGGCGCTGCTGATCGGCGCGGCGGTGCGCGGGGCTGGGCCCGAGATCCCGCCCGAGGTGGGGCGCCCATTGACCTCCGAGGAGCGTGCCGGGCGGGCGCTGTTCCAATCGCAACAGTGCGTCGGCTGCCACCTCGTCGCGGGGAGGGGTGGGACTGAAGGGCCGGACCTCACGTCGGTAGGGTTGCGGCACTCTGGGGCCTGGCTGCACAGCTTCATCGAATTGCCGAGCCGGTTCCATCCCGATTCACGCATGCCGGCCTTCGGGCCACCGGCGCTGACCCACGAGGAGATCGAGGAGTTGTCCCGCTATCTGCAGACACTGCGTGGCAAAGCGGGTCCCGAGGTGCAGCCGCAGTTCGTGGATACGTTCCCGACGCCGCAGTCCTCGCCGCGGCCGTGACGAGGCGCTGGGGCAACCAAGGAGGGTGACATGATATCGTTGTCGCTACTGATGCTCGCCGGGGCGGGAGCACCACCCCGCGCTCCGGAGATGGT
>JBGQHV010000191.1:0-5868 GCA_041498155.1 Gemmatimonadota bacterium | reverse complement strand
GGTGGCGAGGAAGTCGCAGTCCAGGGCATCGGCGTGATGCAGCAGGTCGCGGAACTTCGTGAACGAATTGCAGCGCACGCAGGGGATCGGCGTGCGGCCGCGCGCGTACTCCTGCACGAAATCCTCGATCACGTCGTGTCCGAACCGGTCCTCCAGGTTGAGCACGTAGTGCGGGATGCCGAGCCGGTGGGCGACGAGCTTCGCGTCGGTGATGGAATCGAGCGAGCAGCAGGGGCGGTCGGGCACGTCGTCGCCGTAGCAGAACAGCTTCAGCGTAGCGCCGATGACCTCGTACCCATCCTCCACGAGCAGCGCCGCGGCGACGCTCGAATCCACGCCGCCCGACATGGCGACCAGGACACGCGCGCTCATCGGTGCAGCACCGCCGACAACGACCGTACCTTTTCCACGATCTTGGGCAGCGCGCCCACCAGTGTTTCCACGTCGGCGTCCGTGCTGCTGCGGCCGAACGAGAAGCGCAGCGCCGCGACTCCCAGCTCGCGCGGCACCCCCATCGCCGTCAGCACGTGGGAGGGCTCCACCGCGCCCGTGTTGCAGGCGGAGCCGGCCGAGCAGGCGATGCCGGCGAGATCGAGGTGCATCAGCATCGCCTCGGAGTCGGTGCCCGGGAACGACACGTTCAGCACGTGCGGCGCGCGCGCGCCGTCCCGCCCGTTCACGCGGGCGTCGGCGAACAGGGCCGTGATCCGGGCCTCGAGCGCGTCGCGCAGGGTCTCGAGCCGGCGCGCCAGCTCCGCCTGCTCGGCCGCCGCCAGCTCCACGGCCCGGCCCAGCGCGATGATCCCGGGCACGTTCTCCGTCCCGGGGCGCAATCCGAACTGCTGGCCGCCGCCATGGATGATCGCTTCGATCGCGTGACGGTCGCGCACCACCAGCGCCCCGATACCCTTGGGGGCGCCGATCTTGTGGCCGGAGATGGTGAGCAGGGTGCAGGGGACGTCGCGGACCGATACGGGGACCTTGCCGAACGCCTGGACGGCGTCGGTGTGGAAGCAGACGCCGGCGGCGCGACATCGCTCGGCGAGTTGCGCCACCGGCTGGATCGTGCCCACCTCGTTGTTCACCCACATCACGCTCACGACCGCCACGCCGCGCGCCAGTGCCGCCTCGAGCGCCGCCTCGTCCACGACGCCGTCGCCGCCGACGGGGAGCACGATCTCTTCGCCGCCCAGGTGGACGACCGCGTGGGCCGCGGCGAGAATCGCCTTGTGCTCGGAGGCGGCGACCGCCGCGCGGAACGGGCCGCCGCGCTCCCGCGCCGCCAGCGCGGCGCCGATGACCGCGAGATTGTCGGCCTCGGTCCCGCCCGAGGTGAAGATCACCTGGTTGGGCTCGGCGCCGAGCGCCTGCGCGACGAGGCGCTTCGCTTCCTCGATGCCGGCGCGCGCGGCGCGCCCGAAGCGGTGCGCCGACGAAGGGTTGCCGAACGCCTCGTCCCCGAGGTAGGGGAGCATGGCCTCCCGTACCTCGGGTCGCACCGGCGTCGTCGCCGCGTGGTCGAGATAGCTGATGCGTGCCGGCATCGTCGCGGGAATCTAGAGCTAGAGGCTCGACACGCCAAGCGTCAGCACGTCGTCCACCGCCATCGTTTCGTGCGTGAAGTACGGCTCGCCGTACGCCGTGCGGATCAGCGAGCCGTAGTGCGCCGACTGCACGCGGATCAGCTCGTAGAGGTCCTGGCCGGTGGGGAAGATCTCGCCGGCTGCCTTCGCCCCTTCGAACTGGGAGCCGTAGCACCGGATCGCCGCCATCTTGGCCGCGAACGCGTCGGAGATGTCCACCACGAACGACGGCTTCACCGGGTCCTCGCGGTAGGCGAGCGCGTACAGGACCTTGAACGGCCGGTGCGGCTCGAGCCCCGGCTGCGGGGCGTAGCGGGCCAGCCCGGCGAGGTAGCAGGCGTCGCGCGCCAGCTCCGACGCGATGCGGTGGTCGGGGTGCCGGCCGATCGGATAGGGCAGGATCACGACGCGCGGCCGCAGCTCGCGCACCAGCTGCACCAGCCGCGCGCGCGACGGCTCGTCGTTCGCGATGTGCGCATCGGGGAGTCCCGCGTTGCGCCGCAGCTGCACGCCGAGCGCCCGCGCCGCCGCTGCGGCTTCGGCGGCGCGCAGCTCGGCCGAGCCGCGCGTGCCGGACTCGCCCTGCGTCAGATCGAGAATCCCGACCGTGTGGCCCGCCCGCACGGCCTTGGCCAGCGTGCCGCCGCACGTGAGCTCGGCGTCGTCGCGGTGCGCGGCGATGGCGAGCAGGTCGACGTTACTCATAGCGCAGCGCCTCCACCGGATCCAGTTTCGCCGCCCGCGTCGCCGGCATCACGCCGAAGATCAGACCGATGACGACCGATACGAGACAGGCGACCGCCGCGCTCCACACCGGCACCCCGGAGCCCGTGCCGAGCAGCGCCTTCAGCCCTTCGCCCAGGCCCAGCCCCACCAGCACGCCGATGAGACCGCCCATCAGTGTGAGCGTCGCGGCCTCCACCAGAAACTGCCACAGGATCTCGCGCCGCGTCGCCCCGAGCGCCTTGCGCACCCCGATCTCGCGCGTGCGGTTGGTCACCGACACCATCATGATCGCCATCACGCCGATGCCGCCGACCATCAGCGCCACCGACGACAGGGCGAGCATCACCAGAAAGAAAACGCTCGTGAGGCTGTTGAACACGTTGAGGATCTGGTCCTGCGTGATGAGATCGAACGTGTTCGGCACGCCGGCGCGCAGTCCCCGCTGGCGGCGCAGCTGCAATGTGACCGCGTCCATCGCCCGCGTCACGGAGACGCCGTCCCGCGGCTTCACCACGATCCACAGCGCGTTGGTCTCGTCGTAGCGGAACGAGCGGCGCGCCGTCTCGAACGGGAGGATCGCGCCGATCTCCTGCGACGGCGGCTGGAAGATGTTCTGCGGATTCTGATAGAGGCCGATCACGCGCAGCGACTTTCCCGAGACGCGGACGTAGCGGCCGATCGGGTCCACCCGGCCGAACAGCTTGTCGGCCGGCTTCTCCTCGATGACCACGACCGGCGCGCCGGCCCGCAGCTCGGACGCCGTGAAGAATCGGCCCCGCAACAGCTGGCCGCCCTGGATGTCCATGTAGTGGTCGTCGGCGCCGAACTGGGTCATGATCTGAGTGCGCGACCCCTGGTAGTCCATGCGCTGGAACAGCTGCACCCAGATGCCGGCGTAGCGCACATCCGGCAGGCGGGCGAGCGCCTCCGCCTCTTCGGGCTTCATCACCGGGCGGATGCGCACCTCCTTCGGCAGGGCGTCGGGGTTGAGCGGGGTCTGCGAAAAGAAGCGCACGACGTAGAACGTGGTGGGCCCGGCCACCTCGATCGTATTGATGATCTGGTCGCGGATCCCCTGGACGATCGACGCCATCGCCATCACCGTCGCCACGCCGATCACGACGCCGAGCATCGTGAGGGCCGAGCGCAGCTTGTTGGTGCGCAGCTGGTCGAAGGCGATGCCGAAGCCTTCGGCGAGGGAGTGGAGCTTCACGTCTCGGCCCGCAGCGCGACCACGGGGTCGAGGCGCGCCGCGCGCGCCGCCGGATACACCCCGAACAGCACGCCCACCCCGGCGCCGAGCGAGATCGCGACCAGCACCGACCAGAGGGTGACGCGGGCGGGCAGGGGTGTGGCCGCGCTGATCAGTCCCGCCAGTCCAGCGCCCGCGCCCAGCCCGAGCAGTCCGCCCAGCACCGACAGGGTCACCGCCTCGGCCAGGAATTGGCGCAGGATGTCGCGGCGGCGCGCGCCGAGCGACTTGCGCACCCCGATCTCCCGCGTGCGCTCGGTCACGCTCATCAGCATGATGTTCATGATCACGATGCCGCCCACCACGATCCCGATCGCCACCACGGCGGGAATGACCGTGAACAGCACCTTCGTCAGGCTCTTCCAGAACGACACCAGCGCATCGGCCGTATCCACCGTGAAGTCGTCCGCTTCGCCCGGCCGCAGCCGGTGCGCGATGCGCATCGCTTCCTCGGCGCGCGCCATGCCGCCCGCGACCGAGACCGGATCGAACATCTTCACCGAGATGACCGAGGTCTGCCGCCGGCCGTAGATCGCCTCGAACGTCGTGAGCGGCAGCATCACGAACCCGTCCCAGGAATTGCCGAGCACCGTGCCCTTTTTCGCCACGACGCCCTTCACCGTGAACTGCTCGCCGCGCACCCGGATCCGCTGCCCCACGGCGAGCGCCACGTTACCGTCGAACAGCTTGTCGGCGATGTCGTAGCCCAGCGCGGCCACCGCGCGCCGCTCGCGCACGTCGATGTCGCTGAGCGCTTCACCCGCCGCGTACGCGTAGTCCTGCACGATCTGGAACGGGGCCGTCACGCCGAACACGAACGCGTCGCCGACGGTCCGGTTGCGCCACACGACGTCGGCCAGCGGCGTGGGCCACCCCGACTGCAGTGCGATGGCCCGCGCGTCGGGCAGCGCCCGCTGGACGTAGGGGACATCCTCGGGCGCGATGATCGGCCGGCGCTCGATGGCGCGCCACTCCTCGTCGTCGATCAGTCCGATGGCGATCGGCGTGCGGCGCACCTGGAACGCGTTCACGCCCACGATGGCGCCGCCGATGCGGTCGCGCACATAGGCGTTCATGCCCTGGATCACCGCCACCACGGCCACGAGAAACGCGACCGACACGATGATCCCCACCAGCGTGAAGAACGAGCGGAGCTTGTGGCTCCACGCCGCCTGGAGGGCCATGAGGATGGCTTCCGAGAGCTGCATGATCCTGGAAAGTTAACTGGAGGTAGTGCGGGTTCGGGGATGTGGGGATGTGGGGATGTGGTTCGTGACGGTGCAAACCGGAAGATCGGACCTCACCGTCAGTTCCCACATCCCCACACCCCCACATCCCCGATTATTCGTATCGCAACGCCTCCACCGGATCCAGCCGCGCCGCCCGGCTGGCGGGATAGAGCCCGAACCCCACCCCCGTGAACGCCGAGGCCGCGAGCGCCGCGACCACCGACCACAACGGGACGTGCGCCGGGATCGGCGTCACGCGCGACAGCAGGAACGCGATGCCGCCGCCCACGATCATCCCCGCCGCGCCGCCCACGAGGGTGAGGGTCGACGCCTCGACCAGGAACTGCCACAGAATCGCGCTGCGAGTGGCGCCGAGCGCCTTGCGCACCCCGATCTCCCGGGTGCGCTCGGTCACCGAAATCATCATGATCGCCACCACCCCGACGCCCCCGACCATCAGGCCGATGGACGACAGCACCAGCATCACGAGGAAGAACATCCCCGTCACCTGGTTCCACGACTCGAGCAGCTTGTCCTGGGTGACGATGGAGAACGTGTTGTCCTGGTCGGGCTTCAGGCCCCGCAGCGAGCGCAGCGTCGCCGTCACCTCGTCCATCGCCTGCTGCTGGGTGTACCCGGGCGCCGGCGCGACGGCGAGGCGCATCCATCCCTTGAAGTACGGCACGTACTTCGTGAACGCGCCGTGCGGCACGGCCAGGAAGGGCGGGGACGCGCCGCTGAACAGGTTGGGCGGCTGGCGGTACACCCCGATCACCGTGAACGGCGTCCCGGCGACTTTCACAACCTGGCCGATCGGGTCGCGGCCGCGAAACAGCTGCGTCTCGAGCTTCTCGTTGATGACCGCGACCGGCGCGCTGGCCAGGTCCTCCATGCGGGTGAAGGTCCGTCCCGGGTACACGTCGCCGCCGTTCACCTCCACCCATTGCGACGAGAGCCCCGCCAGGAACACCGACTCGAGCCGGCGGTCCTCGAACTCGACCGCCCCCTGGCTTTCCTCGCGGCTCGTCACATAGCGCACGCTCGGCAGCCCGGCGATGCGGACCACTTCGAGGTCGGT
>JBGQHV010000190.1:0-5900 GCA_041498155.1 Gemmatimonadota bacterium | reverse complement strand
GTGACAGGTCTCGTGTTCGGCACTTTACCAGCGCACGAGGCGGCCAAGGGAGACCACCACGCCGCACTCAAGGAGGGTGGCGGCGGACGGGGCGGCCTGGGCGGACGGGGGCGCCACCGGCTGCGCAACGCCCTGGTCATCGGGGAGATCGCCCTGTCGCTAATGCTGCTCGTCGGATCGACGCTGATGATCCGCACGTTCCTGACCATCAGCCGGGTGAACCCGGGCTTCGATCCGAAGCCGGTCCTCACGATGCGCCTCTATCTCGCGGGCGACCGGTACCAACCGGCGAGCGCGCGGGTCGGGTTCTATCGCGACGTGTTGCAGCGGCTGCAGGAGCTGCCCGCGGTTTCCGGGGTCGCCGCCTCAAACGGCTTGCCCGTGAGCGACAACTACTCGGCGACGACCGTCGTCGTCGACGGGCAACCGGTCGCGCGGGGTGAAGAGCCGATTGTCGGATTCCGCACGGTGACGGACGGCTACTTCCGCTCCCTCGAGATCCCGCTGCTCACCGGGCGCACCTTCCTGCCGCGGGAGAACGCCGAAAGCTCGGGCGTGACCGTCGTCAACCGGACGCTCGCCCAGAAATTCTGGCCGGGCGCGGAGGCGATCGGCCGGCGGCTGCGTTTGACGAGCGACTCCGGCGAGGTGTGGCGCACGGTCGTGGGCGTCGTCGGTGACGTCCAGGAAGACGAGCTGGAATCGAAGCCGGCGCCACAGATGTACGTCCCGTACGCGGATTCGCCGCGGTTTCACATGTCGCTCATCGTGCGCACGGCCGGGGCTCCCGGTGCCGCGGCGCCGGCCGTGCGCGCCGCCATCCGGGCCGTCGATCCCGCCATCGCCCTGTTCGACGTGATGCCGTACCCGGATCTCATCGCGCGCTCGTTCTGGCCCCGGCGCCTCGTCGGCCTGATGATGGCCGCGTTCGCCGGCATCGCGTTGCTGCTCGCCGCGGTCGGCGTGTACGGCGTGATGGCGTATGCCGTCGCCCAGCGGACCCACGAGATCGGCCTCCGCATGGCGCTCGGCGCGGAAGTCGGCCACGTGCTGCGGCTCGTGGTCGGCCAGGGGCTGACGCTCGCGGGCATCGGCCTGGCAATCGGGCTCGTGGGCGCCTTCGGGCTCACGCGCGCCCTCGCCTCGCTGTTGTTCGGCGTCTCCGCCACGGACCCGCTGAGTTACGCCGGCATCGCGCTGCTGCTCGCCGCCACGACGCTCGCGGCGAGCTACATCCCCGCGCGCCGAGCGGCGCGCGTGGAGCCACTGGTCGCCCTCCGCTCCGAATAGGGGTTCGCCATGAACACTCGTCCGCAACCGCATCACGGTCCGGTCGTCGCGCTCACCGCGATTCTGTCGCTCGGCATGAGCGGTGGAAACACGCCGTGTCCGGCGCGTCCCGCGCAGGCCGCGCGCGGGCTGCCCTCGACTTCTCGTGCCCCGAGCCCCACCACCCCGGTTGCGTCCTGGATGGACTACATCGATTTCCGGCGCGGCTCGGGCGACATGCTGGCGAGACTCGGGCGCCCCCTGGCCACCGACACCAGACACCCGGGCCCGTCATGATTGCGCTGCGCAGCCTCGAGAAGAGCTACCCCCAGGGCGGCAGCAAGGTGTTCGTGCTGCGCCAGATCACGCTCGACATCGGGCCGGGCGAGTTCGTGACGATCATGGGCCCGTCGGGCGCCGGGAAGTCGACCCTGCTCGCCATTCTCGGCATGCTGGACGGGGAGTGGACCGGCGAGTACCAGCTGTTCACCCACGTCATCCACAAGCTCAAGCCCAGGGACCGCGTCGCGCTGCACAAACAGTACGTGGGGTTCGTCTTCCAGCAGTACCACCTGCTCGACGACCTGACGGTCGCCGAGAACCTCGACATCCCGCTGTCGTATCGGGACATCAAGAAGGCGGAGCGCCAGGCGATCGTCGCCGACACCCTCGACCGCTTCGGGATGGTGGCGAAGAAGGACCTCTACCCGCGGCAGCTCTCGGGCGGCCAGCAACAGCTGGTCGCGGTGGCGCGCTCCGTGATTCACAAGCCCCAGATCCTGCTCGCCGACGAGCCGACGGGCAATCTGCACTCCGAGCAGGGGCGCGAGATCATGGAGCTGTTCAAGCAGTTGAATGCGGCCGGAACGACCATCATCCAGGTGACGCACTCCGAAACCAACGCGACGTACGGCAATCGCATCGTGCAGCTGAAGGATGGTTGGATCGCGCGCTGACCCCTGGCACCCGACACCCGACACCGGGACCACCATGGAAACCCTGCTCCAGGACCTCCGCTACGCCGTCCGCTCGCTGCTCAACCATCCGGGATTCACGGTGGTGGCGGTGCTCACACTCGCCCTCGGGATCGGGGCGAATACGGCGATCTTCTCGGTGGTGAACGGCGTGCTGCTCGCACCGCTGCCCTACCGCGAGCCGGACCGCCTCGTCACGGTGAACCACTTCTATCCCTCGCTCAACAATCTGCGGGCGCCGGTGTCCGTGCCCGGGTTCCGCGACTATTCCGCTCGGGCCGACTTGTTCGCGAGCGCCGCTGTGGAAAACGGGATGGCGATGAACCTCACCGGCTCGGGAGAGCCGGAGCGGGTGAACGTCACGCTCGTCACCGGCCAGTTCTTCCCGCTCCTGGGCGTGGCGCCGGCGCTGGGACGGTCCTTGCAACCCGATGAGGCGGAAGCGGGCAAGAACCACGTGGCCGTGCTGTCGTGGGGGTTCTGGCAGCAGAAGTACGGCGGGGATCGGGGGGCGCTGGGTCGGAAGCTCACGCTCGACAACGAGGATTACGAGATCGTCGGGGTGATGCCCGCCCGCTTTCAGGATTTCTTCTCGCGGCGCACCGACCTGTTCGCGCCGGCCGTCTTCAAACCGGCGGACTTCGCCGACAACCGGCGCACCAACGAGTATCTCCCCTTCATCGGCCGGCTCGCCCCGGGGGTCACCGTGCAGCGGGCGCAAACCGAGCTGCATGCGCTCGCGGTGCGGCTGCGCACGCCCTACACGAACAGCTATTCGCCGGACTGGGATCTCAAGGTCACGGCCCTGTCCGATGAAGCATCGCGCGGCGTGCGGTCGGGGCTCCTCATCCTGCTGGGCGCGGTGGCCGCCGTGCTGCTCATCGCCTGCGCGAACGTGGCGAATCTGCAGCTCGCCCGGACCGCCGCGCGAGCGCGCGACGTCGCCGTCCGCGTGGCGCTGGGCGCCTCGCCCCGGCGGCTGATGCGCTACCTGCTCACCGAGAGCGTCGTGCTGGCGCTCGCCGGTGGAGCAGTCGGCGTGTTGCTTGCCCTGTGGGGCGTGCCGGCGCTCCTCGCCCTCAGCTCCGGGAATCTGCCGGTCACCGCGCGGGTCGGCGTGGACATCCGCGTGCTCGGGTTCGCGCTGCTCGTGTCGCTCGGGACCGGACTGCTCTTCGGATTCGCCCCCGCACTGCAGATGGCCCGGACCGACCTGCACGAATCACTGAAGGAAGGCGGCCGCTCGGTCGGTCATCGCTCGAGCCTGCGCCTGCGGCGCGGCCTCGTCGTCTCGACCGTCGCGGTGGCGCTGACGCTCCTGGTGGGCGCGGGGCTCCTGATCCGCAGCTTCGCCCGCGTGGTGGGCGTCGACCCGGGCTTCCGGCCCGATCACCTGCTCACGTTCAGCGTCTCGCTCTCCCAGGCGAAGTATCCCAACGACACGGTTCGCGTGCAGGTGTTGGAACGGTTGAACGCCGCCCTGAACGCCACTCCCGGAATCGTGAGCGCGGGCGGGACCAGCAACATCCCGTTCGGCGGCAACTGGTCGACATCGAGCTTCAACGTCGAGGGCTATCAGGTACCGACCAACACCCCCATGCCGTGGGGCGACATGCGACTGGTCACCCCGACGTATCTGCCCACCATGCGGGCGACACTCAAGGCCGGCCGGCAGTTCAGCGACGCCGATCGCGCGGGGTCGCCTGCCGTGTGCATCGTGGATGAGGAGCTGGTGCACCGCTACTGGCCGAACGTGGATCCGATCGGCAAGCGCATCACCTTCAATAGCTTCACCGACTCTTCGATCCAGTGGATTCAGGTGGTCGGCGTCGTCGGGCACATGGCCCACGAAGGGTTGGACGCCCAGAAGCGCGTCCAGGTCTACTTCCCCGTCGCCCAGAACGGCGGCATCCCGTTTCTCGGGTTCACCGTCCGCACCACCGGCGATCCGCTCGCGTCCCTCGGCGCGGTGCGCGGAGCGGTCCGCTCCGTGGACGCCGAGCTCCCGCTCGCCAACGTCAACTCGATGGACCACCTGATCGAGCAATCCACCGGGTCGCGGCGATTCGCCATGCTGCTGCTCGGCGGGTTCGCGCTGCTGGCGATGACGCTGGCTTCGATCGGGCTCTACGGTGTGATGAGCTACACCGTCACCCAACGCGCCCGCGAACTGGGCGTGCGACTGGCGCTCGGCGCCGACTCCCGCGAAGTGCTGGGGCTCGTGCTGCTGCAGGGCTTGAAGCTCGCGCTGACCGGCGTCGCCATCGGACTGCTGACGGCGTTCGCCGTCACCCGGGTGATGAAGAACATGCTGTTCAATCTGAGCGCCACCGACCCGCTGACCTTCCTGGCGATCGCGCTGCTGCTGGTCGCCGTAGCCCTCGTCGCGAGCTACTTGCCGGCCTTGCGGGCTACGCGCGTCAACCCGATCGAAGCACTCCGCTCGGAATGAGGTGCTGATGGACACGCTCATGCAGGATGTTCGGTACGCCGTCCGGACGCTGGGGAGGAGCCCGCTGTTCACCGCGGTCGTCGTCCTCACCCTCGGGCTCGGGGTGGGCGCCGACACCGCGATGTACTCCATCGCCCGGGGCCTCTTGTGGCGCCAGCCACCGGTGACCGATCCCGACCGAATGATGGTCATCAGCTCCACCAGCCGCACGACCGGCCAGTACCTCGACTGGTCGTACGCCGACTTGGAGGACTTCCGCGCGGCCCGGAACGTCTTCAGCGACGTGATCGCCTACTATCCCACGGCGCTGAGCCTGAGCCGGGCGGGACACACCGATCGCATCTGGGGCGAGATGGTGAGCCCGAATTACTTCGAGGCGCTCGGCGTGCGCACGGTGCTGGGTCGGACCTTCACGACCGCCGAAATCACCGCGCCGGGCGCGACCCCGGTCGTCGTGCTGAGCGAAGCAACCTGGCGCCGCCGCTTCAACGGCGATCCCGCCGTTTTGGGGCGCCCGCTTCGACTCAACGGCCACGACTACATCATCGCGGGCGTGACGCCCGCCGGGTTCTCCGGACTCTACTACGTCGGCTTCCAGCCGGACGTCTGGGTGCCCGCCACGTGGTACGACCAGTTAGTCCCGTCCGCCACCGGTCGGCTGTTGCAACGCGGCGCCACCACTTTCCGACTGGCCGGCCATCTCCCCCCCGGCGTGGACGTGCCGCAGGCCCAGGTGGCGGCGACGGTCGTCGTCGCCCGCCTCGTGCACGACTACCCGGCGCTCTATCAGGGCCTCGAGCCGTTCGTGCAGTCGCTCGCCGACTCGCGGCCGGAGCCGGGCAACAATGCAACCCCCCGGTTGCTGCTGGCCCTGTTTCTCGGTGGGGTGGGGCTGGTCCTGCTTATCGCTTGCGCCAACGTGGCGAACCTGTTGTTGGCCCGCGACTCGGGGCGGCGCCGCGAGCTCGCGATCCGGGTCGCCATCGGAGCGTCGCGCCCGCGGTTGCTGAGTCAGCTCCTGGTAGAAGCCGCGGTGCTCGCCGTGGCCGGCGGCGCGCTGGGCGTCGTCCTGTCGGTGTGGGCCACCGGAGCGCTCGGGGCGACCTTGCGGCTCCCGACGGACATCCCGTTCGCCTGGGAGTTCCACATCGATGTCCCGGTGTTGTTGTACGCCCTCGGCGTCACGGCGGCCACGGCGCTGGTCT
>JBGQHV010000189.1:0-6085 GCA_041498155.1 Gemmatimonadota bacterium | reverse complement strand
GGGCGTAGACGAGGCGCAGCAGCGTGTCGAGCGCCGCCACCGCGCGGCGCTGGGCCAGCGAGTCGCGCAGGCCGTCGGCGGCCACGATCGCGGTCGCGATGGCATACCCGTCGCGATCGGCGAACAACGCGCGGCCGTCGCGGTAGCTCAGCGTCCGCAGGAGTCCCGTCAGCTGATCCCGGCCCGCGTCGAGGAACCGCGGGTCGGCAGTGAACACCCACGCGAGGGCGAGCACGCGGGCCAGCGAGGCGCGGACGATCTCCGGCGGCTCATCGAGAGAGCCCGACGCCACGGTCCCCGAGTCAAGCAGGGTCGCGAGCGCGGCGCGCGCCACCGCGAACGCCGTAGTGTCGCCGCTGCGGGCGTACTCGGTGAGCAGCAGCACGACGCCCTGCGCCGTCGCGAGCCCGTCGGCCCGGCGCCCCGCGCGCACGGCGGCGGCGATGCCCGCGCGCACCGCGTCGATCTCGACCGCGAGCGCCTGCGGCCGCAGCACGCCGTGGGCTCCCTGCCCGCGGGCCAGCGTGAGCTGCCGCACGACCGCCGCGTGCCGCGACAGGAATTCGCGCCGCTCGCGGAAATCCCGCGCGATCTCGGGCAGCAGCTGCTTCAAGCCGCGGCCGGTGACGGGATCGTCCCCGGGGAAGTATGTCCCACCGAAGAACGCGGCGCCGTCCGGGGTCAGGAACACGGTGAGTGGGTAGCCGCGCAGGCCGGCCAGCGACAGCACGGCGGCCTGATAGCGCTCGGCGACATCGGGCCGCTCGTCGCGATCGACGCGGACCGGAACGAAGAGCGAGTCGATGAGTGCCCCGAGGTCGGGGTTGGAGTACACCTCTCGATCCATCACTGTGCACCAGCGGCAATCCTCGGCGCCGACGTACAGCAGCACCGGCCGATCGAGCCGGGCGGCGAGCGCGAACACGTCGCGGCTCCACGGCTGCCAGCTGACCGGTTGGCGGGCGGCACGCGCGAGGTAGGGCGTCGCCGTCTGCGCCATGCGGTTCACGAACGCGCCGTGCTCGGTCGCGCAAGCCAGTGCGAGCGGCACCAGCATCAACGGGGCGTAGGGGCGACTGGGCATGAATAGGCGAAGGGGAATGTACATACCCGGTCCGGTACCGACGCGTTCCTCATCCGCGGCGGATCACGCTGCGGCCGGCGGTGTTATGCTACGGCGGAATGACCACGGCCGAGACGACGATCACGCCGAAGGTGAACGGGCCCCTGGTGGTGCAAGGTCCGGTACGCATTACCGCGCCAGACGGGACGGAGATGCCGGCGCCACCCCGCAAGGACGGGACACCCGCGCAAGTCATTGTCCTGTGCCGTTGTGGCGCGTCGGCGACAAAGCCATTCTGCGATGGTTCGCACAAGCGGATCGGATTCGACAGCTCCGGAGGTGCATCCCCCGCTCCCCAGCCGTAAGCGGGGGGTGTTATAGTTGGTGCCGGTCCCGGGCCTCTGCCCCCCGTTTCGACGGGTCGGAGCGGCAGGCCCCGTGCTGTGAGCCCTGTCTCTGTGGAGGAGACGCAATGGCGAAGGCGGGAAAGACCCCGATGGCGGCCGACGAGGGGTACTGTGTGAAGTGTAAGACCAAGCGAAAGATTTCCAACGCGCAGGAAGTGAAGATGGCGAACGGCCGTCCCGCGCTGAAGGGCGTGTGCCCGGTCTGCGGCACAGGGATGTTCAAGATCCTGCCCCCGAAATAGTCACTGCGTCGGTCTCAACCGATTGCACGGCGCGAAGGCCCGGTGTATCACCGGGCCTTCGTCGTCTTCACTGCTCGGCCATGAACGGATACGCGAAGTCGCTGGGCGGCGCGAAGGTCTCCTTGATCGCCCGTGGCGACACCCAGCGGATCAGGTTGAAGAGGCTGCCGGCCTTGTCGTTGGTCCCGCTGGCGCGCGCTCCACCGAACGGCTGCTGCCCCACCACCGCACCGGTGGGCTTGTCGTTCACGTAGAAGTTGCCCGCCGCATACCGCAGCGCGCGGTGCGCCTCGGCCACGGCCGCACGATCGCGCGCGAACACCGCGCCGGTGAGCGCGTAGGGCGAAGTCGTATCCACCAGGCGCAGCGTCTCCGCCCAACGCTTCTCGGGATAGACGTGCAGGGTGAGGACCGGCCCGAAGATCTCTTCGCACATCGTGCGGTAGGCCGGATCCTCGGCCTGGATCAACGTCGGTTGAATGAAATACCCCTCGGTGTCGTCGGTACCGCCGCCGGACAGCACCGTGGCCCCGGCCCCCGTCCTCGCCTCGTCGATGTAGCTCTTGATCTTGTCGAAGGCTTTGCGGTCGATCACCGCACCCATGAAGTTGCGGAAATCGGCGGGATCTCCCATGCGCACGCGCTCGAGCATGCCGAGCACGCGCTCGCGCACGGCCGGCCAGAGGGAATCGGGGACGTAGGCGCGCGATGCCGCGGAGCATTTCTGTCCCTGATACTCGAACCCGCCGCGCACGATCGCCGCCGCCAGGGCGTCGGGATCCGCGCTGGGGTGGGCGAGAATGAAATCCTTGCCACCCGTTTCCCCGACCAGCCGCGGGTAATCGGCATATTGCCGCAGGCCTTTCGACACCGTCTCCCACAGCCACTGGAAGACATCGGTGGAGCCGGTGAAGTGGATGCCCCCGAGGTGGCGGTCCGCGAGCAGCCCCGCGCTGATCTGCGACGCCGGACCCGGGAGGAAGTTGATCACCCCCGGCGGGAGCCCCGCCTCTTCCATCAGCTTCATGAGGAAGTAGTTCGAATACACGGCGGTGCCGGCCGGCTTCCAGACCACCGTGGTTCCCATCAGCGCCGGAGCGGAGGAGAGATTGCCGCCGATCGAGGTGAAGTTGAACGGGCTGATCGCGTACACGAATCCCTCGAGCGGCCGGTAGTCCAGCTGGTTCCACGTCCCCGCCGCCGACAACGGCTGCTCCGCGTAAATGCGCTCCGCGAAATGGGCGTTGAACCGGAAGAAGTCGATCAGCTCGCAGGCGGCGTCGATCTCCGCCTGGTGCGACGTCTTGCTCTGCCCCAGCATCGTCGCCGCGTTGACCGTCGCGCGGTACTTGCCCGCCAGCAGGTCGGCCGCCTTCAGAAATACCGCGGCCCGCTCCTCGAGCGTCGCGGTGGCCCACGCCGGCCACGCTGCCCGCGCCGCCGCGATGGCCGCCGCCACTTCCTTCGGGCCCGCCTGGTGCACCTTGGCGAGCACGTGACGGTGGCAGTGCGGCATCACCGCGTCGACCGTCTGACCGGTCCGGATTTCTTTGCCTCCAACGATCAGCGGGATCTCGATCGCGTGGGCGCTCATCTCGCGGAGCGCGCGCTTGAGCTCGTCGCGCTCCGGGGAGCCAGGCGCGTACGAGCGCACCGGCTCGTTCTGGGGAACGGGGATCTTGGGCATGGGCGGAATCTAACAGAATGAAGCCGGCAGCTCTGGACTCCGGGAACCGCTAATTGTTCTTTCTAGTATGACCACGCCCATCCATCCCGGCACCAAGATCGGCCACGTCCACCTCACCGTTTCGGACCTGGACCGCGCCCTCGCGTTCTATCGGGACGTCCTGGGCTTCGAGGTCACGGCGCACTACGGCCGGGACGCGGTGTTCCTGTCGGCCGGCGGCTACCATCACCACATCGGCTTGAACACGTGGGCCGGCCGCGGCGCCCCGGCGCCGGCGCCGGGCACCACGGGGCTGTACCACTTCGCCATTCTGTTTCCAGACCGGCGCGCGCTCGCCGCCGCCGTGCGACGGGTCGTCGATCACGGCGTCCGGCTGGAGGGGGCCTCAGACCACGGCGTGAGTGAGGCGATCTACTTGCGGGATCCCGACGGCAACGGCGTCGAGCTGTATCGCGACCGCCCTGAAGCCGAGTGGCCGCGGGCACCGGATGGATCCATCGCGATGCACACGCGGCCGCTCGATCTCGAAGAGCTGCTCTCCCAGCAATAGCACCCATCAGACGTCAGCGATTCCCCTTCACCACCAGACTATCCGAGACCCGCACCGCCACCATCGGCTGCACTGCCCGCTTTTCGCCGCGCGGAATGGTGCCGCTCAGGTTCGCGAGCTCGAGCGCCGATACCGCCATCACGGTCGAGGCTTGCCGCAGATCCCAATCGATCGCCTTGTCGTAGGTGTCCGACTGGGAGTGATGGGTGTGGTTGTAGCCGCGCGTGATCTGGTTGAAGTTGAACCCCGGAACACCGTAGGGAAGGAACGACAGGTGGTCCGTCCCGCCCTTGTTGTTGTCGGTGACGGTGTCGGCGTGCAGATCGTGGACCGGGGCGAGCAGCGCGCGCCACAAATAGTAGAGCTCCAGACGGCTCTGCAGCGCCTGACCCGAGATCGCCCCCACACCGTTGTCGAGCACGATGACCGCCTGGATCGAATCGGCCTCGGCCGCATGGGTCTCGGCGTACTTGCGTGATCCGATGAGACCCTGCTCCTCACCCGTGAACAGCACGAACCGGATCGTGCGCTTGGGGTGCACGCCGGAACGGGCGATGATGCGCGCCGCCTCCAGCGTCGCCATCGATCCGGTCCCGTTGTCCGAGGCGCCGGTGCCGAGGTCCCACGAGTCGAGGTGCGCCCCGACGATCACCACCTGCCCCGGCTGATCGCTGCCCCTAATCTCGCCGACCGTATTCCACTGCGGCACGGAGTCCGTGGTCATCGTATTCGTCACGCTCGCTTCGATCTGGGGTGCCGACCCCGCGGCGATCAGCCGGTCGAGCATCCCGTAGTCCTCGTGCGCGACGACCAGGTAGGGGAACGGATAGATGCGGTTGGGCGAGCCGCTCATGTTCAGCAAGTCCTGCTCCTTGCCGGCATCGGTCAGCTGTCCCAGCGCTCCCGCCCGCTTCAGCAGGTATGGCAGGTCGTTCTGGAACTGCTGCAGCCGCGCCCGGCCGGCCGAATCGAGGCCTTGCCGCCGGGCGAACAGGGTGCGGAAGAACTCGCGCTGCCGCTGCGAGTCGGCGGCGCTCATCGAGGGACCGTCGTTGTTCCAGACCATCGAGGGCGGGGCGAGCATCACCCAGGCGCCCTTCACGCGCGCGACGTTGGCCGCCAGACTCTCAGGGCTGCTGGCATCGATCCGGACCACCGGTCCCCGGAGCGGCTTGCCGCCCGTCCCCGGCGTCCAGGCCCAGCTGGCCGCCACGAGCTCGTGCATCCGGGGAGCCACGAGCCGTGCCCACATCGGCCCGCGCGTCCAGGTGCCCCCGAAATTCCACAGCTCGAGATGGGCGGCGAGTCCGTAGTCCTGGAAGCGGCGCATCGTCCATTCGTTGGCCTGCCGCGCGGCGGGAGATCCGGTGAGCCGCGGGCCGATCACATCCGTCAGGTACATCAGGTTCTTCATCGCCTCGGACCGGTTCATCCCTTCGTCCAGCAGAGCGCCGACGCCGGCCGTGTCCACCGTCAGCTGCTGTGCGGCGAGCGGGCGACCAGCCAGCACGGTCGCCACCAACGAAACGACATGGAAACGGGTGAGTCGCATACTTCGACCTCGTGCGGATGGTGGAATCGACGGGGAACGTGCGGAGGACGGCGTGACGGCGGGCTCCGACGAGACGACGCTCGGGTGCTTCCTCTCTAACTGTCGGTGGTGAAGAACGGCGACGTGAGGCCGCGCTGCGGGGGAATCGGCAGCGAGACGGTAAAGGTGGTGCCGACGCCTTCGGTGGACTTCACGGCAACGGTTCCGCCGAACACCTCCTGCGCGACTTTGCGCACCACCGTCAGCCCTGCCCCCCCTTCCCCGGGGGCTTTGGTGGTGAACCCCGGCTCGAACACCCGATCGACCAGGTAGGCCGGGATGCCGACGCCCCGGTCGGTGACCGAGAGGCGCAGCGTTTCTCCTTCCCGGTCCAGGCGGAGCGTGATGGGCCCGCGGCGCTCGCTCGACGCCTCCACGGCGTTCCGGACCAGGTTGATCAGCAGCTCGTACAGCAGGTTGGGATCGCCGTTCAGGTGGACGGTCTCGAGCGCGGTCGCGAGCTCGACATCCACCCCTTCCTGCCGCAGGACGCGCCCTTCCAACGCCACCACGGAGCGCGCCACACGGATGGCGTCGAAGCGCTC
>JBGQHV010000188.1:0-6116 GCA_041498155.1 Gemmatimonadota bacterium | reverse complement strand
ATCGGCACCTGGAAAACACAGCTGCGGCGCCTGCAGCATCCCCTTGCGGGCTCCACGACCTGGATCGAGTATGAAGGGACCTCGGTCGTACGGAAGGTCTGGGACGGTCGCGCCAACCTGGTGGAGCTCGAAGTGGACGGGCCGGGCGGTCACATCGAAGGACTGTCCCTGCGCCTCTACAATCCCCAGTCGCGGCAATGGAGCCTCAATTTCGCGAACAGCGGCGCCGGGACGATGAGCCAACCCACGATCGGCGAGTTCAGCAACGGGCGCGGTGAGTTCTTCGATCAGGAGCCGTTCAACGGCAGGACGATCTTCGTGCGCAACGTGTTTACGGATATCACGCCGAATTCGTATCGCTTCGAGCAGGCGTTCTCGGAGGACGGTGGCAAGACATGGGGAATCAACTGGATCGCGACGGACACGAGGATGCCCGATGACTCCGGTACTGCGCCGCGGTAGCACATGGTAGGCAACCCCCTGTCCCGCCTGGTGCGCGCCGGCCTCACGACATTCGTGGTCGACGGCCTCTTCTCGAGCGTCCTGGTCGTGGTGTTCTACGGGTCCACCTTTGCGCGCCTGTGGCAGGGGGTCGCGTCCACACTGCTCGGCCCCGCGGCGTTCGACGGCGGCGCCCGCACGACCGCCATCGGCATTCTGATGCACTGCGGCGTCGCCTTCGGGTGGTCCACCGTCTTCATTTTCGGGGTCATGCGCCTGGCGTGGATCCGGCGCGTGCTGGGCACCCACTGGGGCGTGCTCAAGGTCGCGGCCGTGTACGGCCCGGCGATCTGGTGCGTGATGTCGCTCGCCGTCATCCCGCTCCTGCTGCACCGCCCGCCCACCATCTCCATCCACTGGTGGGTGCAATTCTTCGGGCACATTCCGTTCGTCGGCGTGCCGATCGTGGCGTCGGCGCGCGGTCAGGGGCTCTGACCGCTCTCGGACAATCGTCCATCTCGTCTCCTGCATCTATCCCGGCAGCTTGAGCGCAATTCCCCGACACCGAGGTCTCCGCTCGTGTATCCCTGTCGCCCGTCGTCCCCACTGCACGTCGGCCTGCCGGTCGTGCTCGCAATCGCCTCCGCGTGTGCCCACGCGCCGTCCCAGTCGGGGGTGGTGCCGGGCATCACCGTTCATGTCGCCCCCACCGCCGGCTCCGATACGGTCGTGTATCGGCGCACGATCACGCGGAGCGGCCAGGACACGATCGCCGGCACGCGCACCGTCGTACGTCGGGTGATCGGCGGGCGGGATGGCACCCGCCTGCTCGAAGTCGAGCAGCGCTTCCCCGGAGGCGGCGGCGAGATCGTGGACACGGCGCTGGCCGACCTCCAGACGCTGCGCGCGGTCGCCCACCGCTCGCATCAGCCGGCCCGCACGATGCGCTTCGACTTCGTGGGAGATACGGCTCAAGGGTCTGTGAGCGCGCGCGGGGCGGCCCCGGATACCGCCCCCCGGGTCGAGGCCGTGCACCAGGCTATCGGCGGCCCGATCTTCGATTCGAACCTGCTGGAGCTGGTGATCGCCGCGTTGCCGCTCGCCCCGCAGTTCACCGCGGAGCTGCCCTTTTTCATCTACGAGCGCGGCGGCCGGGTGCCGATGACGGTTACGGTTCGCGAGCGGGCGCGGGTGGCGTTTCCGGTGCTGGGGGAGCGCGAGGTATGGGTGGTGACGGTCGGCGTGCCCGGGGCGCCTGCGACCGTCTGGGTCGATACCGCCACGCGCGCCGTGCTCCGGGTCCGCTACGACATCGCGGCGCGTCAGATGAGCTTCACCGATGACCGGGTGACGCCCCTCGGCGGCGGCACTTGAGTCGTGCCGCAAGTGGCCCTTGCCGCCGCGGGGCGCACCGTCATATGGTAGCCCCGTGACGCATCGGTCGGCCGAACATGGGCAGTTGACGTATCTGCAGATACCGGCGGTCGACCCGCAGGTGTCGGCCCGCTTCTACGCGAGGGTATTCGGGTGGAAGCTCGAGCCGGGTCATGCGAGTTTCGAGGCGCCCGGTTTCCTGTTCGGCCAGTGGGTGACGGATCGACCCGCAGCGCGTGAGGGCGGTCCGCTGCTCTGGATCGCGGTTCGGGACATCGAAACCGGTTTGGGGGAAATCGGCGCCGCGGGAGGCACCGTGCTCGAGGGACCCGCTCCGGATGGCCCACGCCTCATCGCGACGTTCCGCGATCCGGCCGGCAACGTCGTCGGGATCGTCCAGGAGCCGGCGTCGGCCTGAGCGGCGCCCCCGGCGCAATCACGGGCTCGTGAGAATGCTCCCGAGGACGCCGGACGTCGTGCAGGCCCCGTTGGGGTCGCAGTAGGTCCTCGAGCTGGAACGCGATCCACTGCTTTGCTGCGGCACGCCCGGGCACTGGGCGAGGTTGAAAATCGCGGGACCGCCTTCGTAGCCGCCGACACCGCTCGCCATGATCCAGTACCGGCCCGGCACCACCGCCGTCTGGCACAGCCGTTCGATGTAGGCCACTTCGCCGCCCGTGATCTGCCGCCCGTTGATGAACACCCCTGAGGTGCCGCGCGACGCGTTGGCGCCGAGCGGGCCGCCGAGCGCCAGACCGGCCATCATCTGTCCGGCGATCGGCTCGCCTTCGCGTCCATAGGCGCCCGAGACCGCGTCGTACCAGTAGCGTCCCGGCGGGATCACGACCGGGTACACCTGCTGCAGCTGTTGCACCGTTTCCACGGACAGCGCCTGACCGTTGACCACGATGCGCGCCGCTTCGACCCTCGCGGCAGCGTCTCCCTGGGGGCCGCTCGCACTGTCGGCGACGCCGGGGCGTTGATCGACGCTTGCGTGCTGACGGTCGGACTTCGCGCACGCCGTGACCGAGCCGATCAGCGCGCCGAGCAACGGGAGGAAGTGGACTCGCATCACTCCACGATACGGCGATAGCTTGGCCATGGCCACATCCCGCTGCCCCACACCCTCCGAGGACCGTGATGACCATTTCCCTGCTCTACCATGTCGCCGCCATCCTGCTCGTCCTCTACGCCGCGGGGCACACGATGGGCTTTCGGCGCGTCGATCCCCGCTGGGGCATCGATGCGTTCGTGGCCGGATTGCGGACGACGCGCTTCGACGTGCAGGGACGACGCCACAGTTATTGGGACTTCTATGTGGGCTTCGGGCTCTTCGTCACGGTGCTGCTGGCGTTCGCCGCCGTGCTCGCCTGGCAGCTCGGCGGCCTGCCCGCGGCGACGCTGGCGACGCTGCCGCTGATCACATGGGGGCTCGCGGCGTGCTTCGTCGCCGCGACGGTCGTCACCTGGCGCTATTTCTTCGTGGCGCCGATCGTCTTCTCGGTCATCATCACGCTCTGCCTCCTCGCCGCGGCGTGGCTGGCCGGACGGCCCTGAGCGGATCGGCGGCGACGGCGACGCAGGCGGCGAAAGGATAGATTGCCCGCGTGTTCATCCCCATCACGACCGCGAATGCGACCGGCTTCGGCTTTCCCTTCGTGACGTTCATGGCGTCTCATGTCGTGGGGATCATTTCGCTGGTGGTCCTGGCGGTGGTGATCGTCGCCCACTCTGTGAAGCACTTCGCCGGAGCGTGGCGCACGATCTATGTGGTCGGTGTGGTCGCCGCCACCTACTTCAATGTGTTCATCCTGGTCGTGCAGTTGTTCCGCAAGATCCCGGCATTGATCGCCGCCGCGCCGACACAGTCCGAGCCGCCCTTCGTCATCTCGCAGGTCGTCGTGCTCGCGCTTTTCATCTGGCTGGGGGTTGCGGCGGTCAGGGGATTCCGCGGCGCCCGCGCCTGACCCGCTCCGGACGGATTCCATGCACACCGTCGCATCGCGCGGCAAGTCGCCGCTGACGTACTTCGCGCTGGTGTTCGCGCTGTCCATTCCCTTCTGGTGGATCGGCGCGGCGACCGGGGCGCAGTTCGTGCCGGGGCTCCCGGTCGCCGCGCTCATGGTGCTCGCTCCGCTCGGGGCGGCGCTGATTCTCGTGTACCGGGAGAGCGGAGCAGCGGGATTGGCCGGGCTGCTGCGGCGCGCCGTCGACTTCCGCCGGATCCGTCCGAAGGGGTGGTTCCTGGCGGCCGGGTTGCTCATGCCGGGGCTCCTGCTTCTCGCCTGGGAGCTGATGCGCCGGTCTGGCTTGCCGGTGGCGCCACCGCGCGTCCCTGCCCCGGCGGCCGTGCTCATGCTCCTCGCGTTCGTCGTGGCTGGGGTGAGTGAGGAGCTTGGGTGGTCGGGATACGCCATCGACCCGCTGCGGGATCGCTCTGACGCCTTGCGGGCCAGCATCCTGGTTGGCGTCGTGTGGGCGGTGTGGCATCTGGTGCCGCTCATGCAGGCGCACCGAGCCCTCGCGTGGATCACCTGGTGGTGCCTCTTCACGGTCTCGATCCGAATTCTCTACGTCTCGCTCTACTACAATGCGGGAAAGAGCGTGTTCGCCGTGGCCCTGTGCCACGGCATGGAGAACTTCAGCAGCTACGTGTTCCCATTTTCAGGCTCGACGTACGATCCCCGGTTCACCGGCCCCGTCGCCGCCTGCGCGGCCGCGATCGTCATCGCTCTCTGGGGACCGCGAACGCTGGCACGATTCGGGAAGGCGCACGACCCGCCCGGAGGACGCCCATGACCACGCCCGTTACCCCCATTGTCGACTGTGAGCAGACCCATACGGGTCTGGCGGTGACCGACTTGCACACCAACGAGCCGCTGGGCGATGGCGTCGCCAGCCCGCACACCTGGGGAGATCTCCGCTACATCCAGGAGCTGAAGCAGAAGCACGGGATCGACTACGACTCCCACGGCAGCTACCGCCTCGTCGAGCGGAGCCGGTAGCCGATGCTTACGGCTCTTGACCCTGCACCAGGGGCAACAGCGCAATCTCGATGCGCCGGTTCTGGCTCCGGCCCTTGACCGTCGCGTTGCTCGCGATCGGATGGTATTCCGACAGCCCCACCGCCTGCAGGCGCGTCGGGTCGATACCGACGGTGTCCTGGAGGAACCGCACCACGTTGGACGCCCGGGTGGTGGAGAGCTCCCAGTTCGTGGCAAACGTCCCCTTCAGGCGATCGCTGATCGCCACGTTGTCGGTGTGGCCTTCGACCCGGATGATCTTGCCTTGCGTCGTTTTCAAGACGTTGCCGACGCGCTGGAGGATCCGGATGCCCGCCGGGGTGATGTCGGCCTCACCGGAGGGGAAGAGGATCCGGTCCACCATGCTCACGCTGAGGCGGTCCGCCAGACGGGTGATCTGAATCTGTCCCTGGGCAATCTCCGATTGCATGTCCTGCACCAGCTGGTCGTAGGTGCTCCGGAGCTGGCCGATCTCCGCCTCCTTTTGGCGGGAGGCCGCGGTCGTCTGCGTGTCCAGCGCGGCGGCGAGTGCCGTGTTCCGCGCCCGCAGGGTGCTGTCCTCGAAGGTGAGGGAGTCGGCGACTCCGGCCAGGGAATCGGCGCGGGCCCGCGCGGTCGTGCCCCGCTCATGGTAGTACAGGGTGGACAAACCCAACGCGGCGGCGACGAGGACGACGAGAACCAGGACGGCCTTCATGCGAACTCCTCCGGTGAAGACGCCAGAATCAAGTAGCGCCCGGCGGCCCGGTCGTCAAACCGGAGAAGACGAGCTACCGTTTCGTACAGCGGTGACGAGTCTCGGCGTGGAGGCACACCTATGATCTATTCGCTGCCCTGCCTGTTCGTGACGCTCGCCCTCGCCGGGCAGGCCCCCGGCGCGGCGCGGCAAGACTCCATGCTGGCCACCGCTGGCCGGGTCGATAGCATCGGCTTCGGTCTCGTCGTCACCGATACGGCGACGGCGTTCACCTACGAACGATTCGGGATCGGACTGCTGCGTGCGGCCGTCCGCCACTCGAGCCCCGACTCGAGCCGCGTCCTGTCGCCGCTCAGCGCGGGCCAGGCGCTCGCACTGCTCCTCGGCCCGGTGCAGCTCTCCAGCCGCGTGCGCCAGAGCAACTTGCGGCTGCATCGTTTTATGGGCCGGCTATATGTCACCTGTGTTGTCATCGCCGCGCCAGTCGGCCTTCTAATCGCGATTATTCAAGGCCCGCCGGTGCTCGTGATGGCTGGTGTGATCCAGGCTAGCGGATGGATCCTGACCACTGCCACCGCCCT
>JBGQHV010000187.1:0-6151 GCA_041498155.1 Gemmatimonadota bacterium | reverse complement strand
TCCGCTCGTTCGCGGGTCAGCTGGCGCGGTTCTTCGATCGCGAGCCGGCGATCATTCCCATCAGCGATCTTTACTTCGACGACGTCGGTCCCCACATCGTGCAGCGCGGGGCGGGTGCGGCCCAGGCGGCGCCGCTCTCGCGCGTGGAGCTCGTCAGCCACGGCGAGCATCTGCGGCTCGCCGCCGACGCGATCGAGCGCGCGCCCAGTGTGACGCAACGCGAGCTGCGCGTGCACACCCTGGCCGGGACGTTCCGCGCGCTGTCGTTCGCCGGTGAGGGCCCGCTGCCCAACAGTCTGACCCACTTCGTGGAAGCGGCGCGCGAGGCGGTGGCGATGGGTCATGCCGTGCAGGAGCCGGCGCGCTTCGCCGCGGCGCTGCGGCAGGCGAGTGAGGTGCTGGCCAACTCCAGCCACGCGGACGACGACCACATCGCCGCCGGCTTGGGCGAAGTCGCGAATCGGTTGCGCACGCTGGCGGCTCCCGTGGCCCCGCCCACCACGGCGCACACCCTCGTCTCGTTCCCCGGCGCGCAGCCGCTCGGCGCCGCCCTGGACGAACCGAAGCCCGAGCCGGCGGCGGCGGAGACTCCGATCGTTCCGATCGAAGATCTCGAGCTGCCCGACGAGTTGGCCGAGCTGCGAGCATTGGCCGAGCCGCCCGCGCTCGAAATCCCCGTCGCTCCGGTGGCGGCGGTCGAGGCGACTCCGGCGGAAGAGCCCCCCAAGCCGTCGATGCCCCCGCTCTTCCTGATGGAGATGTCGGAGACCCCGGCGGAGACGCCGGACATCGTGGGATCGTGGATCGCCTACGAGCGCATGGTCGCGATGGGCATCGGGCCGGCATCGCTCGAGGTGCTGATGGGCGAGGCCGCGACCGCGGCCGCCGCGCAGGCCGAGGAGGCGCTCCCGGTGGTGGACGTCAAGTCGCTGCTGTACCGCGGCGACCGCGCCCTGGCGCGCGTGCAGGAGCTGCGCGACCTGGCACGACGGACCCCCCCCGACGAGCTCCCCGCCCTGTTCGACGAAGTCTGCGATCTCGTTGACCTCGCCATCCAGTCCGGCGCCTAAACGGCCGTCGCGCTGGACCTGGCCGCTGGGCCTCGGCGTCACCGCCGCGTTTCTCCTGTGGGCGGCACACGGCGTGGACCTGCGCGGGGTCTTGGCGAGCGTCCGGGCCGCCAACCCGCTGCTGATCCTGGCCTCCGCCGGCGTGGCCACCCTCACGTTCCCGTTGCGCACCCTGCGGTGGCGCGTGCTGCTCCGCGCCCCCGACGGCGGCCGCTATCCGTGGCGGCCGCTCTGGGATGCGACCGCCATCGGGTTCATGGCGAACAACCTCCTGCCGGCCCGGGCCGGAGAGTTCGCGCGCGCCTGGGTCGTGAGCCGCGGCCTCCCCGTCCGGTTCACCACCGCGCTCGCCTCGATCGGCGTGGAACGCGTGTTCGACGGCCTGATGATGCTGGCGCTCATGGCGGCGGCGATCGCCGCGCCGTCGTTCCCTGCTCACGCGACCGTCGGCGGCACGCCCCTCTCGCGCGTCGCCGCGGGGGTCGCCATCGCGTTCGGTGCGGTGCTGCTCGTAGCGTTCGTCGTGGCGCTCCGGCCCGGTCCCTGGCTCGCCCTGCTCGACCGCATCGCCGGCGCCGTCCTGCCGCAGCGACTGGCGGGCAAGGTCCGGTCGGTGGCCGACGGGCTCATCGCTGGACTCGCCGTGCTGAAAAGTCCCGGGCGTTTCGCGTCGGTGCTCGGCTGGTCGCTGGCGCTGTGGCTCGTCAACGCCGCGGCCTTCGCGCTCTGCTTCCGTGCATTCCATCTGGCCGTGCCGGCCGAGGGCGCGTTGCTGCTGCAAGGCCTCATTGGCTTCGGCGTGGCGATCCCGGCCGCCCCCGGATTCTGGGGCGTCTTCGAGTACGCGACGCGGCTCACGCTGCAGTTCTACGGCATCGGGGCCACGCTCGCGCTGGCCTACGCGTTCGCGTTCCACCTCACCGGATTCATCCCGATCACGTTGCTCGGCCTCGACGCGCTGTCGCGCGCGCATCTGCACCTGGGTGACCTGCGCCGGGCCGCGCCGGCGCCCGAGCCCGCACCGTGAGCCCCGCGGCCCCTCCGGCGCGGGTGCGCGTCGCGGCGCATGCCAAGGTGAACCTGCTGCTCCGCATCCTCGCCCGGGAAAGCGGGGGCCACCATCAGATCGAAACCGCATTCGCGTTGCTCGAGCTCGCCGACGAGCTCCTCGTCACCCGCAGCAACCCGGGCGTCTCGCTCCGTGTGGACGGCCCGGATCTGGGACCCGCCGAGGAGAACCTCGCCGTGCGCGCGGCTCGGGCGGTGCTCCAGACCACCGGGGAGACGTTCGGCGTATCCATCCAGCTCACCAAACGCATCCCCGTGCGCGCCGGCCTGGGCGGCGGCTCGAGCGATGCCGCCGCGACCCTGCACGCGGTGAACGCGCTCACCGGTGGCGTTGTCCCCCGGCAGGAGCTGCTGCTCCTCGCCACGCGACTCGGCGCCGACGTGGCGTTCTTCGCGAGCGGGGCGCCCGCGGCGCTCGCGTGGGGACGCGGCGAACGGCTGTTTCGCTTGCCGCCCTGCCCCGCCGCTCCGGCACTCATCGCCGCCCCGGCCGTGTCCGTGGCGACACCGGAGGCATATCGCTGGTGGGACGAGATGCACCCCGCGCCGACGTCGCGCGGCCCCGTCGTGCTCGACGGCGACGCGTTCGCCACGTGGGGCAGCGTGGGCCGACTGGGAGGAAATGACTTCGAAGTTCCGGTGTTTTCGCGTCACCCGGAGCTGCGCGCGCTGTTCGAGCGGATCGCCCAGACGGGCCCACTCTGGGTGCGCCTGTGCGGTTCCGGGTCGGCCGTCGCCGCCGTGTATCGGACGGTGCGCGACCGCGACGACGCCGCCGCGGCGGCGGCCGGCAAGAACGTGACGATGATCACTACCAACACGCGAGCCGTTGCGGCGCCAGCCCCCACCCTGGACGATTAGCTTATCGCCTTCCGCGCGCCGCGGTTTGTCCGGACGAGGTGAGAAGCGAGCCACATGGGAAATCGCGACAGGCCTCCACTGTTCAGTGAGTGCATGTCACTCACTTCAGCGGAGGATTCGTTATGCGATACCCAGCATGGCTCGTGACACCCGCCCTGGTCGCGCTCGCGGCGTGCAGTGGTCTGACGTCTCCATACGGCGGTGGGGGCGGGGGTGGGGGTGGGGGCGGCGGCGGGGGTGGAGTGGGCGGCGGCCCCGTCGGCAGCATCACGGTAGGCAACATCTACTTCCGTAGCGCCCACAACGGGACCCAAAACCCCGCCGTGGACACGGTCCCCGCGGGCACGACGGTCACGTGGAGATGGAACGCGGCAGGGCAGCACAGCGTACAATCGACCGGCGCGCGGAGCTTCGCGAGCAGCGCGGTGATGAGCGCGTCCAACTCGACGTATGCGGTGGTGTTCAATACTCCGGGAACGTACACCTATGATTGCGGAGTCCACGGATCGGCGATGTCCGGACGGATTGTAGTCCAATAGCGATGCGATCGACGCGGCACGGGCTCCCGGAGCGGTTGTCGTTCCGGGAGTGGGCGCCGGCGCTTCCGCTACTTGTGGTGGCTTGTCTCGCCCATCCGTTCGAGCCATCGGGCGCACGGCCGTTCAGCCCACCCCCGCCGCTCTATGCCGTGTGGTGGCAGCGGATGGAGACCTGCGCCCAGCTCACCGCTCCCTTGGACCGGATCGAGTGGTACGAGATGCCCGGCGATCGATTCGCGACCCCCGATGGACCACGCTGGGGGTGGTGGGGACCGCCGCACGCGATCTACATCGCCGAAACGCACCTCTCGGATGAGCGGCTGGTGGAGCACGAGATGCTCCACGATCTGCTCCAGACCGGGGCGCACCCGGCGGTGTTCGAGACCTGCGGCGTGCAGGAAGCCGTCCCGTGACCGGGCGCCTCGGTCTACGGCGTGCGGATATGCAGTGGCACGATCGTCGTTCCCCAGTGCAGCTGCAGCACCGCTGAATCGGGTCCGACCACCGGAAAGTAGAACGCCAGCACCTCCATGTGACTCCCCTGCACCGGCGTCACCGTTACGCGCAACGCGTCGCGTGACGCGCCTGGGTAGGGCAGATGGAACACGTGCACGGCGTGGCTGAAGATCACGATCCAGCTGGTCGAGTCGGGAACCGACCACAGCGTGTACTGTCCCGCCGCGAGTGCCTGGCCCTCGATGGACACCGCTTTGCTGAATGTGATGGTGGTCGCCGAGTCCGCTCCCGGGTGCCACACCTGTCCCCATTTCACCAGCTTGCCGAACAACACGCGTCCATGCGCCACGGGCCGGTTGTAGGAGATGCTGATATCGGTGAACCCGACGCGCTGCGTAACGGTGCCGTGCTGGCTGAACGGGATGCCCTGCCCCGCGAGCGGAGCCGGAATCAGGGCGAGGAACAGCGCTGCGGTCATTCGTTTCATGCTAGGCCTCGTCGCGCAACAGAACGCTCTCGATGCGCTGGTCGGGGATCAGCCAGATGAGCGCCACGGTCACGAAGATCGCTTCGGCGATCCAGGGCGACCAGACGGTCACGACGATGGCCACGACATATAGGACCGGCGACAGCTTGCCCTTCCAGTCGCGTCCGACTGCCTTCTTGAGGATCGAGCCCGGCCCCTGTGCGCGAATGATCACTTGCTGGAGGACGTAGTACGCGATCGCGGCCATTAGCAGCACCACCCCGTACAGGGCGGTGGGTACCGTGGCGAAGTGGTTCTCCCCCATCCAGCCGGTGGCGAATGGAAACAACGAGAGCCAGAACAACAGATGGAGGTTGGCCCAGAGCATCCCGCCGGTGACGGTGGTAGTCGCTTGCAGCAGGTGATGATGGTTGTTCCAGTAGATGCCGACATACACGAAGCTGAGCACGTAGCTGAGGAACACGGGGAGCAGCGGCAGCAGATCGTGCACGCGGTCGCCGTGCGGGACTTTCATCTCCAGCACCATGATCGTGATGATGATCGCGATCACGCCATCGCTGAATGCCTCCAGCCGGCCTCGACCCATCGCTCCTCCCGCGTCCCCTGGTCGCCCCACGTCAACCCTCTGGTCCTTCGTCCAGCCGTTGTTCACGCCGCTCCTGACTCAAGCGATGACCCGTTGAGCACGAGCACGATCTTGCCGGTCACGCCTCCCTTCCCGAGCAGCTCCTGCGCGCGCCGTGCCTCGGCAAGGGGAAGTCGCAGGGCGATGAGCGGCTTGATCTTCTTCTGTCGCAGGAGGTCGAACAGGGCGATCAAATCCTGTCGAAACAATTCGGGATTCAGTCGTTTGAGCGTCTGGATGCTGTAGGGGATCACCCGTTTCCGGCCCGGGAGAAGCCAGCCTCCGGCGATGTACAACCCGAAGATGGCGGTTCCGCGAAAGCGTTGACGACGACCTGGACGACCTGAAGCCAGTCCCTCCTCACGTAGCGATGTACGAAGGCCATAGCCCACCACCCTCCCACCAGGCCGGAGCGCCTTGCGGGAATGCCACAGGTGAGTACCACCGATGGGGTCGAAGACGACGTCCACACCGTCGCTCGTGAGGCGGTGGATTTCTTTCACAAAGTCCTGATGCTGGTAATCAATTGGGTTCCCCCCCAGGTCAGAAACGGCCGGCGCACTGCGCGATGAACAGGTACCGTACATCTTCAGCCCGGCGAGGCGCCCCAGCTGCAAGAGTGCCGTGCCGACCCCGCCTGCCGCGCCGTGAATCAACACGCGCTGGCCCGGTCTGACCTTGGCGGAACGATGCAGCATCTGGTACGCCGTGACGTAGTTCAGCACGAGGCTGACAGCCTCGGCGGCGTCCACCCCGGATGGCACCGGAACCAGTTCACGTTGCGGCAGGCAGACGAACTCCGCGTACGCACCGTGAATCGGCAGCGCGGCAACTCTCTGGCCTGTTTCGATTCCAGCGATACCGTCGCCGAGCCGATCCACCACGCCAACCAGATCCCACCCCGGCGTAAAGGGCACCGGGGGTGTTTCAGGATGAACGCCCTCGCGCGCCATTACGTCAGGCAAGGAGACGCCTGCGGCCAGCACTCTCACCCGTACTTCACCATCCTGTGGCTCGGGGCGCTCTTCTTCGACGACCCGAAGGG
>JBGQHV010000186.1:0-6167 GCA_041498155.1 Gemmatimonadota bacterium | reverse complement strand
GCTTTGTCGTACAACACTTCCCGAAATCCGAAGCTGGCCGGGGCGCGGGACGAGAAATGACGGGTCGTGGGGGTCATCGGGGCGGTCGTCGTCATAAAACGAGGAGTCCTCGAACGAGATGGTCGGCGAAGTGCGCGCCGAGGATCTGGGGGCGGATCGATCCATCGGCGGAATACCAGCGGGCGACCCAGTTGATGGCGCCGAGCATCGCGAAGACCGCGAGCTTCGGGTCCACCGCACGGAACTCGCCGGCCGCGACGCCGCGCCGCACGATGTCGCGCAACGCCTGCTCGTAGCGGTCGCGGGCCGCGATCACTTCGGCCTGGTGCCGGGGCGAGAGCGCCCAGACCTCGAACGCCAGCGACGAGCCCTCGAGCGTGTCCGTCATGACGCGCACGTGCTCCCGGATCGCATGGGTGAGCTGTTCGGCGTACGTGGGACGCCGCCGAGCGGCCGTCATGATTCCCGCGACCTCCTCGAGTCCCTCGCGGTGACAGGCATACAGCATCGCTTCCTTGTCGGGGAAGTAGTGGTACAGCGCCGTCTTGCGGACGCCGAGCTGTTGGGCGATGTCGTCGAGCGTCGTGCCGTGGTAGCCCCCGGTGCGGAAGGCGCGCAGGGCGGCATGCAGGATTTCGACGCGGCGGCGCTGGCGCTTGGCGCGTACGTGGGCGGAGCGACGGGCTGGAGCACGCGAGCGCGTGCCGGGTGCGGTACCTGCCATGCCGGAGCCTCCCTGGGGTCCGGCTGAAAATTGAACCTCAGTTCAAAAATTTATCGTGAAGTCGAGATGAAGAGCGGGGGGGTCGGCTCAGTAGGCGTCGCGGTTGATCTCGCGGATCAGTCGTTCGTAGTCGGCGCGCGTGTTGATGAAATCGGTCACGGCCGGATCGTCCACCGGCACGAGGACCGCCTGGTCGGCGTGCGCGTGAAGCACGGCGCGCGCGCCGTCGCGCGTGGCCGCATCGCTCGTGCGCAGCTCCGCGAACAGGCCCTGGTCCCAGATCACCGGGTGGCCGCGACGGCCGGCGAAGGTCGGCAGGGTGACGGCGCCACGCTGTCGCCGGTAAGCCTCCACCAGCCGCTCCACCGTCGTGACGTGCACGTGCGGCAGATCCACCGGCCAGACGAGCACCGCCGGGGGATGCACGGGTTCGAGGGCCTCGAGGGCGCGACGCAGCGACGCGATGGGACCGCCGTCCACATCGGCGTTCTCCACCACCGTGCAATCGTGCGTCGCCATGGCCGTGCGGATCGGGGCGCCATCCGGCCCGACCACCACCAGGCGGCTCTTGATGTCGAGAGCTTCCAGGGCTTCGAGAATGCGCACGACGAACGGCTCTCCGCGGAAGTCCAGCAGGGCCTTGGGAGTGCCCATCCGGGCAGAGCGGCCGCCCGCGAGGATTACGGCGGCGAGTGGCATAGGGGCGACTAGGATACCCCGGCCGTTCGGGGCGGGCAATCGATGCAGGATGAGACCCTGACATTAGCACGGCAACTCCATGTCACACCTTCAAGTACGGCGCCTCGCGCGTCCCCTCGCCCAGCTGCCCGGTTGCGTCTTGACACCAAATGACGAGAATTAGGGCCCCCTATGGCCGTACGACGCATTCGCCTGCTGGGCGATCCGATCCTGCGCGAGCGCTGCCAGCGCGTCGAGACGCCGACCTCCGCGGCCGTGCGGCTCGTGGCGGACGACCTGCGCGATACCCTGAAGGCGGCCAAAGAGAAGTACGCCATGGGGCGGGCGCTCGCGGCGCCGCAGATCGGAGCCCCGGTGCGCGTGATCGTCATGGACGTGGACGGCGCCAAACAGCGGGTGACACTGCTCAATCCCGAGATCACCGATGTCGGGTCCGAAGACTTCGAGGTGTGGGACGATTGCTTCTCGTTCCCGGAGCTCCTGGTGCGCGTAAACCGCGCCCACCGGATCACCGTGCAGTACATGGACATGAAAGGCAAGCCGCACACGATGGAGTGCGAGGGTCCCCTCGCCGAGCTGCTGCAGCACGAGATCGACCACCTGGACGGCATTCTGGCGTTGGACCGCGCCGTGGGTCTCGACCCGTTCGCGTTCCGCAGCGAGTGGGAAAAGCATCACGACCGGAGCGAGCGCTACGGCAGCCCCCGGCCACGCGAAGCGCCCGAAGAGGCCGCGATCGCCTCGAGCTGAATCCCTGCGAGATCCGATGTTCGTGTATCAGACGGTCACCCGCCGGCGCGTCGCCGGCGCGCTGTCGTTCGGGGTAGCCCTCGGAACGCTCGCGTGCGGCAAGACGGTCTTCTCCTACCGTCCACGGACCCGCACCTATTACGTCCGCGCTGAAGCGGTCCTCTGGAACTACATGCCCGCGGGCTACGACTCGGTCATGGGGCAGCGCCCGCCCGCCCCATGGGGCGATTCCCTGGCGTACCGGAAGCTCCGCTACATCGGCTATACCGATTCGACGTTCACGACGAGAATCCCCGAGCCGCCCTGGCTCGGCATCCTCGGGCCCATTCTGCGCGCGTGTACCGGGGATACGATCCGGGTCGTCTTCCGGAACGCGACCAGCCAGCCGCTCTCGATGCACCCGCACGGCGTGCGCTACGACGCGCAGAACGAAGGGGCCCTCTACAACCCGCCGCGCGGCGGGGGCGACAGCGTCACTCCGGGGGGGACGTACGCCTACAGCTGGCTGGCGGGGCGCGAGAGCGGCCCGCTGCCGAGCGAGCCGAGTACCAGAGTCTGGCTGTATCACTCGCACGTGCACCCGGAAGAGGAGATCGAGGAAGGACTGGTAGGCGTGATCCTCGTCGCCGATCCGACCCGCGCCGACCCCGCGACCGCCGTCCCGACCGACGTGGACCGGGAATTCGTCACCTTCTGGATGGTGTTCAACGAGAACCGTCCCGACACGCCGCCCCGGTACGAAGAGATGAACCTGAAGCACGCCATCAACGGCCTGTTCTTCGGGAATCTTCGCGGTCTCGTGATGAACAAGGGAGATCGGGTGCGCTGGTACATCACGGCGCTCGGGTCGGAAGTCGACCTGCACACGCCCCACTGGCACGGGGCGAAACTGCTGCTGGATGGTAAGAGCTACGTGGATGTGATCGAGCTGCTGCCCGGCAGCATGAAGCTGGCGGACATGGTCGCGCGGAATCCCGGTGTGTGGATGCTCCACTGTCACGTGAACGATCACATGGCGGCGGGGATGTACACGACCTACACCATTACGGACGCCCCCCGCTGACCCTGCGCCGCGCCACGAACATCTGTGTGTAGTAGAAGGTCCCGTCGCGCGCCCGCACGATCCCCACGCCCGTGACGTCGTAGTGCCCTTCGATGTTCTCGAGATGGTGCGGGCTCGCGAGCCAGCCCGCCACCGCCACGCCCACCGTCCGCGCCGGAGCGTAGTCGTTCATGGCGACGTTCTCCCCGATGGCCTCGAGCGGCATGAACCGGTCCACGCGCTCGGCCCGCTCATGAAAGCCGTCGTGACCCATCGGGACGTCGTGCGCGGCCATGTCGAGGCTGTGGGCGCGCGCGACCGCCGCGAGGGCCGTGTCGTAGGTCAACGCAGCGAGCCGCCGCGCGGCACGATGCGCGTTGACGCGACGCGCCACCTCGCGCTCCATGGCGGCGTACTCCGCGGCGGGCGGGGGGGCGACCGCCGGCGGCGCGCACGCCAGCAGCAGGACGGCGCTGAGGAGCCGCGAGGGCAGGAGGTTGACACCGGTCATAGACAGTTAGATTCGCCTGTTGACGGGGGTGCCCGCCAGACCGACCGGCTTCGCGGGCTGAGAACACACCCTTTGGACCTGATCCGGATAATGCCGGCGAAGGGAGTCGACATGGACTGCAACACCCAGATGTTCTTCGCCCGCCAGGGCACGATCACCTCTGAAATGCGCCGGGTCGCCGAGCGCGAGGAGCTGGCTCCCGAGCTCGTGCGCGACGAGGTCGCCCGCGGGCGGCTCGTGATCCCCGCCAACGTCCACCACCTCGCCAAGCGGCTCGACCCGATGGCGATCGGCAAAGTGGCGCGGGTGAAGATCAACGCCAACATCGGCAACTCCGCCGTCACCTCGGACATCGCGGGGGAGCTCGAGAAGCTGCATCACGCCGTCCACTACGGCGCCGACACGGTGATGGACCTTTCGACGGGCGGCGACATCGACGCCATCCGCCAGGCAATCGTCGACGCCTCACCCGTTCCGATCGGCACCGTGCCCATCTATCAAGCCGTGACCGAGACCGGCAAGGTCGAGGATCTCTCGGCCGACGACCTGCTCGACATGGTGGAGCATCAGGCGCGCCAGGGCGTGGACTACATGACGATCCACGCCGGCGTGCTGCGCGAGCACGTTCCCCACGCGCTCGGCCGGGTGACCGGAATCGTGTCGCGCGGCGGATCGCTGCACGCCTACTGGATGACCGCGCACAACGAGCAGAATCCGTTCTATACGCACTTCGACCGGGTGCTGGAGATCGCGCGCCGCTACGACGTGACCCTGTCGCTGGGCGACGGACTCCGCCCCGGCTCCGTGGCGGACGCCAACGATCGCGCGCAGTTCGCCGAGCTCGCCGTCCTGGGGGAGCTGACGGAGAAGGCGTGGGCGCAGGACGTGCAGGTGATGATCGAAGGCCCCGGCCACATCCCGATGCATCTGATCGAGGTGAATGTCCGCAAGCAGAAAGCGATCTGTCACGAGGCGCCGTTCTACACGCTCGGGCCGCTGGTGACCGACGTGGCGCCCGGGTACGACCACATCACCTCGGCCATCGGGGCGGCGATGATCGGCTGGTACGGGGCCGACATGCTGTGCTACGTCACGCGCAAGGAGCACCTGGGGCTGCCCAACGCCGAGGAAGTGCGCGAGGGTGTGATCGCGTACAAGATCGCGGCGCACGCCGCCGACATCGCGCGCGGCCGGCGCGGGGCGCGGGACCAGGACGACGCGCTGTCACGCGCGCGCTTCGGGTTCGACTGGAACGAGCAGTTCCGTCTGAGCCTCGATCCGGAGCGGGCGCGCGAGCTGCACGACGAGGCCCTGCCGGCCGAGTACTTCAAATCGGCCGAATTCTGCGCCATGTGCGGGCCGAAGTTCTGCTCGATGCACATCACGCGGGAGATCGAGCGCCACTATGGCGCCCAGGGGAACGGGGCCGTCGGGGGGGAGACCCCGGAACGGGACGCCGTTCCAACCAGCTAGCGGGGGAGCGCCGCCAGACGTCGTTTGGCGTCGTCGATGTGCGGTCCAAAGAGCGCCGGCGGTGCGAGGGCCACAAACCGTTCCAGTGCGACCCGCGCGTCCGCGGTACGGCCGGACTGACCGAGGATCACGCCGAGGACGTATTCCGCGCCAAGATCTCGTGGATTGCGCTCCAGCGCCTCTCGAACCGCCGTCTCGGCTTCCGGGAGACGGCCGGCGGCCAGCAGGATCTCTCCGAGCTCGCGCGCCGTCGTCGGGTCCTCCGGGTTTGTTTCGGCGGCGCGCTGAGCCTCCGTCACGGCGGCAGTCCACATTTGATGGTCCCGGTAGAGACGCGCCAGACGAGCGTGCGCCATGTAGTGACCGAGATCTCCGGCGAGCGTCTGTTGGTAATAGCTCAACGCATCCGCAGGCCGGCCGGCGCGGTCAGACAAGATCGCGAGCACGTAACGGAAATCAGTGGTCCCGACCGGGAATGGTACGACGGAGTCGTTCTCGATCGTTTCCGCCCGCCGCAGCAACACCCGGAAGTCTTCGATCGCAGGGTCGTACCGCCCATCGCGCCCCGCCGACAACCCCTGATACCACAGTACCCACGCCGGTAGGGAGTCGCGTGGGCGACCGCCGAATCTGCGTGTCAGGGCAAGATTTAGGTACGCCTGAACGAACCGTGCTTGTTCCGGATCGACATCGGGCGGACCCAGCTCCGCCAATGGGTCGATGATGAACGCCTGGTGCAGGAGCCGGTTCGCCTCGACCAAAGAGTCACGCCAGGGGGGCGGGACCTTGCCCTTTCGGACTTCCTGGGCGAGGGCCGGCCGTCGTTGATACGGCTCGAACGACAGTGCCACATAGGCGGGGGTGTACCGAGGGTTGATCGCGATCGCGGTGCGCAATGCACGCCCTTCATCGTCCCAGCGCTTCGCGCGGGCGTAGCCGAGCGCCAACAAGTAGAACGCGTCCGGGTC